>JBIIFA010000021.1:0-16939 GCA_044237565.1 Flavobacterium sp.
GATTGCCAAAAGTGCGATTCGTCATAATATGGCCAAAGATTTACCAAAAATGCACGTTCCAACTTGCATTATTTGGGGTAAAAATGACAATGTAACGCCACCAGATGTTGCATTAGAATTCAATAAATTATTACCCAATTCTACTTTATATTGGATTGATAAATGTGGTCACGCCGCAATGATGGAACGACCAGAGGAATTCAACGAACTCATGCATGAATGGTTGCAAAAGGTAAATTTGTAATATTTCAAAATAGATAAACCACAACATTTCGAGTATTTACTGGAATTGTCGTGGTGTTTTTTTAACTACCTTTGCCGAAATCAAATTTGATTATGAAAATTAATACCGCCGAATTTATAATCAGCAATTCTGAAGTTGATAAATGTCCGAAAGATTTCTTGCCAGAATATGCCTTTATTGGTCGTTCCAATGTTGGAAAATCGTCTTTGATTAACATGCTAACGAATCATAAAAACTTAGCAAAAACTTCGGGAAGACCTGGAAAAACACAATTGATAAACCACTTTTTGATTAACAACAATTGGTTTTTGGTCGACTTACCTGGTTATGGATATGCAAAAGTTTCCAAGAAAACGAAATCTGTTTTTCAACAATTTATAACTGATTATTTTGAAACAAGAGAACAACTGGTTTGCGCTTTTGTTTTAATTGATATTCGTCACGAAGCCCAAAATATTGATATCGAATTTATGTCGTATATGGGAGAAAGTGAAATTCCTTTTTGTATTGTTTTTACAAAAGCCGACAAAATCAGTAAAGTGAAAATTGATTCTCACATTGCTGCCTACAGAAAGCAAATGTTTGCTAACAATTGGGCTGAAATGCCAAATCACTTTGTGACTTCCGCAACAGAATCAACTGGAAAAATGGAGTTATTGAATTATATAGACGAAGTAAATCAAGAAGTTTTCAAGAACAACAGTCAGTTTTAGAAATTCTTTTATCCAATAAAAAATCCCAAAATACATCAATGTGTTTTGGGATTTTTTCGTTAGAAAAGTTGTTACTACTTATTCAGATCTAATTTTTCAGCGAAATAATCACAGAAATCTTTCATCGTATCCGACATTTTTTCGTCGTCAGTAGCGCGTTTGAAAGTATCAGACATCGCAACTAAAGTTTGATGAAAAAACAATTTCATTTCGTCAACAGGCATGTCTTTAGTCCACAAATCGATTCGCAACGATTCTTGAGCCTTACTATCCCAAATAGAAAGCATAATGGCTTTGGCATCTTCGGCTTGAACACCTCCGTCTTGGGCTGTCCAACTTAGTTTTTCGGGTACTTTATTTTCGTCTAATTCTACGAAAAATTTAATTTCAGAGGTTGAATTTGCCATTATTTTTTTGGTTTGTATTTTGATTTTTGAAATAATTCCATTGGATCCATTTGCAATGCTTGTTGCAAAGTTACATCATTATTATTCATAAAAGAACGAACAATCTGCCATCCAACCCAAGTTCCAACTCTACCTGGCGTATCATTATCGATTTCCAAATAAAATTTTGAAAACGGAGCGACATTTATAAATCGGTTCGGTAATTTCGAATCGGTGCTGTATAACAGATTATTTTCCATAAAATGACGCCACATATAACTTTCGTTTTCTTGGCACCACGTTATTTGTTCTTGCGTGTAACCAATTTTTTCAGCATCGGTTGTATCGGGCAATAAAACGTCTTTAAGGTACAATTCTTTTCCAGCGTAAATCATTTGAGAAAGCAAGGTTTTATCTGAAAAATTTGAAATTTTTGTTGCTGCAAAACTGGAAACAATATCAGGCATAATCTGATTTTCCTCAAAATTTTGTTTTAGATATTCTGGAAACTCATAAAATTTATGGTTTTTTCCAAGATACAAATCCAAAGAAATTACGACCAAACTATCGGCATAAATTGCTTTGTTTTGATAATCCATTTCCGAAATCAGTGTAATCACTTTTGGTATTTTTGTTTTTGGAAAATAGTATTTTATATGTCGGAAAAGATGGTCTAAATCGGCATTTACCTTTTCAAAATTTGAATATTTTTTTTGCACTTCCGTGTATAATTCTCTGTTTAATGGGTTTTTCATTTTATTGACCCAAACAGAATCTGGTGTTGCAACGGGAAATAAATACGGGTATTTTTGTTTGATTTGCGAAAGATTTGCAACTGGCGTTTCATAGAAAATTTTGTCGAAACGTTCTACTTTTAAAGATACAGGAATGTTTTCGACTTCTTTTTCGATTTTACTTTTTTTATCGCAAGATGCCAAAAGCACCAATAATGAGAATAAAGACAACAAATTTTTCATTTTAGACATTTTTTAGCCCTGAGTGCAGTGGAAATCCTTTTTTTGAGGTACGAAAAAAAAGATTGGAACGGAAAGCAGGAAATAGCTCCAAATAATTATTATTTTTGCAAAGATACATTGCAGTATTTTAAATTTTTACAAAATATGTCTAAAAAAAGTACAATTCAAGTTGAAAAAGTTAATAATCACATTGTCAATTGGTTAAAAGAATATGCGATTGCTTCAAAAACGAATGGATTTGTTATTGGAATTTCTGGCGGAGTTGATTCGGCGGTAACTTCGACCTTATGTGCCCAAACGGGATTACCAACTTTGTGTGTGGAAATGCCGATTCATCAGGCGGAAAGTCATGTAAGTCGTGGAAAAGAGCACATTTTGCAACTTAAAAATAGGTTTTCAAATGTTTCCAGCACGATTGCAGATTTGACTTCGGTATTTGACAGTTTTATAGATTTGGTGCCGACTGGAAATGACGAAAACAGAAAAAACCTTGCTTTGGCAAATACTCGGGCGCGATTGCGAATGACAACTTTGTATTATCACGCAGGAATTTATGGGTATTTAGTTGCTGGAACTGGGAATAAAGTCGAGGATTTTGGCGTTGGTTTCTACACAAAATATGGTGATGGCGGCGTAGATTTGAGTCCAATTGCGGATTTGATGAAATCGGATGTTTTTGCGCTTGGCGAATTTTTAAAAATTCCCGAATCTATATTGAAAGCGGAACCTTCGGACGGACTTTTTGGAGATGCAAGAACGGACGAGGAGCAACTTGGAGCCAGTTATGATGAGTTGGAATGGGCAATGCTTGAAGATGAAAAAGGAAAAACAGCAAATGATTTTTCAGGAAGAGAACAAATTGCATTTTCAATTTACAAAAGATTGAATACTATAAATCAGCATAAAATGAATCCGATTCCTGTTTGTTTGATACCTTCAGAAATTAAATAAATAAACTACTTTTGTGATATGATAAAATGGCTGAACGGTTTATTTACGAAAGCAAAACCAGCAGAGAAAACGGATATTATGAATAAATTTTTGATTGTAGGTCTTGGAAATATTGGTGCTGATTATGCAAATACAAGACATAATATAGGGTTTAAAATTTTAGATTTTTTAGCTAAAAACGAAAGCATTTCATTTGATAATTTAAAATTTGGAGCTTTAGCAGAATTAAAATTGAAGGGCAAAACTTTTTTTCTATTAAAGCCAAATACGTATATGAATCTTAGTGGAAAAGCGGTTAAATATTGGATGGAAAAAGAAAATATTCCGCTACAAAATATTTTGATAATTGCCGATGATTTGAATTTGTCCTTTGGCACCATTAGAATTCGATCAAAAGGAAGTGATGGCGGACATAATGGCCTGAAAAATATAACCTTAGTATTGAATACTCAGGAATATGCTCGTTTTCGATTTGGAATAAGTGATGAATTTAAAAAAGGAAAACAAGTAGATTATGTGCTTGGTAATTGGGATGATATTGAACAAACGAAGCTTCCGGAACGGTTAGAAGTGGCATCTGAAATTATAAAATCATTTGGGATGGCGGGTTTAGAAAATACAATGACTTTGTTTAATGGAAAGTAAATTGTCCTTTCAAAAACATTAAAATCTTAAAAAACAATTTAAATAAGTTAAAATTTTTCCATATTTACTGAAAAACATATATCTTTACAAAAATATTTTTAATGCTTAAAAATTACTTTTATATTGCTCTAATAGCACTTTGTTTTACTTCTTTTAGCGTTTCAGCACAAGAAAACAAAGTAGTTAGAAATCAAGACACTTCAATTGAAGGCTTGAATTTCTACCCTAACCCTGTGAGCAATGGTAAAATTTACATTACTTCAAGATTATCTTTAGACAAGGAAATTACTATTTTTGATGTTTTAGGAAAAAGAGTACTTCAAACCCTATTGAACTCTAAAGAATTGAATATTTCAGCACTATCTCCTGGTGTTTATATTATTAAGATTAAAGAAGGGGAATCCACAGCCACTAGAAAACTAATTGTCAAATAGTTATAAACCATATTTGTTTATAATTTAATGATTTTTTTACATTGAAATTTTTATAATAAATAAAAATTCTACTTATATTTGTTGACTTTAAAAATCTAAAAAAATAATTATGAAAAAAATTTACGCTTTATTATTTACATTGACATTTAGTTGTATTTCATTTGGACAAGTATTTTCAGATGATTTTAATTATGCAGATGGCGCTTTACTTACAGCTAATGGTTGGACAGCACATAGTAGTGCAACAACTGCGCCAATTGATGTTGGAACATCTAACGGTTTAAATTATACTGGTTATTCAGAAACAACAGGTTTCACTGCCTCAGCCATAGGCAACGCTGCTAGACTAGACAATACTGGCCAGGATGTAAATAAAGCTTTTTCAACTCCTATAACATCTGGTGATTTATATGTTTCATTTTTAGTAAACGTAACAACTGCGGTTGATGGTTATTTCTTAAGTTTAGGAACTGGGACAACTGCTTTTTTTGCAAGATTTTTTGCAAAACCGTCTGCTACTTCTGGTAAAATAAATTTTGGAATTGGTAATTCAACAGCAACTTATTCTTCAACGGATTTCGACCCAAACACAACCTATTTAGCAGTTATCAAATATGGCGTTTCAACATCAGGTCCAGTTAGTTTATGGATTATTCCTGCCTCTATTCCAGTATCAGAAGCTTCTGCAGGAGTTCCAACCGCTACATCAACTGGTTCTGGAGGAGCTAGTGTAGCTGGAGTTTATTTAAGACAATATAGCGCTACACAAAACATTACTATTGATGGGCTAAGAGTATACCAAACTTGGTTCAATACCACTGCTTGTCCTTTATCATTAAGTACTGAAGTTGCTGTTTGTAATGCAACTACTTTTTCATTAGATTCCTACACAACAACAATTCCTTTTACTGGTGGTGGAACTGCAACTTATACTATGAGTGTTACAACTGGAACTATAAGCGGTGATAATCCTTCAACAGTCGCAATAGGAAATATTATTATTTCTGGCGTTACTGAAGGTACTAATAATACTTTAACAGTTTCAGGTGGTTGTGACATTGTAAAAACAATTACTGCACCAGAGTGTAAGCCAATTAACACATTACCTTTTTCAGATTCATTCCCTTATACTGATGGAAACTCATTAAATAATGAACAAAAATGGAGTATTTTAAATACTGGTGATAATATTGTTGCTGCAACTGGCAACTTGAATTATACAGGAATTACTTCTAGTGGAAATTCAATTTCATTTGGTGGAGCCGGAGCAGAATCAAAAACTTTATTTACAAATACTACTGCTGGAAGTATTAATGCAAGAATGTTAATTTCTGTAACCGATATTTCTGGAATTACTACAGATTTAAATGGTTCTTATTTTGCAATTCTTACTGACAACGCAAGTAGTATAACTAATGCCAGATTATGGGTTAGAAAAAACGGGACGCAAATTCAATATGGTATTGGAGCGGCTACTTCAGATGTTGTTTGGGACGCAGCTTTATATGCTACAGCAACCACTCAATATTTAGTGCTTGGATATGATTTTAGTAATAATACTGTATTTTTATGTGTAAATCCAACAATCGGAGGAACTACAGCGCCAACAGCTACTTATACTCCAACTGCTGCAATTACAGGCTTAGGCGGATTTGTATTTAGACAAGATTCCGCTACCTTAACTCCAACGGTTATTACTATAGACGAATTAACAATAGATAGTGCGCTAAACTTCACCTTAGCAAACCAATCTTTCTCACAAATTGACGGATTGAAAGTTTACCCTAACCCAGTATCAAACGGTGTTTTACATATTGAATCTGACTTGAATACAGAAAGAACAATTTCTTTATTTGATGTTATAGGAAAACAAGTATTAAGTACAACTACATCAAACAATACAATTAACATTGCTGCTTTAAATAGCGGTGTTTATATTCTAAAAATTACTGAGGGTGGAAAAACCGCTACTAGAAAATTAGTGATTAATTAATTTGAATTCTTAAATCATTATTTGGTTGATAAATTACAAACCTGTTCTTTAAGAACAGGTTTTTTTATTTCAAAAAATTGAAAATTATAACTTTAAACTTTCACTTTAAATTAAGAGTATTAAAATTAAAGTACGCTTTTTTTTCGTAACTTTACGTACCTCAAATAGTTATACTAATTTAAAAACTAGAAATTATGATAAATGTTTGTATTGCAGATAATTTTCCAGTAGTCCATTTTGGGATAAAATCGTATTTTAAGGATCATTCTGATATTAGTATAGTTTCTAATATTGGAAACTTTTCTATGATTCAAGATGCGCTTAAAGCAAAAAAAATTGATGTATTAATTCTTGATCTAGAGCTTAATGGGCTTTCAAGTATTTTTGATGTAAAAGCCATCTTGAAAAACAATCCAAATACAAAAGTGATTGTTTTTTCTGGACTTTCAGAACAAATATATGCGCCTAATGCCATAAAATCTGGTGTATCGGCCTATGTCCACAAGTCAGAAAAACTAGAAACTCTTGGAAATGTAATAATTAAAGTGAGTCGCGGAGATATTGTTTTGAGTGATTCTGTAAAGAAAAACTTGGCGTTAATTGGACGACAAAATAAAAGCGAGCGTCTTTATCGCAAACTTTCCAATAGAGAAATAGAAGTTTTGCGTTATTTAAGCGATGGGAAAAAGAACAATGAAATCTCTAAAATTCTTCATCTTAACGAAAAAACAATCAGTACCTATAAGTTAAGATTGTTGACAAAACTAAATGTTACTAATTTAGTTGATTTGGTAAATAAGGCTAAAAAATTAGAAATCGTTTAGTTGTAACGGGACATTACACGTCCTAATTTATTCGAAAAAGAATTGATTAATTTGTAGTAATCCATCGCCAATGATAATGATTCCGTATTATCAGCGTCGGGTTCTGGCAAAATAGAGTCTTTTAATTCCTCAATGATTTTATCAACTAAATACCATCTCATTGTTAGAATTGTTTCGGAAACATACTGGCTTATTGTTTCGTTTTTTTGCTTGACAAAGATATTTTGTCCGCCCCAATCGTGCAACGATAATTTTTCATCTTCCATCAAGATATCTGTAACTTCTTGGGCGAATTCTTGTGGCAATTGCATCAAATAATGCTCTATATTGAAGCTTTCGTTTTGATTAAAATAGTCAACTAGATTAGTATAAATTCCTTTAAATAATTCATTTGCGAGTTCAACTTCGTCTTCTTGCAAACTTAAATATACTCTTTGATATACAAAATATTCTTTTTTGTCGATGCTGTTTTCTAATTCGCCATCGGCATTAGTTTTCAAAAGTACATCTTCAAATTCTTCTTTTATGTTTCCATATAAAAGTAAAATTTCAATGATTTTGCGTTCCAATTGATATAAAACATCCACTTTTTCAATGGCAATTGAAGTATCACTTTTTACAATTTCAAAAGCTTTTTGCTCTTGTTTGATTTTTTTTCCAGTTTCTGTTATGTCTTTCTGAACCAATTGCGCCAAAGTACTCAACAACACTTGCTCGGAAATATCCATAATTCGGGAACATTCTTGGATATATATTTCGCGTTGAATCCGGTCTGGAATTTTAGAAATACTAGAAACCATATCCCGAATTAATTCTGCTTTTTTGATTGGATCATTCTTTGCATCTTTCATCAATAGAGACGCTTTGAACTGAATAAAATCTTTGGAATTCTCTTCCAAATACAAAACCAAATCTTCATAAGGCGTTTTTCGGGCAAAACTATCTGGATCTTCACCATCAGGAAAAGCACAAACGCGAACGTTCATCCCTTCTTCCAAAATCAAATCGATTCCTCGAATAGAAGCGCGCAATCCAGCCGCATCACCATCAAAAAGTACGGTTACATTTTTTGTTAATCTGTTAATTAAACGGATTTGATCAGGTGTTAAAGCCGTCCCTGAAGAGGAAACTACATTTTCAATTCCGGATTGATTGAACTGAATTACATCAGTATAGCCTTCAACTAAAAAACAATTATTTTGTTTTGCAATGGCCTGTTTCGCTTGAAAAATTCCATATAAAACTTTACTTTTATGGTAAATTTCACTTTCAGGTGAATTCAGATATTTTGCCGCTTTTTTGTCATTGGTAAGAATTCTTCCACCAAAACCCAAAATTCTACCTGACATACTCTGAATTGGAAACATTACACGCCCTTTGAATCTGTCAAAAGGGCGATCGTCTCTTGGAATTGTCAATCCTGTACTTTCCAAAAATTCCAATTTATATCCTTTACCTAATGCTTCTTTGGTAAAGGCATCCCAGGTTTCGGGCGAATAACCCAATGCAAATTTCTTGATAGTTTCATTGGTAAAACCACGTTCTTTAAAATAAGAATATCCTATGGCTTTTCCTTCTTCAGAATTTAAAAGTACATCTTGAAAGTAATTTTTTGCAAATTCAGAAACCAAATACATACTTTCGCGAACGTCTGTATTTACTTTTTCTTCATCTGTTTGAACGGTTTCTTCAATTTCGATATTGTACTTTTTAGCCAAATATCGAATGGCTTCTGGATAGGTAAAATGTTCGTGCTCCATCAAAAAAGCGACAGAATTTCCACCTTTACCAGAACTGAAATCTTTCCAAATTTGCTTAACTGGAGAAACCATAAATGATGGCGAACGCTCGTCAGAGAAGGGACTCAATCCTTTGAAATTACTTCCCGCACGTTTCAATTGTACAAAATCGCCAATTACTTCCTCTACTCGAGCAGTTTCGAAAACGGTATCTATGGTTGCTTTTGAAATCAATTTATTTTAAGGGTTCAAAGGTTAAGGTTCAAAGTTACAAAGTTTTTGAGAAATCTAATATATTACTTTTTTCTTTCAATCACATAATTCACCATCATAATCAAAGAATCTTTATACTCTGATTTTGGATAATTGTCTAAAAGTTGTAAGGCTTCTTGTTGAAATTGAATCATTTTTTGTTCGGCATACGAAAGTCCGTTGTTGTCCTTCACAAAAGCAATTACTTCCTTTACACGCTTTTTATCTTTATTATGATTTTTAATGGAATTGATTAGCCAATTTTTTTCTTTTGAAGTACAAATATTGAGAACGTGAATTAACGGCAATGTCATTTTCTGTTCCTTAATATCAATTCCTGTTGGTTTTCCAATTGCTTCATCAGAATAATCAAATAAATCGTCTTTTATTTGAAATGCCATTCCAATAAGTTCTCCAAATTTTCTCATATTCTCCACTTGAATTTCATCATCAAGTACCGATTTTGCACCAAGCGCACAACAAGCGGCAATTAAAGTAGCTGTTTTCTTTTGGATGATTTCATAATAAACCGCTTCAGTAATATCTAATCTTCGGGCTTTTTCTATTTGAAGTAATTCGCCTTCACTCATTTCTCGAACAGCAACTGAAATGATTTTCAACAAATCAAAATCGCCATTATCAATTGAAAGTAACAATCCTTTTGACAGTAAATAATCGCCAACCAAAACTGCAATTTTATTTTTCCAAAGCGCATTTATTGAGAAAAAACCACGCCTTTGATTGCTATCATCCACCACATCATCATGAACTAACGTAGCGGTATGAATCAATTCGATTACGGAAGCACCACGAAAAGTTCGTTCGTTTACTATTCCCTTTGACAACATTTTTGCAGTAAGAAAAACAAACATCGGACGCATTTGTTTTCCTTTTCTATTGACAATATAATAGGTAATTCTGTTGAGCAGCGCCACTTTAGAAATCATGGCCTCCCGAAATTTTATTTCGAAAAGTTCCATGTCTTTAAGTATAGGCTGTTTTATTTGAGCTATTACATTCATTGCGATTCAAAGGTACGTCTTTGAAACTGTTTTGTAAAATTATTTTTTTTGTTCTGATTAAACCTTTTACATTAGACAAAGTCTTATTTAAAATCAATTAAATCAACTACTTATGAAAACAAATGCTTTATTAAAAATAGCAGTTTTATTTGCTGTTATTCTATTTTCAAGTTGTTCAAAAGACAATAATGATGTCCTAACTACTTTTACAGCAACAGACATAGCAACGAATGCTAAAATTGATCAAATTTCAAATGATGTTACTGATATCATAGAAGATCAATATTTCGAGCAAAACCCGCTTGGAAAAAAAGATGCCTTTGTAGAAAATGCACTATTACCTTCTTGTGTAAACGTAACTACAACCCTAACAAGTTCAACTTGGACAAGAACAATTAATTTTGGAACAACTGGATGTGCTGTAATGCCAAACGGTACAATTCTTAGAGGTGTAATCACAATCAGTGGGAGTTTAAATTATACCCTTCAAAATTATGTGATTTCTTATACGTTTGTAAATTTTTATCACAATGATGCTTTAATTCAAGGAAACAGAACGATTACTAGATCATTCCAAAGCACAAATTATCAAGCAGCAATTCATCCTATAAATGTAATGGATATGAACATGACTTATACCATCAAAGGAAATGTTTATACTAGAGTTGGAACAAGAACTAGAGAATGTGTTGAAGGATTCGATACAAGAGCAAATTGGACTGATAATATCTATGTTGTAACAGGTTCGTGGGCAACGACCTTTCCAAATGGGATTGTTCACTCAAATGTAATTTCTGCAACTACTCCATTAAGAATCAGAATGAACTGTAATTATAGAATTGTTTCTGGAATGGTAACTATAACAAGACCAAATCACACTGGAACTTTAGATTATGGCACAGGAACATGCGATAACATTGCAACTATGTCAATTGATGGGGGTGCCGCAATTCCTTTTACTTTCGGAAATTAATACAAGGTTAGTTAGTTTGAAAACGTCCAGATTATTCTGGGCGTTTTTTTATGCCTCTTTATTGGCTAATTGTCCACAAGCCGCATCAATATCTTTACCGCGACTTCTTCTCACTTTGGCCACAATATCATTTGCTGCCAAAGCTTTAATGTAAGCATTTATAGATTCTTCTGATGCTTGTTGGAATTCGCCATCATCAATTGGGTTGTATTCTATTAAATTTACTTTGCAAGGAACATATTTACAAAATTTTACCAAGGCATCAACCGAAGCTTTATTATCGTTAATTCCTTTCCAAACAACATATTCGTAGGTAATTTTACTCTTCGTTTTATGGTACCAATATTCTAACGATTCCCGTAATTCAGACAAAGGAAAATTAGCTGAAAATGGCATAATACGAGAACGGATTTCGTCGATTGCGGAATGCAGGGAAACAGCCAATTTGAATTTCACTTCGTCATCGGCCAATTTTTTAATCATTTTAGGAACTCCTGATGTAGAAACCGTGATTCTTTTTGGTGACATTCCCAAACCTTCATTAGAAGTTATCATTTCGATTGCTTTTAAAACATTGTTATAATTCATAAGTGGTTCACCCATTCCCATGAAAACTATGTTAGACAAGGGATGATTATAATACAAACGACTTTCTTTGTCAATTGCGATAACTTGGTCATAAATTTCTCCAGGTTCTAAATTTCGCATCCTTTTTAATCGGGCTGTAGCGCAAAAATTACAATCTAAACTGCAACCCACTTGACTAGAAACACAAGCTGTAGTCCTTGTATTTGTTGGAATTAAAACACTTTCTACAACCAAACCATCGTGCAAACGAACTGCATTTTTCACAGTTCCATCGGAACTTCTTTGCATGGTATCGACCTTGATGTGATTAATTACAAAATTGTTTTCCAGCATGGTACGCGTTTCCTTTGAAACATTAGTCATGTCTTCAAAACTGTGCGCTCCTTTGCTCCACAACCATTCATAAACCTGATTTCCACGAAAGGGTTTATCTTGATTCGCAACAAAAAAATCACGCAATTGTTCTTTTGATAATGCGCGTATGTCTTTTTTCTCGATTTGCATAGTGCAAATTTAGTTTAAATTGTGGATTTGTTTATTTGATAATTTGATAACTTTGAAGAAAATTTAAATTTCAATAGTAGATGCACTTTATATCCCAAGAATTAGAAGATTATATCGAACAACATTCTGAAAAAGAACCTGCTTTATTGGCTGCTTTAAATAAGGAAACGTATCGAAAAATTCTATTGCCGAGAATGTTAAGCGGTCACTTTCAAGGACGTGTTTTGAGTATGCTGTCTAAGCTAATTCGCCCAATAAATATTTTAGAAATCGGAACTTTTACAGGTTATGCGGCACTTTGTTTGTGTGAAGGAATGCAAGAAAATGGGCAATTGCATACAATAGATATAAAAGAAGAACTGGTTGATTTTCAAAGAAAATATTTTGATAAATCACCTTGGGAAAAGCAGATAGTGCAACATTTAGGAGAAGCGATTTCGATAATTCCAACTTTAGATATAAAATTTGACTTGGTTTTTATAGATGCTGACAAAGAAAATTACATCAATTATTTTGAATTGATTCTTCCAAAAATGAATAAAGGAGGCATCATTTTATCCGACAATGTTTTATGGAGCGGAAAGGTTTTAGAACCGTTACAAAAAAATGATTTGAGTACAAAAATACTTTTAGAGTATAACCAATTATTAAAAAATGATGTCCGAGTTGAAACTGTGTTATTGCCTATTCGTGATGGGCTAACTGTGAGTCGGGTTCTTTAATATTGATGCTCTTGGAGATAGAAAAATTTTGAAGCGAGATACTATAAACTTTCCTACTATAATAATCGCCTTGGAGGTATAAATCAATTTTATAATCACAAAAAAAGCCGATAGTATTGAAACTATCGGCTTTTGTAATCTAAATTGTATTCTATTTAAGTGCTTTCAAAGACTGAGTTGCGTACTCGTTTAGGGTATCTAAAGCTAGTGTTTTTGCGAAAAACTCTTTTGCTTTTACTTTATCAGTATTGGCATACGCCGCAGCAATTGCATTGTAAGACTCGATAAATTTAGTTTTCACGGCAGGTTTAGCTAGTTCTTCCTCGCCTTTAGCTGTTACGATATCGATATATTCTTGATAATATTTAATTATCATTTCATCATTTTCAAGCAAATTATTAGTTCTGGCTCTGAAAATATAAGCGTCTTGCGTGGTTGGCGAAGCGGTAATCACATTTCCATAAGCGACATCCGCTTTTTGCAACTGAATTGGGTCTGGTTTTACAACGTCTTTTTTAGTGTTATTGTAATACAATGAGTTCCCTAAATAGAAATTGTCAAGCAAATAATTTTTAGAATTTACATTGGTAACCGCAATTTCATAAATGACTGAAGCTTCATTAAATAATTTTTGTTCATAGAATTTTTTTCCAACTTCGCTTAAATCGTTGGTCATAGTAATTTCCATTTCCACGGCTTTTTTCAATTGTGCTACTCCTGATTCAAAAAGCACAGCATCTACAACTTTGGTTTCCAAATTGTTGGCTTTTTTCATTTTTGCAAGTCCTAAATAAAGGTAATCTCTTGCAATAATTTTGTTTGTAGGCGTTGTAATAAAATTTTCTAAAGCCGAAATTGCGCTATCAACATTTCCATTTTCATAGGCAGAATATCCTAAATAACGGAAGATTCTGGGATTTACTTTGTCCAATTCTTTCATTTTATTGGCTTCAACTTCCAATGCTTTATAATCTTTTGCAAGAATTAAAAAGTCGGCGTGACGCATACGAGAAGTTAATGAATAATCAGTCAAGCTCATATATTTTTCATAAAATGCCAATGCTTTTCCGATGTATTCTTTGTAGTTTTTCAGTTCATTATTTCCCCAATAGTAATAGGTTTCAGCCAATTCTCTATAAACAGGACCGTACTCTGGATTGGTAGCGACCACATTATCATACGCTTTTACTGCTTCTGCAAATGCTCTTGCCCCTTTCAACAAAACACCCAATTGCATTTTTGCTCTAATTAAAGTTGGATCTGCAGCAAACGCATCGCGATAGGCTTTATACGAATCATTTTGATTTTTAACGCCATAATACGCATCCCCAAAAGCCATTAAAACATTCGCATCCATTGGATTTGCAATTTTAGCTTTATTCAATACCTCAATTGCTTTATTAAAATCTGGCGTATCTGCATTCATATAGGCTTTTGCAATATACACATATTGTTCCACGTCTTTCTTTTTAATATCTTTTGTAGCCATTATAAAATTGGCATCAGCAGCAGCAGTATTTTTTTCATCCAATGCCATTTGACCTAAACCAATATAATTGAATTTAGCATCCGTTTTTGCTGTCGATCCTTTTTGGAAATAGATTTTAGCAGAGTCAGCAATATTTTGATTAAGATAAACAGAACCTAATAAAAAGGTTGCTTTTCCATTATCAGGATTGGTATTGATAATTGATTTTAGAATTCCTTTGGCTTTTTCAAATTGTTCTGCGTCAATTGTTTTCTTTGCCTGATCTAAATCTTGAGCATAGCTTAGTGTTACTGAAGTCAATAAAGCAATACTAAAAAATTTAACTTTGTTCATCTTGTTGTAATTTATTATTTATTCTTGTTTTCTAATTGTTTTCTGGTTTTGATATTTCTACCAGGTATTTTTATTGGCAATAATCCCGATTTTAAGATAATTCGTTGTCCAATGTCTCCAGCGATAAAAGAGGCAAATCCCATTCCTAAGCCAGAATAACCTTGGCAATTGACAATGTACAAATCACGTGCCAAAGGATATTTACCTTCTGCAAGGTTGTTTTGTGTTGGTGCAAAATAGGCAGTTTTACCAATTCCTTTAACACTTATTAAATTGACTTTGTCTACAATTGGCTGCATTTTTAATGAAGGTTGCATCAACCAATTTACACCTACAATTCCAATCATTCCGTCATTTTCGGAAACAAACTGGATTACTTCTTCATTGGTTTTAAAAGAAAAAATTCCTTTTGATGGCATTTCTTTTAGTCCCGACAATTTGTTCATATAACGAACGGTACTTGAATTTGGATTGTCAAAAACCAATCCTTTGATATTTGAATTTGATTTGCCTTTCATAAAGTCAACTACATCTTGTAACGCAACTAAAGTATCTTTATTTCTTTTATTTGAAATAAATGCAATTGCATCAATAGCAAAAACGGTTGTTCTTGGAGTAATTTTTTTACTTTCAAAAACCTTTTCTTCTTCCGGATTTAGCTTTCTCGAAAGAATGGCTATTTTAGAAGTGTCTTTTGCTAATGCTAAAACAGATTCTGCTTCAGATTTTGCGATTACCTTTATTTTAGATCCAGCATAAAGGCTTTCAAAAACTTCAACTTGATCTTCAATAATTGGCAACAATGTTTCGTCAACTAAAATAGAAGTTGAACCCTTCAGAATGGTTTCGTTGTTGTTTGTTTGCTTATTTGTTTGATTACAAGCAAAAAACACTACGATAAAACCTAAAAAAAATACATACGGAATTAGTGCAAACTTTTTCATAACCTACTCTTTATTGTCGTTTATGATTCGGAAAAACCGAATAAAAGAATATACGATAAGAACTGCTCCAAAAGCAATTCTATAACCGGGCTTCATATCAAATGGAAAGTTTTTCCAAAATATGATTGTCAATCCTATTGCCAGATAGGCAACAAAAAAAACCATTCCTATAACGAGAAAAAACCGCTCTTTTAGCGATTTCTTCTCTTTATTCTCAGTTGAATTATTCAACATTATTCTGCAGATTGAATAGTAATTGGCAGAGAATAAAGTACTCTCACCTTCTTACCATTTTGCTCACCTGGATTCCATTTTGGGCACGATTTCAAAACGCGGATGGCTTCTTTTCCAGTTCCGTAACCGATATCTCTTACTACTTTAATATCTGTTAACGAACCGTCTTTTTCTACTACAAACGTCACGTAAACCTTTCCTGCAAGACCTTCTTCTTCTGGAGTTCTATAGTTATTTCCTACATATTTGTAGAATTTAGCCATACCACCTGGAAAATCAGGTTTTACTTCGATTCCTGCATTACTGTAAATATTATTATCATCAACAATATCCGCTGGGCCATTTCCAACAGGCTCTACGGTTAATTCAGCATCTGGATCCCCTTTGATAGTTTCATCACCAATTTTTTTGTCTTTAATTTCAACAATTTTTGGTGGTTCTTCAACAACTTCTTCCGCCTTCGCCACTACTGGTTTCACAAATTTTACTTGATCTACTTTTGGCGGTGGCGGTGGCGGTGGCGGAATGTTCTCCAAAGGCTTTTGCTTTGGAGGCAACTTTACAGTTGTTATTTTTGTATCTAAACTTGTATCATCTTGAGAATCTGGCAACATATTGATAAGTAGAGGTAATGCAATAGCAAAACCAAACAAAACTGAACCTATAATAAGTGCTCTTACTGTAGTTTTCGGATTTGTTTTTCTTAATTCGTATGCACCATATACTTTATTTCGTCCTTCGAAAACAATTTCAAGCCATTGGTCTTTTAAAATATCTAATTTCATCTGTATATTTTATTTATTTTTAGGAAGATGGAACGCAATAATCATATTCTTATATGCCAAAGATGATTGTCGTGTGCGTTTCATTTTTCTTAATTATTAGGTTATTGGGTGCTAAGATTGCTCTTATTTTCCTTCTAACAATTTTGTTTCTTCAGGCGTAAAATCATTATCAATTGAATAAGTAGGT
>JBIIFA010000121.1:0-6035 GCA_044237565.1 Flavobacterium sp.
TTTCATAACCGACATTTTTTTTAGTTATTTGCAAACCCAAATAGAGAGGTGGCCGAGTGGCTGAAGGCGCACGCTTGGAAAGCGTGTATATGGCAACATATCGAGGGTTCGAATCCCTTTCTCTCTGCGATAGTAAGCCCTAATTACTTATTTAATAAGTAGTTAGGGTTTTTAGTTTATGATATTTGTACGATTACTCAAATTGGACTTCTGAAAGTTCTTACAGTACCACTTAATTCTAAAATCATTCATCGGAAAAATAATAACGATTGCCGTATTTATTTATTTAAATAACTGTAAATCAATAGCTTAATTCAAAGTGTCTGTTAAATTATTTAATTTTGAGTTCTGATTAAAATAGTAAACGAAATCCCTTTAAATGATTTACTAACTTTAAATAATCAAATGATGAAAAAAATATCTCAACTTCAGGTTTATAATTGTACAAAGTGCAACGGGACTTTCGGGCTTTTAATATCGTTTTTTTTCTTTTGTTTGAATTCATTTGGCCAAAATATTCAATCGTCCTTAACAGAAACATGGACAAATAACAATTGGCAAAAATTTTCAAAACAACTCAACACGTATGATTCCAATCCCTATTTGACTCAGAATCTTTCTCAATTATGGGATGTGCCTTCAAGTTCGTGGAATGATAAAACACAAAATATATCTACGAATAATCCAAATGGGACTGTAAACCAAGTTTTAAATCAGGTTTGGAATACAATTACAAGTACTTGGGATAATTCACAAAGAGAAACCTATTCGTATAATTCTAGTGACAAAGGAACTTTAGTCATAACCGAAAAATGGGTTGGCGGCGTTTGGCAAAATTTGGACAAACAAACAAACACCTATGATGGTAATGGGTTTTTAACAAATATGTTGTTCGAAATTTGGGACATTCCTTCTAGTTCATGGGTAAACGAAATGCAATCCAACTTTAACAACAACGGTACTGGAACTATTTTAGATGTCGTTATTCAATCTTGGGACACCACTTCGAGTATTTGGGAAAATAACGATCGAATTTCCTATACTTACAATTCCTCGAATAAAGTAGTAACCGCTATCGATGAAATTTGGATAGTAAATACGTGGCAGAATTTCTTCAAACAAACCTTTACTTATGACGGGAATAATTATCTAGTTAACAATCTTTCTCAATTTTGGAATGTTACGGGGTCAATTTGGGAAAACTATGTTCAGTTTAATTATACCAATAATCCCGATGGAACGGCATTTCAAGTTGTAACTCAGCTTTGGAATGATGCAATGCTCGCTTGGGATAATTCGCAGCGCACAACCTATACTTACTTGGTTTTAAGCGTTACGGATTTGGCATTTCAAAATACTTTTACAGTTTATCCAAATCCTGCACAAGATAAAATTAACGTGAAAGCAACGACCACTATTTCTGGATTAAGTTATTCTATTTCAGATCAAATTGGACGACCCGTTTTATCAGGAATATTAACGTCAAACGACAGCAGTATTGATAGCAACCAACTTGCTCAGGGGATTTATTTTTTAAAAATCGATCAATTTAACAACCAAGTTGTCAAGATAATTAAGCGATAATTTGGACGGTTTGCTGAAGTAAATAAAATTAAAATTCCTATTAATTACATCAATTACAGTCAAAATTTAAAAGGCAATCATTTGGATTGCCTTTTTTTGTATCTTTAAACCACAAAAACAATAATATGCGGGTTCTTTTATATAGCTTTATTTTATTCTCTTTCCACAGTGTTTTTTCTCAAGTTGCTCCTGATTTTGATGCAGTTGATTCTTTATATAGAGAAGATCAGTTTTATATTGGGGTTACTTATAATACGCTTTTAAAACGTCCTTCGGGAATGTCCCAAAATAAATTTACCCCTAGTTTTACACTTGGAGTTTTAAGAGACATGCCAATTAATAAAACCCGAACCAAAGCAATAGCAACAGGATTAGGCTATTCTTGGAACAGTTACAATCAAAATATATTGATTTCCGAAGCCAATGGAGTTCCTGAATACAGCAAAATTACATCGGTCACAAGTTATGATAAAAACAAATTAACGCTTCATTCTTTAGATATTCCTATTGAATATAGATGGAGAACTTCAACTCCTGAAAGTCATAAATTTTGGAGGATTTATTCGGGGTTAAAGTTTAGTTATTTGTTTTATACCCAATCAAAATATGAAGACAGCCAAACGAGTATTAAAGTTGTTGACAATCCAGATATCAATAAATTCCAATACGGTGCCTATTTAAGTATAGGTTACAATACGGTAAATTTCAATGTTTATTACGGTTTAAATCCCATTTTTAAATCGGGGGTTCTAAATGGAGGTTCACTCGAAATGAACACCTTGAATTTTGGATTTATGTTCTATATTCTATAACCAAAAATAAGTTAGAATAAGCTGAGGTAGCATCCCCGAAAAGAAGCCAATTACCAACTCTTTATTCGTATGTGCTTGCAATTCTAATCTCGAAGAAGCTACGATTCCATTCATTGCAATAAGAAAAGCGATGGTGTAAATTGCATTACTGTGATAGTGTAAACTCAACGCTATTACAAAAATGGTTAACGTGCTAATTCCAACCATGTGAATACTGGCTTTTATCTTCAAAAACAATAAAATTAGCAACAGAAAAGTACTGATTAATCCTCCTAAAAAGTAGTAATACAACTCTGGAATTACTTCGGCGGTAATGCTTTTTGTAATCAAAATAAAAATTAGAACAGCTTGAATTGTCAACGGGATTTTACGTTGTGATAATTGATAAACCATCACTGAATCTACTTTTCCAAAAGAGCGCAATAAATAATAAAAAGAGATTGGAATTAAAATAGTAATTATACTGATTTGCAGCAGAATAAGATACTTTTGTTGGGTTGTAAAATAGTAATTACTTAATAAAAAATAAAATAACGTTCCGAAAACTGGCACGAATATCGGATGAAAAAGATAAGAGAAAAAGGATAGTATTTTTTTCAAATCGGATATTTTTTACATTTTCTTTCTCATTCGCGCTACAGGAATATCTAATAATTCTCTGTATTTTGCAATCGTTCTTCGGGCAATTGGATAGCCTTTTTCTTTTAATATCTCAGCCAATTGATCGTCTGGTAAAGGTTTGTGTTTGTCTTCTTCGGCGATTACATTTTGCAATATTTTCTTGATTTCAAGTGTAGAAACCTCTTCACCTTGGTCGTTTTTCATAGCTTCAGAAAAGAATTCTTTGATGAGTTTTGTACCATAAGGTGTTTCAACATATTTGCTATTGGCAACTCGCGAAATAGTAGAAATATCAAGACCTACCATATCGGCAATGTCTTTCAAAATCATCGGTTTCATTTTAGTTTCTTCACCGTCAAGGAAAAATTCTTCTTGAAAATGCATGATCGCATTCATGGTCACAAAAAGTGTTTCTTGACGTTGTCTGATGGCGTCGATAAACCATTTTGCAGAATCCAATTTTTGTTTGATAAACTGAACTGCTTCTTTTTGCGAATTCGATTTATCTCGGGACTCCTTATACGTTTGCATCATTTCCTGATAGTCTTTGGAAACGTGTAAAGAAGGTGCATTTCTTCCGTTTAAAGTTAGTTCTAATTCGCCATCTACAATTCTAATGGCAAAATCGGGAACTACATTTTCGGTAATTTTATTATTTCCAGTAAAAGCGCCACCTGGTTTAGGATTCAATTTCTCGATTTCATGAATGGCTTTTTTGAGTTGCTCATTCGAAACATTGAACTTCTGAATTAACTTATCATAATGTTTTTTGGTAAAAGCATCAAATTGTTCCGACAGAATAGAAGTAGCCAAAGCAACCGATTCTGTCGGTGTTTTGTGTTTCAATTGCAACAACAAACATTCTTGCAAATCGCAGGCGCCGACTCCCGAAGGTTCTAGCTCATGAATGACGTGCAATAAATTTCCGACGGTTTTTTCATCGGTGTAAATCCCTTGCGTAAAAGCCAAATCATCAACAATATCCTCAATACTTCTTCGGATATAACCCATATCATCAATATTGCCAACAAGAAATTCTGCAATTTCACGCTCGCTATCATTTAAAATAAAAGTGTTCAATTGATTGATTAAATCCTGATGAAAACTCACTGGTGAAGCCAATGGAGATTCTCTGTTGGAATCTTCATCACCGTAGTTGTTGGATTGGGTTTTGTAATCGGGAATTTCGTCGTTGCTTAGGTAATCATCAATATTGATGTCTTCGGCCTCAATTCTATCGGATTCAGCCTCATCATAATCATCGTAATCCTCATTTTCGTATTCGTCCTTTTCATATTCCTCTTCGGTTCCAGTTTCCAAAGCTGGATTTTCGTTCATTTCCTCCAATAATCGTTGCTCAAAGGCTTGCGTAGGCAATTGAATTAACTTCATCAACTGGATTTGTTGAGGAGATAATTTTTGAGATAACTTTAAATTTAGAAATTGCTTGATCATTAAGTTTAATCGTTAATTCGTTAATTCGGTTATTTGTTTAATCGGTAAATCGGTAAATCGTTAATTTTGTTTAGCGATTAAACGGCTCAACATATTTACGGTTAAACGATTCAACAATAAAACAGTTCAACATTTAACCACTTGTAAGATTAAACGATTAAACAGTAAAACGATTAACCGATTAACCATTCTCTAAAACTCTGCACTTCCTGGCGTTCTTGGAAAAGGAATTACGTCACGAATATTCGTCATTCCAGTTACAAAAAGCACCAATCTTTCAAATCCAAGTCCAAATCCAGAATGCACTGCGCTTCCAAATCTTCGGGTGTCTAAATACCACCACAATTCTTCTTCGTCAATTCCTAAAGCCTTCATTTTTTCGACCAAAACATCGTAGCGCTCTTCTCTTTGTGAACCTCCAACAATTTCACCAATTCCAGGGAATAAAATATCCATGGCGCGAACCGTTTTTCCGTCTTCATTTAAACGCATATAAAACGCTTTTATGTTGGCTGGATAATCAAATAATATTACCGGACATTTAAAGTGTTTTTCAACTAAATAGCGCTCGTGTTCCGATTGTAAATCAGCGCCCCATTCGTCAATAATATAGTTGAATTTTTTGTTTTTATTCGGTTTGCAATTTCTTAAAATGTCAATTGCTTCGGTATAAGAAACCCTTTTAAAATTGTTTTCTAAAACAAAATTTAATTTCTCAAGCAATGGCATTTCGCTGCGTTCCGCCTGAGGTTTTACTTTTTCTTCTTCCGTCAATCGACTTTCCAAAAACTTCAAATCGTCCTGACATTTATCCATCGTGTATTTAATTACATATTGAATAAAATCTTCAGCCAAATCCATATTGTCGTTCAAATCATTGAAAGCCACTTCTGGTTCAATCATCCAAAACTCCGCCAAATGTCGCGAAGTATTTGAGTTTTCAGCACGAAAAGTAGGCCCAAAAGTATACACTTGACCCAAAGCCATCGCATAGGTTTCCGCTTCCAATTGTCCCGAAACCGTTAAATTGGTTTCCTTGCCAAAAAAATCTTCTTTATAATTAATTTTTCCTTCTTCGGTTCTTGGCGTGTTGTCGAATGGTAATGCCGTAACTTTGAACATTTCTCCAGCACCTTCAGCATCCGAACCTGTAATAATTGGGGTATTTACATATACAAATCCCTTATTTTGAAAATAAGTATGAACCGCAAACGACAACACCGAACGCACTCTCATAATCGCTCCAAAAGCATTCGTACGTACTCTCAAATGCGCATTTTCACGCAAAAATTCCAAGGAATGTTTCTTCGGTTGCATCGGAAATTTCTCCGCATCCGAATCCCCAAGAATTTGTAATTTAGTAACTTGTATCTCAAATTTCTGACCAGCACCTTGGCTTTCCACCAAATTTCCAGTAACCGAAATCGCAGCTCCCGTCGTAATTCGCTTCAAAGTTTCCTCTGACGTATTCTCGAAATCCACGACACACTGAATATTATTTATGGTTGAACCGTCATTTAACGCAATAAATTGATTGTTTCTAAACGTGCGCACCCAACCCTT
>JBIIFA010000122.1:0-6033 GCA_044237565.1 Flavobacterium sp.
ATTATCTCTTCATCTTTTATCTTTCCTCTTTTATCTTTCCTCTTTCAACGTTTTCTGAATCAAATCAAAATCCGTTTCAATAGCTCTATACAAGCTTATTCCTCCTGTTTTGTTAACAATAATGTATCTCGGAATCCAATCCAAATCAACTGATTTCCCGAAAGTCCCTTTCATTCCGTCTTTAATTAAAAAGTGTTCGCCTTTCAATTCGTGCTTTTCGATTCCCTCTTTCCATTTGACAAATGTTTTGTCGCAAGACAGAAACACATAAACTACATCGGGATTATTCGTTTGCAATTCTTTGATCTTCGGCATTGCTTTTACGCAATCGCCACACCACGAAGCCCAAAATTCCAACACAATTGTTTTGCCTTTGTGTTTTTCTAAAATGGATTGAAAGGTTGCTTCTGAACCGTCCAATACAACTAATTTTTCTGACAACGCTTCTTTTGAAAATGCTTTTTTTTGTGCATTTGAACAAGAAAAGGAAACTACGGCAACTAATAAAGCTAGTATTTTTTTCATTATGGGGTTTGTTATTTGTTTTAATTTATTTTTCGGTTTACCTTTTCTACGATTAAACGATTAACCTTTTTACGATTAAACGATTAACCACATAAACGATTAACCTTTTATTTACCTTTTATTTACCTTTCAAAGCAGAATAAGGTTTCTGAACCATAACTTTGAATTCAGCCGCATTGAATTTATTATCGGTAATTCCGAAATAGTATTTCATCTCGTTACCGTTCCATAAATATTTCACGCCAGGAGTATCTTTTCCTGTGCCTAAAACATTCCAAAACGGAATAACTTCAATGATTTTATTCGGGTATTCAGCGCCTGCAAATTTGAAGAATTCGGGAATTAAATCGGCTTCTTCGTTCATAAAGATAATTCTAATGTCAGGGAAGTTTTTGTCCTTGGCTTTCATTTCGGTCAATTCTTTTGCAGCAACTCTACAATGATCACAACCCGGAACAAAGAAGCACAACACTTTTTTACCATTGTCAATCTTAGAAAAATAGACATTATAACCCGATTTTTTTTGCAGCGGTTCGTCTTTGATTTCAGCGACTACTTTTTTCAAAGTGTCAGCTTTTACCGTTTTCACAATCGAATCTGATTTTACGGGAACAAGTGTTTCTATTGGCGTTGCTTCTTCAGGTTCTGTTCCTGTAACATCTACAAAATTTGATTTGGCTTGAATTGGTGCCAACATAAATAATAGTAATATAAATGCTAAAGTAGTCGTTGATAGCACCCAAAAATTGCTTTTGCTTTCGTCTTTTTTAGGCATTACTTTTAGTAAAATAACCAAAAGAATCATCGCAACTACATTTTTTAGAATGGCTTGAATTGGCGTCATTGGCAGCAAACTTCCAAAACAACCACAGTTTCCTGAGTTGCCACCATCTTGAAAAGTAACGATGCTGAGGTGCGTTGTAAATACAGCCAACATCAATATAGTAGCTGGGATTACCAATTTTCTTAGGTAATGCTTTTGCAAAATTAATACGCCCAAGGCAAATTCTATTCCAATTAAAATACGAGAAAAATAGGAAGCTACATCCCCAGAAAACCCTAACGGATAGAGTTGCTTCACTTCAAAAGTAGAAATGGCAAAGTACGGCGACGGGTATAATTTTGCCACAGCCGATAATAAAAACAAGAAAGCAATACTGCTTCGAATTGCTATTGGAACATATTTTTCACGCGTAGTCATGAGCGATTATTTAGTTGTTATTTATGAAAATCCATCAAAATTAAAGCGAAAACAGCATAATTAATCATATCTTGATAATTGGCATCAATCCCTTCTGAAACCAGAGTTTTGCCTTTGTTATCTTCAATTTGTTTCACACGAAGTAGTTTCTGCAAAATCAAATCTGTTAAAGAATTCACTCGCATTTCACGCCAAGCTTCCCCATAATCATGGTTTTTATTTTCCATTAATTCTTTGGTTTCCTTTATTTTAGTATCATAAAGTTGTGTCGCTTTTTCCTCATCCAAATCAGGTTGTTCAACCACGCCCAATTCCAATTGGATTAATGCCATTATGGAATAATTGATAATCCCAATAAATTCTCCCGCTTCTCCTTCATCCACTTTTCGAACGTCGTTTTCTTGCAAACTACGAATTCTTTGTGCTTTGATATAAATTTGGTCTGTCAATGATGGTAATCTCAAAATACGCCAAGCGCTCCCGTAATCTTTCATTTTATTGATAAAAAGCGAACGACAAATTGCGATTACCTTATCATATTCTTGAGATGTAGTATCCATTTAAGATGTATATTTGTATAAATTTCTTCAAAAATAAGAATTATTTCTTATTGAAGGAATAAGATTAACGATTATCAATGTAGTTTTTTTGAAAACAACACTTTTTAGCTATGACCATTAATTGCAAAGGCCAACTTATCGATTTGTCAACGCCCAAAATCATGGGGATTTTGAATGTTACACCCAATTCGTTTTATGATGGTGGAAAATTCACGCTGAGTGAAAACGGACTTTCGCAAGTTGGAAAAATGCTTGAAGAAGGAGCTACTTTTATTGACATTGGCGCTTATTCTAGTAAGCCCAACGCAGAATTCGTTTCAGAGGAAGAGGAACTCAGCAGGATTTTGCCCGTCGTTCAAAGTGTTTTAAAACAGTTTCCCGACGCCCTTCTTTCAATTGATACTTTCAGAAGTGAAATTGCAGCCGTTTGTATCGAAAATGGAGCCGCAATAATCAATGATATATCGGCAGGAAATTTAGACGAAAAGATGATGGATGTTGTAGCGAAATACAAAGTTCCGTACATAATGATGCACATGCGAGGCACGCCACAAACTATGCAATCGCATACCAATTATGAGAATATCGTCAAGGAAATATTGTTTTATTTCTCCGAAAAAGTCAGTAAAGCGAGAAGCCTTGGAATCAATGATTTGATTATCGATCCGGGCTTTGGTTTTGCCAAAACATTGGAACAGAATTATGAGGTTTTACAAAACTTGGAGCTCTTTCAAATGTTAGATTTACCAATATTAGCAGGTATTTCAAGAAAGTCTATGGTGTATAAACCTATAGGAGTCACTGCCAATGAGGCTTTAAATGGAACTACGGTTTTAAACACGATTGCATTATCAAAAGGGGCGAATATTCTTCGAGTTCATGATGTTAAAGAAGCGTTGGAATGTGTGAAACTTTTTGAAAGAAGTTATGAATTATAAATTATGAATTATAAATATGTGGAATTATAGCTTCTTCATTCGACATTAAGACTTTAGATACTTTTTTTTCTTAACCGCAAAGGGCGCAAAGTTTTTTCGCAAAGTTCGCAAAGTTCGCAAAGCTAAAAGCTAAAAGCCAACCGCTAATTACGAATGATTGGAATTCTTATTTTTCTTTGAACCTTTGAGTCTTTGCCTCTTTGCACCTTTTCTATATTATCTTTTCGTCTTCTTCAAATCTGAATTCACTGATGATGATAGGGTTCGTTTTTCAAAATCGTAAAGCCACGATATACTTGCTCGATAAAAAACAAGCGCACCATTTGGTGTGAGAACGTCATTTGCGAGAGCGATATTTTGCCATTTGCTTTAGCGTAAACAGCATCTGAAAAACCATAAGGACCGCCAATTACAAATACTAAAGTCTTGATTCCAGCATTCATTTTCTTTTGTAATTCATTGGAAAAGGCGACACTTGAAAATGATTTCCCGTTTTCGTCTAATAATATTAGGTTGTCTGTTGGAGAAATTTTTGATAAAATCAACTCCCCTTCCTTTTCCTTTTGTTGGCTTTCGGAAAGGTTTTTTACGTTTTTTATATCTGGAATAATATCCAATTCGAACTTGATATAAAAGGACAATCTTTTTGTGTAATCGTCAATTAAAGATTGCAAAGATTTGTTGTCGGTTTTACCAATGGCTATTAGTTTTATGTTCATAGTATTGGGATTAGCTATCCAAAAAAGTATCGGAATCTTTTTTCTTTAGCAACTTGAACACCATTGCGATTAAGGCAACACCATTAAATGTCATTCCAATAATTAGAAAAAAACTTGCAACAGCATAATCCATAGATTTGAAAATTATCCCAAGTGCAGTTAAAACAGAACCTATTATAAAGAGTACTAAAATTTGAATGTTTTTCATTTGTAACGAGTATTTTGCAAAGCAATTAAAGAGCAAAAATAGTGTTTTATTTGCAATTTAAATCATTCATAAAACCAAAACGCATCAACCAAATCAAGGTAAATACCATCAAAACCAGAATTGATAATTTTTTTTACATACGAAGTATCGTTCCCATAAATAATTTGCTGCCATTCTGTTTCCCAATACCGAACCTTATAATTCCCTGGCCAGTTGGGATTTTCGGCATCCAACCAATTCGGTGGCGTTGTGTTCCAATTAAGTTGCCAATAATACCTATAATCTTCGGCTTCCCCGATAGAAACATACGAAAAAACCAAGCGTTTTCCTCCATTGGCCTTGTTACGAATCTGATTAATTTCGGAAATGGTAAATTCGGTTCGATTTCGGAAATACAAATCCATAACCAACAAATCATAATTGGTAGCCGTAATGGCATTTATAAAATCGGCTTTCGAGCTAAAATTCTCAAAATTAAGCAGCAACATGAAATTTTTTACATCTGGTAAAGTAGTTACAACAGAATTGTTTTCATGGAAAATTGGATTTGATAAAGCTGGAATCGAAGTCAAAAACCGTTGATTAGCAGAAAAAGAAACATAGCCCAATTGTTCGTTTTCAAAATAGGAATTGGTAACATTTGAAGATGAAGCGCAATAATCCGTGATTAAGATTGTCTTACCTTGGTTTTTGGAAACATTTAAATACGATGTAAAATAGGTGGAAATGCTTTGAGGCGTTGCCAAATCATCATTTTCATAACCGTAAAACAAACCTTCCTGACTTATTCCGTCAATGGCGTTCAAATAATTCCGACTTGGAACACTGGTAGCTTCCCCGTCAATAGTGCACAATTGAATACCATTTTGAGGAATTATCTTGAATTGAGGTTTTACGCTTTTAGAATATTGACTTAAATCAATAACAAACTGTCTCATTTTCTGTCTGTAAAAAGAATCGGTAGGATTCAAAATTACATCTTCGTTATTGGTGCAGGAAATAGTGATAAATCCGATTGTGAATGCGAAAAGTATTTTCTTCATGACTTTTTTTAATCAAAACGAAGCGCTTGTTTTAAGATTATAAAATAAAGTTTATCGTACCATTTAATCGTTAAAATGGAGTTATTTTTTGGGCGTGCCCTCGTTTAGAACGATTTGAGTAACTACGCCATCTCTTCTAAACTCGGTCGCGCTGTTCGTTACAATCTCTGTTGCGCTTGGCTCCACAGAGGATTTCCACTGCCATCGCTCACGCGAACTTCATACAAAATAGATTTTCGTAATAAAACATAATAGCTAGTCTAATAGCTAGTCTAATAGCCAGTCTAATAGCGAGCAAAAGCCAAAAATTATTCCACTTTAATAATGAAAAACATACGATTTATTACCACTGAGTTTGACATTGAAATAGAATCTGAAATAAATTCAGATTGACAAAACAGAAAGGTTTATGGAGAAATCAGCGTTCTTGTCATGCTGAACTTGTTTCAGCATCTTAATGAAAACAAAATCTGAAATAAATCCAAATAAACAAATTTTTTGTTACCCCACAGGTTTTGGATTGATTATTTACATTGATATTGCCATTGACATTACTATTGAACTTGCCATTACTATCTCGTCACCCCCTCCTTCGGAGGTGGCTGGGGGGAGGAAAACAAGAAAAGCCTATCTTTTCAGATAGGCTTTTCAAAGACCCGAGCCCGAAGGGCGAACACGTTCCAATAAAAAAAAGAACCCCAGCTTAAAAAGCTGGGGTTCCATAAAAAAAGGCGACGACATACTCTCCCACATAACTGCAGTACCATCTGCGCAGGCGGGCTTAACTTCTCTGTTCGGGATGGGAAGAGGTGAGCCCCGCCGCAATAACCACCTTAAGG
>JBIIFA010000022.1:0-16764 GCA_044237565.1 Flavobacterium sp.
AAAACCTGTCAATTATCAAACGGGAACTATTATTTGGGGAGAACCTGGTACGAATTCGCAACACGCATTCTTTCAATTGATTCACCAAGGAACAAAATTAATTCCTACCGATTTCATTGGATTTGTTAATTCCTTATACGGAAATAAAGACCATCATGATAAATTGATGTCTAATTTTTTTGCTCAAACTGAAGCTTTATTGAACGGAAAAACTGAAGAGCAAGTCCGAAATGAATTTGAGAAACAAGGATTATCTTCTGAAAAATCGGATTACTTGGCTCCATTTAAGGTTTTTGAAGGAAATAAACCGACGAATACTATATTAATAAATAGTTTAACTCCAGAAACTTTAGGTTCATTGGTTGCAATGTACGAAAACAAAATTTTTGTACAAGGCATTATTTGGAATATTTTCAGTTATGATCAGTGGGGTGTTGAATTGGGAAAACAATTGGCGACTTCAATTTTAGAAGAAATTAACTCGACAAATGTTAAAAATCACGATAGTTCTACCCTTTTTCTTTTAAATCACTATTTAAATAAGTGATAAAAGGATATTAATCCTTTTTTTTAAGATATTAATCGATGTAAATGGTCAATTAAGCAGGTATTATTATTGATTATTGTGTTTTCTTAACATTAAAAGAAACATTTTAACATATAATTATCATTTAACATTTTATTAACATTGGGAACAGATATAATACTGAAATTTGCATAAAATTTAAACAAAACAAAAATGAAAAATTTTAGAAACAATTTGTTTTTTGGAATTTCGCTAATGTGTTCCACAATTACATTTGCACAAGAAATAGCAAAAGACACCGTTAAAAACACTCAACTAGAAGAGGTTGTTATTATTGGTAAAGGCTTAATGGGCCTAGCAAAAGACAGGAAAACGCCAATTGCGGTTTCATCAATCACTGCGGCAGAAATTCAATCTAAAATCGGTACGGCCGATATCACACAGACATTGGTGAATACGCCTTCTGTTTATGTAGCAGGACAAGCAGGTGGTTTTGGAGATTCTAGAATTAGTGTTAGAGGATTTCAACAAGACAACACGGCATTTTTAATTAACGGACAGCCAATTAATGGTATGGAAGACGGTAAAATGTACTGGTCTAACTGGTCTGGGATGTCTGATATTGCAAACGGAATCCAAATCCAAAGAGGATTAGGATCTTCTAAATTAGCCATTTCATCAGTTGGAGGTACAGTAAACTTTATTACTAAAGCTACTGACAAAAAAGAGGGTGGTTTTTCTTCTGTTGGAACAGCAAATGATAATTATTTAAAAACAACTGTTGGTTACAACACTGGTATTAGTAAAAGCGGATGGGGAATGAGTTTCATGTTGACTCACTGGCAAGGAGATGGTTATAATGATGGTACAAATGGTGCAGGACAAAACTACTTCATTTCTGTTGGGTATAAATTAAATGAAAAACACAATTTTAACTTCTTATTGACTGGTGCTCCACAATGGCACGATCAAAACTTTACTAAAAGAATTTCTGATTATTTAGGTTTTGGTAGAAAATATAATAATAATTATGGGAATTTAAACGGTCAATTCTTGTCTGAAAGAACCAATTTTTACCACAAACCAGTAGCTAATTTAAACTGGGATTTCAAAATTAATGAAAAAACAGATTTATCTACTGTTGTTTATGCCTCTTGGGGTAGAGGTGGTGGAACAGGAAACTATGGTGGAGCTAAAAAAAGCATTAGCCAATTAAATCCATACCTTGGGGTTAATCAAAACACGTATATTAATTTTGACTTAATTAACTCTACAAATGCAGCATTAGCTAATGGAGCTGGTACTTTTTCAAACAGTTATTTAATTCGTTCTTCAATGAATAATCACTCTTGGTTTGGAGCGGTTTCTAATTTGAAATATAAATTATCCGAAAATATTAACTTAAATGCAGGACTTGATTTAAGAACCTATTACGGAACACATTACAGACAGGTAAATCACTTTTTAGGATTATCTACTTTTACAGATGTCAGAAAATTAAGAGGAGCTAACCACTTAACTCAAGGAAATAACGTAAACCAAGTTGTAAATCAATCATTATCTACTAATCCATGGGGTGCAATGTTTAATTCTGAAATCGATCAAAATCAAAAAATTGATTACGATAACAGTGAAAGAATCTCTTATGGGGGAATATTTGGTCAATTAGAATATAGTAAAGATAATTTATCTGCATTCTTTCAAGGAGCGGTTTCTAATCAAACACACCAAAGATTTGACAGATACGATTATTTGCCAGAATTTGAAAATTCTGAAAAAGTAAGCAACATCGGATACAATGTTAAAGCAGGGGGTAGTTATACCGTTGGAACTAATCACTCTGTTTTTGTTAACGCTGGATACTACTCTCGCCAGCCTTACCATGATAATATTTATTTGAACTTTACTAATGAGATAAATCCATTAACTTCAAATGAAAAAATCCTAGGGTTAGAAGCCGGATATAACTATAAATCTAAAATGTTTTCGGCAAGCGTAAACGCCTATAGAACAGCATGGAAAGATAGAGTAGTTTCTTCTTCAAGAGTTGTTACACTTGCAACTGAAACTATTGGAACAACCGTATTAACTCAAGGAGATTTAGTATACAAATCAAATCTTGGTGTAGAACAAGTACACACAGGTTTAGAATTAGATTTCGTATTCAAGCCATTTAGTGCTTTAGATGTAAAAGGATTTGCATCTGTTGGAAATTGGGAATATAATGGAAAATCGACTACAAGACAAACAGATGAAAACCAAAATTTATTGTCAGAAACATTAGTTGATGTTGATGGCGGAAAAGTTGGAGATGCTGCTCAAACAACATGGGGATTAGGAGTTAAATATGAAATCGTTAAACGATTTTCAATTGATGCTGACTGGAGAAACTATGATAACTTATATTCTAATGTAGGTGCGGTGAAAGAAAATTTAGAGTTGCCAAGTTATGATATTGTTGACGCTGGAATTTCTTATAGAATGTTAGTAGGATCAAAAAATAAGGACAGTGTTGATTTCAGAGTAAATATCAACAACGTTTTTGACGAAGTATATTTATCTGAATTAACTAGTAACATTAAAGTAACCGACAACATTAGCTCAACTAATGCTACTTTAGGAACTTACCAATCAAAGGGTAGAGTATTCAATAGTATTGCTGATGCAAATCAAGGATTCTTCGGATTTGGAAGAACTTGGAACATTGCAATTCGTTATAACTTCTAATAATTTAGAAAGCAAACACACTATCAAAACGGCATTCTTTATCTAAGAATGCCGTTTTTTTGTGCTTTTTTTTTATATTTGTTTAAATTAAAAACTATTCAAAAATGGATTTATACACTTTCCTACAAAAATTTCACTCCGGTTGGGCTTACCTAGTTTTATTATTATTAGTATTTGTAATTGTTAATTCAATTATAGGATTGACTTCAAAAAAAGAGTTCGCTACAAAAGACAGAAAAATTGCCCTATTTGGCTTAATCGGTTCTCACATACAATTGTTAGTAGGTTTGGCACTTTATTTTGTTTCTCCACTAGGATTTAACTCTTTAGGACAAATGTCGGACAAGGCATTGCGATTGACTTCTTTAGAACATCCACTAACCAATATAATCGCTATTGCCCTAATCACAATAGGATGGGTAAAACATAAAAAAGCAACAACAAGCGAATCGAAATTCAAAACATTTTCAATTTATTATGGCTTGGCTTTACTTCTAATTTTAAGCAAGATTCCTTGGTATTTATGGTTCTAAAATAGTAGTACTAGTTCTAATTGGGCTTTTACTCATTTTTGAAAGCAATGCTTGAAACGATCAAAAAAATTAATTATGTTCCAACATAAATTAAAATCTTTTACATTTATTTTTGCCTTCCTTTTTTTAGCATTGGGAGGAAGTGTGTATGCCCAAAAAAACAATAAAACCCCTAAAAACAAAGTGGTTTTAGACACGGTTAAACCTAAAATTGGAATTGCAGATACGCTAAAACCAAAAGTGGTTTTAAAATTAAAAGTGTTTAAAACAAAGGCACATGCTTCTTATTATGCCAATAAATTTAATGGGAGAAAAACTTCAAGTGGAATTCGATTTGACAATAATAAATACACCGCTGCGCATCGAAAACTACCTTTCGGCACAAAATTGAAAATCACCAACGAAGAAAATGGAAAATCAGTAATTGTAGAAGTTATCGATCGCGGACCATTTTCGAGAGGACGAGAAATCGATCTGACAAAACGCGCATTTATGGAAATTGCCTCCAATAAAAATAGCGGTATTACAATAGTTAAAATTGAAATCGTAGAATAACTATTGTTTTCCCCAATTTTTGAAAGGATTTGAACTCAAATAAGAATTGTAAAATCTATTGTCATTTGTTACTTCCAATCCCAACCAACTCGGTTTTTCAAACGATTCTGTTTCCGATTGCAATTCAATTTCAGCAAGAAGTAAACCCTCGTTTTCTCCAGAAAATTCATCGACTTCAAAAATGTGATTCCCTACTTTAATTTCAAACCGGGTTTTCATAATTACACCGCTTTCGCATAAATCTAAGAGCAATTTAGCCTCAGAAACTGGGATTTCCTTTTCCCATTCAAACCGTGACATTCCAGATTCGTTTCCTTTGCCTTTAATGGTTAAATAGCCTTTATCGTCCTTAATTCTAACACGAACGGTTCGCTCTGGCATGGAATTTAAATAGCCTTGGGCTATTTCGTGTTTTGCAAAAGCCATCACTCTAAATGCGTCCGAAACGACTAAAAACTTTCTTTCAATTTCTACCATTATTATTTTTTTGGAGCCTTTTCCAGCTTTTCGCTATATCCACGCTAAAAAGCGTGGGATGCCGCTGCAATCTGGGCTAGTTCGTTGTTCAAATGTACCAAATCTTTTCCAAACACAAATCCCTTTTTTTATCCAATAAACTATGTTCTCTATCCAATTTTATTAAATTTGTACTATGTCCGAAATAAATCCAAACCGAAAAATCATACATGTCGATATGGACGCTTTTTATGCTTCTGTCGAGCAAATGGATAATCCTGATTTACGGGGAAAACCAGTTGCAGTTGGAGGAAATGAAATTCGTGGCGTAGTTTCAGCAGCCAGTTACGAAGCGCGAAAATTTGGTGTTCGAAGTGCGTTAAGTGGCGCATTGGCAAAAAAATATTGCCCCGAACTAATTTTTGTAAAACCGAGATTTGATCGTTATAAAGAAATTTCTCAAAAAATAAGAAAAATATTTCATGACTACACCGATTTGGTTGAGCCACTTTCTCTAGATGAAGCCTATCTTGATGTCACCCACAACAAAAAAGGAAATCCTAGCGCCTCGCTAATTGCACAAGAAATACGATTACGAATTCTTAACGAAGTAGGACTTTCCGCCTCTGCAGGAATATCTGTTAATAAATTCATTGCAAAAGTTGCCAGCGATGTCAACAAGCCCAACGGTCAAAAAACAGTTTCACCAGATGAGGTGGTTTCATTTTTAGAGGATTTACCTATCAGAAAATTTTATGGCGTGGGAAAAGTAACTACCGAAAAAATGTACCAATTAGGAATTTTTACAGGTTTGGATTTAAAAAGCAAACCCATCGAATTCTTAGAAAAGCATTTTGGGAAGTCGGGCACATTCTATTTCAATGTCGTTCGGGGCATCCATAATAGCGAAGTAAAACCAAATCGGATTACAAAATCGGTAGCTGCCGAACACACATTTAATGAAAATCTGACTTCCGAGATTTTTATGCAAGACCGTTTAGAAACCATTGCATCCGAATTAGACCGCCGTTTAAAAAAGCATAAAATTGCTGGGAAAACCGTGACTTTAAAAATAAAATACAGCGATTTTACGCAGCAAACTCGAAGTAAAACATTGCCTTACTTCATTTCGGATAAATCGCTTTTGTTCGATACCGTCAAAGAATTATTGTTTCAAGAACGCATGAAAGATTCCGTTCGTTTGTTAGGGATTTCATTGAGTAATTTGAACACCGAAATCAAGAAAACAATTGTAGTTCAATTAAAATTTGAATTTTAGATTCTAAAAAAACCAAGATGCCACAAAAATAGCCGTAATCACACAAATTACATCAACAAGAAGCATGGTTCCTAAAGCGTAACGGGTGTTTTTTATATTAACAGAGCCAAAGTAAACGGCAATAACATAAAAAGTACTTTCGGCGCTACATTGGAAAATGCTACTCAATCGTCCTGTCAAGGAATCTGCTCCAAAAGTATTCATCGAATCAATTAAAAATCCTCGGGATCCTGCAGAACTAAAAGGCCTAAGCAACGCAACTGGTAAGGCATCTGTAATTGCTTTACTAACGCCCATATTTGAAAAAGCAAAAGCAATCCACTCACTAATAATTTCAAACAAGCCACTGTTTCTAAATAACGAAATAGCTACTAACATTCCTAATACATAAGGGAAAATGGTAACTCCGGTTTTCACCCCATTGTTCGCACCTGAAACAAAAGCTTCAAAAACAGTAGTATTGGCGTCGGCAAATTTCTTCTCTTTAAAAAATGAAAAAATTAAAGTGAAAGCTATAATTCCAACCAATATCAATGCGGAAAGATTAGAGGTAAAGTAATTTTTCCCTATGATATCCAAATGGTTTACATACATCAATAATCCTATAATTGCAGCGATTAATGTTATCAAAGCAATTACCAAAGAAGCACTTTTGAAATTGATTTTTTGTTTAATTCCGACAATTAAAAAAGCAGCAATTGTTCCGATAAAAGAAGTGATAATACAAGGCAACATAACATCGGCGGGATTGGTCGCATTCGCAGCCGCACGATAACCGATTATTGAAGTTGCAATCAAAGTAAGCCCCGAGGCATGCAAACACATAAACATAATTTGTGCGTCACTCGCCTTGGCTTTATCGGGATTTATTTCTTGTAAACTTTCCATTGCTTTCAACCCAAATGGCGTTGCCGCAGAATCCAATCCTAAGAAATTAGCAGCAAAATTCATGGTCATAAAAGAAATTGACGAGTGATTTTTGGGAACACTTGGAAATACTTTTACAAATACTGGACTCAGTAATTTTGCTAGTTTTTCTGATGCTCCAGAAATAATTAATAGCTCCATCAATCCACAGAAAAAGGCCAAATAGGCAAGAAGCGGTAAAATCAAATCAAGCAATGTGTTTTTACATGTTGGTAACAAACCATCGGATTTTTGCACACCGCTAAAGATTTTTACGGTTTTCGCCGAATAAACGTAAGTCGTATCAGGGTTTGAAGCGATTTTATTAATTACAATTGTTTTGTCGGGAGCATTTTCAATACTGTCTTTTATGAAAACAGGTACTTGATTAAGATATTTTTCTGATATTAAAATCGGATCGCCTTTTTTCCCATTAATAATGTAATCAAGTGTGTAACTATTGCCAGAAAACAAACTGATTACAACAAATGCAATTGAAGAAATAAATATAACCAACCAAAACCTACTTAAAACCATAATTTGTATTTTTTGTAAATGTAAAAAAGTTAAACACAAATTTCACAAATTATCACAAATTAATCTGTGTGAATCTTTGAAATCTGTGTTTCTTATATTTACACGTGAATAATTTCCTCGTCAATCAGCAAATCTTCCCGACGCAAACGCAGAAATATTTGTGCTACGGCAATTGTGTCTTTTTCACAATAGGTTACAATTCTATCGATGTCTTTTTCGACATAAAAAACGTGTCCCACTTGACTTCCGTCGATATCACCTTTTGGAGAAGGAATTCCGAGGATTTTTGTTAGTAATTTTAAAGAAGTAAAGTGTTTGTAATCCCCAAATTTCCATAATTCTAAAGTGTCCAAATGGGGAATTTCCCAAGGTTTTTTGCCAAATAAATTCAGCTTGTTTGGAATGGCAATTTGGTTGATAATCATCCTTCTCGCAATGAACGGAATGTCGAATTCCTTGGCGTTGTGCCCACACAAAACATGTTGTGGTTTGTTGAAATGATTGTTCAAGAGATTGATAAAATCGTGAAGAATTTTCTTTTCATCCCCAAAAAACGAAGTCACTCTGAAGTGTCGTATGTCTCCTTTAATGGTAAAATAACCAACGGAAATGCAGGCAATTTTCCCAAATTCGGCCCAAATTCCTGCACGGTCATAAAAATCTTCTGGCGTATATTCTTCCTTTCTTTGGTATTGTGTTTTGTGTTCCCAAAGGTCTTTCATTTCGGCATCTAATTCCTTATAATCGGATGCTTCTGGAACGGTTTCAATGTCTAAAAAAAGGATGTTTTCAAGGTTTATTTTATCTATCATTGGGCAAGTATTTTGTAGGTTTCATCGATGTATACAAAAAAATCATCGCTGTGAGGCGACGTATTGGTTTGGAGCCCTTTTTCGTTTCCTAATCTCACAATAATTAGCTCGTCTTCGGGAATTACGATTACGTATTGTCCCAAATGTCCACGCATATAAAATATTTTCTTGCCTTTATAATCGCTCAACCACCAGCCATAACCGTATTCTGGTGAAGCTTTAAACCTTGGCGTAATCGATTTTGCAATGAAAGTACTGTCTAAAAGTTGTTTACCGTTCCATTTTCCGTATTGTTTGTATAATTTCCCAAAACGGGCAAAATCTCTAGCATCACTGGCGATACAACAAAACGCTTTTACAATTCCGCCTTTTTTATCGGTTTGCCAAAGCGCATCGTTTTCGGCTCCCATTGGTTTCCAAAAATTCTTAGAAACATAATTTGATAAACTTTCGCCTGTGGCTTTTTCAATTACCATGGCTAATAATTGGGTGTTCCCGCTTAGGTATTTGTATTTTTTTCCTGGTTCGTCAACGCCTTTCAAATCAAGGATTACTTTGCTTAAATCGTCTGTGAAATAGGCTCGTGTAGTTATTGAAAAAGGGCTGTAATAGGCTTCGTCCCAATTCAGTCCTGATGCCATGGAAGACAAATCGCCAACAGTCATTTTTGCCGCTTTTCCTTCTTTAAATTCAGGGAAAAAGTCAGAAACCAATTGGTCTAAACTTTTGATTTTTCCTTCCATTATCGCTTTTCCTAGCGAAGCCGAAACGATGCTTTTTGCCATTGAAAAGGAATTTGATTTGGAGTTTTTATCAAAACCATCATAATAACTTTCGTGCCAAATGCTATCGTTTTTTATGATTAAAAAAGCTACGGTTCCTATTTGTTTGTGAAGTTGTTCTAAAGCTGGAGTAGCTTTAATTCTGTTGTAGTTATTATGTATTGCCCAAGGTTGCGCGACATCGCTTTTGGTTATTGTACCGTTATCAAATTCTTTGTAGTCTTCTAAATAAGCGGTTTGATGTCCTTTTATGTATATTGTTCGAACGGCTTTTATCAGATAATCTACATTAAAAGCATATGCTAACATGATTATTGCAGTTAGAAATAAGGCAAAAAAGAGAAATAGTTTTTTTAATAATTTCATTAGAAGTGGATTTTAATTGGTTGAAATAAAAATATAGTTTGTATACGAATTTACGGAATTTATATTAAAATAAATTCATTCCTATAACTATTTATTAAACCCAATTTAAAGATTACTTCCACTTTTTAGTAAATGGCTCTAGTTCTAGCCCCGACAGTAGCGGCATCCTCATGTGGCGGGGTTCGCCACAAGAGATATAGCGGATGGCGGGAATAGCTTCAAAAACTATTTAATAGAACTGTAAATATAAGCTTCCAATCCTTTTAATTCTTCGTCGGTCATGGCTTTTGTAAGGGCAAAATTAGTTTTCATCACTTCATATTGTGTGGGATCTACTATCGGTTTTGCGTCGTCTTTTAGGAACGAAACGATGTCGCCGTTTTGTGCTTTGTAGATTTTAGCAATGTCTTGAATGCTTGGTCCGACTAACTTTTCATTGATTTTATGACACGCAACACAATTGCCTTTTCCTTCAAAAATAGATTTTCCAAGTTGCTCAGGCGTTTGTGAAACTTCGGTTAGATTAGGTTGCCCGAAAGCTTCTTGGGTTTCTTTTTTACAAGAAAAAACTAAAATAAGGCACGCTAATAAAACTACTTTTTTCATTGTTATTTATTTAAGATAATGGCTGCTTCTTTGGCGAAATAAGTCGAAATTAAGCTGGCTCCTGCCCTTTTTATACACATTAATTGTTCCATCATGATTTTATCGTGATCGAGCCAACCTCTTTCGGCAGCGGCTTTAATCATCGCATATTCGCCGGAAACGTGGAAAACGGTTACGGGAACATTCACCGCATTTTTGACTTCACGAACGATGTCTAAATAGGCAATTCCAGGTTTTACCATGACCATATCGGCGCCTTCTTCGACATCCATTATGGCTTCTTTGATGGCTTCGATGCGATTGGCATAATCCATTTGGTAGGTTTTTTTGTCTTTTGGAATATCCGCATTATCGACTGGTGCACTGTCTAAAGCATCACGAAAAGGCCCATAAAATGCCGAAGCATATTTGGCCGAATAACTCATAATCCCCACATTTTGAAATCCCGCCGCATCCAATCCTTGACGCAAGCGCAAGACACGTCCGTCCATCATGTCGCTTGGTGCTACAAAATCGGCTCCCGCTTGAGCGTGAGAAACCGCCATTTTTACTAAAGCTTCATTAGTAGCATCATTTTCTATATCGCCGTTTTCGATGATTCCGTCGTGACCATAAATAGAATACGGATCCAATGCCACATCAGGCATAACAATCATTTCAGGACAAGCAGCTTTGATGGCTTTGATGGCGCGTTGCATCAATCCGTTTGGATTCCAAGCTTCTTTTCCTGTATTGTCTTTTAGCGATTCGTCCACTTTTACGTAAATATTTACGGCACGAATACCTAAATCAAATACTTCTTGGACTTCTTTCACCGTTAAATCAATTGAACGACGAAAAATTCCTGGCATGGATGGAATTTCTATTTTTATGTTTTCACCTTCAGTGATGAACATTGGAAACATAAAATCAGATGGACTTAATGTTGTTTCACGAACTAATGAACGAATACTTTCGTTAAATCGTAATCTTCTAGGTCTTTGTAATGGGAACATATTTTTTAGTTTAAAGTTTAAGGTTTAAGGTTTAAAGTTCGTTTAAACCTATTTAAAATTTATAATTCAACATTTAAAATAAGTATTAAATCCAATCAATTGGATTCTCCAATATTGATACTAATTTTTCTTCTTCGCTTCCTTTTTCAGGATGGTGGTCGTAAACCCACTGAACGTGTGGCGGCAAACTCATTAAAATACTTTCAATTCTGCCATTGGTTTTCAAACCAAAAAGAGTGCCTTTGTCGTGCACCAAATTGAACTCGACGTAACGACCGCGACGGATTTCTTGCCACGTTCTTTGTTCTGAAGAATAGGATAAATTCTTTCTTTTTTCGACAATTGGAACATAGGCATCCAGAAAACTATTGCCAACTTCAGTTACGAAATTGTACCTATCTTCCATTGACATATTTTCATTTGCTTTGCAATAATCGAAAAATAATCCACCAATTCCACGGGCTTCATTGCGATGCGCATTCCAAAAATAGGCGTCGCATTGTTTTTTATATTTTGGATAAAAATCCTTATTGTGTTTGTCACAAGCGGTTTTACACGTTTGATGGAAATGTTTTGCATCTTCCTCAAACAGATAATAAGGCGTTAAATCTTGACCGCCACCAAACCATTGCTGAATCACATTTCCATTATCATCATACATTTCGAAATAGCGCCAATTAGCATGAACCGTTGGAACCATGGGATTTTTTGGATGCAAAACCAAACTCAATCCACAGGCAAAAAAATCAGCTTTGCCCACATTAAACATTTTCTGCATTGCTTCAGGCAATTTTCCGTGCACTGCCGAAATATTCACACCGCCTTTTTCGAAAACCGCTCCGTTTTCTATTACGCGTGTTCGTCCACCTCCACCTTCTGGTCGTTCCCAAATATCCTCACGGAATTTAGTTTCGCCATCAGCAACTTCTATTCCTGCACAGATTTGGTCTTGAAGGTTTTGTATGTATTGGTAGAATTTATTTTTCATTTTGCTTTTTCTATCCTGCAAGGTTTTTTTCAAACCTTGTAGGTCTATTTTATTTATGCTTTAAGATATTTTAATACCTACAAGGTTTTCAAAACCTTGCAGGATAATAAATGCTTCTCAATTACTCAAATGTATGTTTTTCTGATAAAAAATCATTTTTCTGATTGTGAGAAAAAATGAAATTTTCTATTCCGCCAAATAATTTCAAAACTTCTTCTCTCTCAATTTTTGTTTCCTTATTTGAAATAAAAGCCTGATAGGATGAATACTTATACTCCCCGAATTTTAAATCTAAATGATGTTTTGGATTCAAGTGAACATACAATATTAGTTGTTTCAAATATTCTTCATCATTCAATTTTATTCTTTTGAAATGTTTTTCAAAAAGACTTCCAGTTCTGCCATTCTCCTTATTAAATGCTTTTGCATAAGAATTAAAAAAATTAGAAAAACCTTGTGTGACAATTTTTTCATCCTCATTTAGTCGAATAACCAAATGAAAATGATTGTCCATCAAACAAAAGGCAAATATTGAAATTTTTTCTGATAAATGTTTTGAAAATTGTTTCAGAAAGAAATTTTTATTTTCGTCGTTTTCAAAGATTAAACACCCATTTATTCCTCTGTTATAAATGTGATAATAACCGTCTTTTTCTAAAACTTCTAATTTCATATTTTAGCTTTCGTTTTTACAATCCTGCAAGTTTTATTTAATCCTTGTAGGTATTGCTTTTAAACATAATAACAGTTATCTATTAATATTTTAACATAGAAAAATCACTTTAAACTAATGCTTTCAAAACATACCTACAAGGTTTTGAAAACCTTGTAGGATAAATCATCAACTATTTCTGATTATACTCCTTCACCGCATCAACAAAAGCCTTTGCATGATCTAAAGGGATATTTGGTAAAATACCGTGACCTAAATTGGCAATATATTTATCTTTTCCGAATTCGTCAATCATTTGGTGAATCATTTTCTTGATAACTGGAATTGGCGAAAGCAAACGACTTGGATCAAAATTTCCTTGCAAAGTGATGTTTCCACCTGATAAATATCTTGCATTTCGTGGCGAACACGTCCAATCAACGCCTAATGCCGAAGCCCTACTTTTTCCCATTTCTCCCAAGGCAAACCAACATCCTTTTCCGAAAACAATAACGTGAGTTTCGTCTGCCAAAGCTTCCACAATTTGGTTGATGTATTTCCAAGAGAATTCTTGATAATCAACTGGCGAAAGCATTCCACCCCAAGAGTCGAAAATCTGAACGGCATCAACACCTGCTTTTACTTTTTCTTTCAAATATAAAATAGTAGTGTCTGTAATTTTTTGCAATAATACGTGTGCTGCAACTGGATTTGAAAAACAAAATCCTTTGGCAGTATCAAAGCTTTTTGATCCTTTTCCTTCCACAGCATAACAGAAAATGGTCCAAGGCGAACCAGCGAAACCAATTAACGGTACCTCATCATTCAACATTTGTTTGGTCAATTTTATAGCATCCATTACATAACCCAAGGTTTCTTGGATATTAGGAACAATTACTTTTTCGACATCCTGAATGGTACGAATTGGATTGGGTAAAAACGGACCGAAATTCTCTTTCATCAATACTTCGATTCCCATTGCTTGTGGGACAACCAAAATATCCGAGAACAAAATCGCCACATCAGGACCAATTCTACGAATAGGTTGAACGGTAATTTCTGCGGCTAATTCTGGTGTTTGACAACGGGTGAAAAAATCATATTTATCACGCAAGGTAATGAATTCTGGCAAATATCTTCCCGCTTGACGCATCATCCAAACTGGTGGGCGCTCAACTGTTTCTCCTCGTAATGCTTTTAAAAATAGGTCGTTCTTTATCATTTTATTATGCTTTTTCCAATTCCCCCTTCAGGGGTTAGGGGGATTTATTTATATTCTTCGATACATTCTTCAATCACGTCTTCGATTGACGGTTGGGCTGCAATAATTATATTTTTTACTGTTTTTGGCAATGCATCCGCAGTTGTTTCGCCGATACAAAAGCAAAGCTCTTTTTTTATGGTGTTTTCTTTCAAGTAACTTTCCACTCCCGAAGGACTAAAAAACAAAATCGCTTCAACGGCAACTTTTACATTTTGTGGCGTCAATGAAGTTTCGTACACCTGAATCTCATTGAACTTAATTTTCGCTTCTTTTAGCGCTTTTGGCAACGTTTCTTTTCGCAAATTTCCACTGAAAAAAGTGAAACTTTCATTAGCATAAATCAAAGTGATGATTTCAGCCAAGTCCGAAGCATAACCAGTATAAGCAATTACATTAAAACCACTTTCAGACAATAAAATCTTGGTTTTTAATCCAACACAAAATACATTTTTAGTTTTTAACGCATCACAATCAGGTTGAAGCAATAAACTTTGCGCTGCATTTTGACTTGTAATAATCAAATTGTCATTGATTTCTTTAAGTTCAAATTTTTGATTTTTGATTTGAATAAAATCGTATTCAATAACATTAAAATTAGCTGACTCTAATGCCCGTTTCTGATTGTTAGAAAGTATTTTTGTAGATAAAATTTGGATTGTGCTCATCGTTTTTTCAATGCTTCTTTAATATTCTTCATTAGTTCTGCTCCGCCATTATTCAAAATTTCTTTGGCCAATTCAAAACCTAATTTTTTCCATTGTTCAATTGGCACCACTTTTTCGATCTCCAATTTTTGTTTTCCTTCTAATGAAAAAAGCGCTCCTTTAAATTCGATAGTGTCTTCGGTAAATTTTGCAAATGCTCCAATTGGTGCTGTGCAACCGCCTTCCAAAGTTTTCAAAAATTGTCTCTCTATGTAAGTGCAAATGTCGGTTTCAAGATCATTGAGTTCGGCAGCGGCTTGTTTGCAAAATTCATCATTTGCCATGGCTACAATTACCATTACGCCTTGTGCTGGTGCGGGAATCATCCAGTCTAAAGGGATGAATTTTTCTGGTTTAAGGCCAATACGTTCTAGTCCTGCAGCTGCAAATACAGCTCCGTTCCAATCACTTTCATTCAATTTTTGCATTCTCAGATTCACATTTCCACGCAAATCAACTACTTTATGAGTTGGATATTTGTGCAACCATTGCGCTTGTCGACGCAAACTTCCCGTTGCGATAATTCCATTATCTGTAAGAAAATCAAGATTGTTTTTATACACTAAAATATCTTTTTCGTTGGCACGCTCTAAAACGGCAACCTGAACAATTCCAATTGGCAAAGCGGTTGGCACATCTTTCATAGAATGCACAGCGATATCTACTTGACCATTAATCATAGCAGCATCAAGGGTTTTTGTGAAAATTCCCGTGATTCCTAATTCATATAAAGGTTTGTTGAGAATAATATCTCCAGTGGATTTTACCGCGATAATTTCGGTTTTATAACCTAACTCGTTTAATTTTTTTTCTACTGTACGTGCTTGCCAAAGTGCTAATTCACTATCACGAGTTCCAATACGTATCACTTTTTGAGCCATTCACTATGTTTTTTGAATTCTTAATAATTTAAGAATCTTTACTGATTTTTTAAACTATTTATGATAATGTGATTTTGTATTTTTCTTCAATTATTGAAATTGTTTTCACTGGTAATTGTTGTCCAATTTGAAAAACTTTTTCAATGAAATCAATACTTTCGTCCACCGATGTGTTTTCATCTTTCAAGTGGCTTGCAAAATGATTCGTAATTTTTTGAATGATTCTGCTACTGATTAGTTCGGCTTGTTCCTCATCAAAATTAGATAGTTTTTTTCGCTGAAAATTCAATTCATTGGCGGCAATATCATTTAATTTTGCTTTCAAAGCGTGGATTGTTGGTGCGTGTTTACGACCATTCATCCAAATATTAAATTCCATTTTTATGTCTTCAATAATTGCTTCGGCAGCAGGAATATGTTGTTTTCTTCGTTCCAAAGTTTCATCGGTCATTTGTGATAAATGATCCATGTGAATTAACGTTACACCCTCCAAATCCTTTACATTTCCGTGTACATTTTTTGGAATTGATAAATCCAAAATTAGAATTGGTTTTTTCAAATTCAAAATTGCTTTATCAATCGTAGGATTTTGAGCGCCAGTCGCCACTACAACAACATCTGCTTTTTGAAGTTCAAGATGTAATTCTGCGTAATCTTTTACTATCAAATTCAATTTTCCTGCTAATTTCTCGGCTTTATCTTTGGTACGATTTATTAAAGTAATGTGTTCGTTTTTAGTATGTTTTACTAAATTTTCACACGTGTTTCTTCCGATTTTTCCTGTTCCAAAAAGCAGAATGTTTTTGTTGCCAATATTCTCAACGTTTTTAATAATATATTGAACAGAAGCGAAAGAAACAGATGTTGCTCCAGAACTGATTTCGGTATCGGTTTTAATTTTTTTGCTAGCTTGAATAACCGAATTTATCAATCGGTCTAAATAGGTATTTATTAATCCGAGTTTTCTTGATTGGGCAAAACTTAATTTAATTTGACTAATAATCTCAAAATCTCCAAGAATTTGGCTATCTAAACCCGTTCCGACTTGAAAAATATGATTAATTGCTTCCTGATTTTTATATACAAATCCAACTTCCTGAAAAGCTTCAACTGTTCCGTTACTATTTTCGCAAATCAATTTTATCAATTGGAAAGGATGTTCTGCAAATCCGTAAACTTCGGTTCTATTACAAGT
>JBIIFA010000023.1:0-16701 GCA_044237565.1 Flavobacterium sp.
ATTTCGCAGGGTTAAATGCATACAAACCTATAAATACTGTAAATCTAATTAAGGAAATTACACCAACTTCTAATGATGCTTTGCAATATCAATTGTATGAAAATGCAGTTACAGTATTGAAAAATAAAAATGAAATTTTACCAATCAAGTCATTAGAAAACAATAAGATAGCTTATGTAAAATTAGGTGATGACACTAATGGTTCTTTTGTTTCATCCTTAAAAAAATATACCGAAATTACAGAAGTTGCTAACGAAAATATTGACAGTTTAAATGTGCAATTAAGCAAATTTAATACCGTAATTGTTGGTTTCCATAAATCGGACAAAGCATGGAAAAAACAAGATTTTACAGAAAAAGAATTACTTTGGTTGCAAGAAATCGGTAAGAAAAATAATGTCATTTTAGATGTATTTACAAAACCTTATTCACTACTTCCAGTTACCACTTTCGATGAAATAGAAGCGGTTGTTGTTTCTTATCAAAATGCTGATATCGCTCAAGAAGTATCTGCGGAATTAGTGTTTGGTGCTATTGAATCTAAAGGGAAATTACCAGTTTCTATTCTTCCAAATTTCAATGTAAATGATGGTTTGTCAACGAAAAAAATAAATCGTTTGGGATTTTCAACTCCTGAAAATGTAGGAATGAATCCTGCAATTTTGGCTCGAATAGATGTTTTAGCAAAGAAAGCCATTGACAATAAAATGACGCCTGGTTTACAAGTTTTAGTGGCGCGTAAAGGTAAAGTAATTTATCAAAAATCGTTTGGTTCGCATACTTATGAAAATAGTACAAAAGTCAAAAATTCTGATGTTTATGACATTGCATCGCTAACAAAAATCGTTTCAACGTTGCCAAATGTAATGCAATTGTACGATCAAAAGAAAGTGAATTTAGAAACAAAATTAGGAGACATGCTTCCAATTTTCCAAAATTCTGATAAAGCTACTATTCCATTTAAAGATTTATTATCTCATTATGCAGGATTTCAAGCTTGGATTCCTTTTTATAAAGCTACTTTAGACAGTTTGAAAATTCCCTTGCCTAAATATTATAGCAAAACCTTAAACGATCAATTTTCAAAAAAGGTTGCCGATAGCTTATTTATTAGAAATGATTATCACGATACAATTATGAAAATGATTGTTAATAGTAAGTTATCAGTCAAAAAAGAATATAAATACAGTGATTTTACATTTATAATTTTAAAAGATTATTTAGAAAGAATGACTGGCAAAAAATTGGATGTATTAAGCCAAGAAAATTTTTATAATTCACTTGGAATGAACAATACACTATACAATCCATTGTCTAAATTGGATAAAAATGTAATCCCACCAACAGAAATCGATACGTATTTCCGCCACCAAATAATTCAAGGTTATGTTCACGATATGGAAGCGGCTATGGAAGGTGGAGTAGGCGGTCACGCTGGTATTTTCTCGAATTCGATGGATGTTGCAAAGATGATGCAGCTGTATTTGCAAAAAGGAAATTATGGAAATGTTCAGTATTTTTCAACCAAAACCTTTGACGATTTCAACACCTGTTATTTCTGCAAAGAAGCAAATAGGAGAGGGCTTGGATTTGATAAGCCTCAATTGAGTGTAGCAGGACCAACTTGCGGTTGTGTACCAATGATAAGTTTCGGACATACTGGATTTACAGGGACAATTGCATGGGCAGATGCTGAAAATGAAATTGTATATGTCTTTTTATCCAATAGAACTTTTCCTGAAGCAACTGTAAATAAACTATCAAAAGAGAATATACGGGAAGATATTCAAAGGGTAATTTACGATGCAATTGAAAGATAATTATTATTAAATATTTTTTAACGTAAGTTTAATTGTTCTACAATCAATTTTTGTTACTTTCGTTACACTAAAATTCAAAAATGAGAATCGCAATAGTTTGTTATCCAACATTTGGAGGAAGTGGCGTTGTTGCTACAGAATTAGGTCTTGAATTGGCTCGAAGAGGGCACGAAATCCATTTTATAACCTACAGTCAGCCTGTTCGTTTGGCACTATTAAATCCCAATGTTCATTATCATGAAGTAAACGTTCCAGAATATCCCCTGTTTCATTATCAACCCTATGAATTGGCTTTGTCAAGCAAATTAGTAGATATGGTAAAACTCTACAAAATCGATTTATTGCACGTTCATTATGCCATTCCTCACGCTTATGCAGGATATATGGCAAAGCAAATGTTGAAAGCCGAAGGGATTAAAATTCCAATGGTAACAACACTTCACGGCACAGATATTACTTTGGTTGGAAATCATCCGTTCTATAAACCAGCGGTAAGTTTCAGTATTAATAAATCAGATGTGGTTACTTCGGTTTCTCAAAATTTGAAAGACGAAACCTATAAACTTTTCAATATAAAACGAGAAATACACGTGATTCCAAATTTTATTGAATTGGATAAAATTAAAATTGATTCTACTATTGCTTGTCATCGTTCGGTTATGGCTAATGAAAATGAAAAAATTATTACACATATTAGTAATTTTAGAAAAGTAAAACGCATTCCAGATGTAATTGAAATTTTTTACAAAATTCAGCAACAAATCCCATCTAAATTAATGATGGTTGGTGACGGTCCTGAAAAAGAAATTGCGGAAAATTTATGTCAAAAATTAGGAATTTCTGATAGAGTTATCTTTTTTGGGAATAGCAATGAAATTGATAAAATTTTGAGTTATACCGATTTGTTCCTTTTACCATCAGAAACAGAAAGTTTTGGATTAGCAGCTTTAGAAGCAATGGCTTGGGGAGTTCCTGTTATTTCAAGTAATTCTGGCGGACTTCCAGAAGTGAATTTTGAAGGAGTTTCAGGATTTTTAAGTGATGTTGGAAATACAGATGAAATGGCTCAAAATGCTATTAAAATTCTTAGTAACGAAACAAAATTAGCTGAATTTAAAGAAAATGCTTTGGCCGTTGCAAAGCAATTTGACATCAAAAATATCGTACCCATATATGAAAAATTATATGAAGAAGCTTTGAATAAAAAATAACACTAAGAATAATAAATACTTATTGAGTGTTTTTTATTATAAAGTAGAAATCAATAGTAAATAAAAAAACCTTTAATGAAACTAGTTGTACTAATTTCATTAAAGGTTTTTGTTGTATTTGTTCTAGTATATTTAAAATTTATACCGAATTCCTAAAGCCAAATCAGTACCAAAATTATTTTCATAATACCCATGTCCTCCAATTTCTGGTCTTAAATCTAAAGAGATTTGCAAAGGAAAATCAAAATTATATTCAATTCCGATATCTCCCGAAGCATATACAAAAGTGCCACTGTCTTTGTATCCGCTAACGTCAGTATTCCAATTACCTAAGCCTGCACCAACTCCTGCATACCAATTGAATCCTTTGTCAATATTCCAAACCCATTGATACAAACCTGTTAATTTTGTTGCATTAATATTATGGCTACTTCTCCAACCTAAGTCCAACTCTAAACGGTTGTTGGAGGAAAGTTTTCTTTGATAGGAAATTTCAGAACCAAATCCATTATTCGAACCCAATCGAAGTCCCAAAGCGTTTTCCGAAATGTTTTGACCGTTAGCAATAAATCCAAACAGGATTGTTACAGATAATAGCAGCTTTTTCATAATTATAAATTTAAATGTTTATAGATAACGCAATACAAAAAGAACTATTGTAAAAATAGGCCTACAATTGTAATAATAAATCATTTTAAATTAAGGCCTTACATTATAAACATCTAAAAACTCATCTTGTGATTGACTTCCACTTGAGGGAATTGGTAAAGCAAATCCAGCAGGAAGTGAGTTTAATTGATAGTTGATCAATGTATTAGTATAAATCATTCCAATATTTTTAGAATAATATTGGTTTGAAACAACCACATCTTGAGGACTCAAAATAGTAACGACAAATGGAGTAGGAACACCTAGAATAACTACCGTAGTAATGGTTGTTATTTTTGCATTTAATATTGTTTTTACTCTTTTCACATCAGAATATACACGACCATTTGAAGTGTAGGTAGGAAGTGATTCTATAGCTATAGAATTCAGTGTATAATCGATAACCAAAGGATACGTTTCAACTGTTTGATTTATTGTTCCAGAAACAGAGCCTAATTGTTGATTATTTGTAGCTGTTTCATTAAAAATTAAATATTCAGAAACACTAAGATTAATTGGAACTCCAACACCAAAATCCAATGCCAATGATCCTGACAAAAATAAAGAACTATCTTCTATTCTCAAACCATTTTTATTCAATGAATTTGAAAAGAAACCTGCTGGATTATTTCTAGTTTTCAACTTTTTATAAATCTTAGTATTTATTGTAGTGTCATTTGAAATATATAGCGAATCCCTCATGTTTTGTCCATTTGATACTACATTATATTTCCAGTAATTTCCAATGGATAGTGGCATAAAATTAGTGTCCGAATTAGTATTAGAGTCATTTGAACAAGACGCAAGAACAGATAAAAAAGCAATTGCAATTAATAATTTGTATTTCATAATATTTCATTAAATTTAAACTAATGTAAGAAAATCTTCAATTATTAAATTCAAATATTCAAAATTTAACATTTTAAAATTTTAAAATTTCAAAATTTCAAAATTTTTCTTTTAAACTTTAACTGTTATAACTTTTAAACTTATATTTGCTCCAAACAATTCATTATGGCTGGAAATAGTTTTGGAACACTCTTTAAAATCACCACTTTTGGTGAATCACACGGGGAGGCTTTAGGGGGCATTATAGATGGTTGTCCCCCGGGAATAGCTTTAAACTTTGAAACCATTCAATTCGAAATGACCCGCAGAAAACCTGGTCAATCGGCAATAGTAACGCAGCGAAAAGAGGACGATCAAGTACAATTTTTATCAGGTATTTTTGAAGGAAAAACTACTGGAACTTCAATTGGTTTCATCATTCCAAATACCAATCAGAAATCAGATGATTACTCGGACATAAAAAACACCTACCGTCCAAGTCACGCCGATTATGTTTACGAAAAAAAATATGGTTTGCGGGATTATCGTGGTGGTGGGCGTAGCTCAGCTCGAGAAACTGCAAGCAGAGTAGTGGCAGGGGCAGTTGCAAAACAGTTGTTACCCAACATTAAAATTAACGCTTTTGTATCTTCTGTGGGAACTATTTTCTTAGATAAACCCTATCAAGATTTAGATTTTTCAAAAACCGAATCCAATCCTGTTCGTTGTCCCGACGAGGCGACTGCAGCAAAAATGGAAGAACTTATTCGCGATATTCGAAAGCAAGGCGATACTATTGGGGGAACAATTACCTGTGTATTACAAAATGTTCCACTTGGATTGGGCGAACCTGTTTTTGATAAATTACACGCCGATTTAGGAAAAGCTATGCTTTCTATAAACGCTGTGAAAGGCTTTGAATATGGCAGCGGTTTCTGTGGCGCACAAATGAAAGGCAGTGATCATAACGATTTATACAATCCTGATGGCACTACAAAAACCAATTTATCAGGTGGGATTCAAGGAGGAATCTCAAACGGAATGGATATTTATTTCCGAGTTGCTTTCAAGCCAGTAGCCACCTTAATTCAACAACAAGAAGTATTAGACAATCAAGGAAACATAATCGAATTACAAGGAAAAGGGCGTCACGATCCGTGTGTACTTCCTCGTGCAGTGCCTATCGTTGAAGCGATGGCGGCAATTGTTCTCGCCGATTTCTATTTAATTAACAAAATTTATCAATAGTTTTATCAGAAGCTAATCCTGCTTTCCGTTGCAATCCACGCTAAAAAGCGTGGGATTTCCACTTTAATCAGGGCTATTCAAAAAAATCCAATTTATTATGAACAATCCCGAATCTCAAAAACAATCTCTAAAAGGAAACCTAACGTTCCAAATCCTAATCGCAATGTTATTAGGCGGAATACTTGGAATCATAATTCACAACAACCTCACTGAAAGCGGTGCAAAAGAATTCAGCGGCTACATCAAATTACTCGCAACCATCTTCATCCGATTGGTGCAAATGATAATTTCTCCTTTGGTATTTTCTACTTTAGTTGTTGGAATTGCTAAACTTGGCGATATAAAATCCGTTGGAAGAATTGGCGGAAAAGCAATGGGTTGGTTTTTCACAGCGTCCTTTATTTCATTATTAATTGGAATGTTTTGGGTCAATGTTTTGAAACCAGGCGAAGGATTGAATTTATCCAATATCGATGTAACCACCGCAAGCGAAGTTACCGAGAAAACACAAGCGTTTTCAGCACAAAATTTCATCGAACACATCATTCCTAAAAGTATTGTGGAAGCAATGGCAACAAATGAAATCCTACAAATCGTAATTTTCTCTATCTTTTTTGGACTAGCCGCAGCCGCAATTGGCGACAATTCAAAACCAGTTGTAAATGCCTTAGATAAATTGTCGCACATCGTTTTGAAAATGGTGAATTACGTAATGAAATTCGCCCCAATAGGTGTTTTCGGAGCTATTGCGGGAGTCTTTGCAATTAGAGATTTCAATGAATTATTATTAACGTATGCCAAATTTTTCGTTTCCTTTTTAGTTGGAATTTCAACGCTTTGGGTTATTTTGGTACTAGTAGGATACATTTTCCTGAAATCTAGAATGAGTATTTTACTAAAAAGAATCGTAAGCCCGATCGTAATTGCCTTTAGCACCACAAGTTCTGAAGCAGTATTTCCAAAACTAACCGAAGAATTAGAACGTTTTGGTGTAAAAGACAGAATCGTTTCGTTCATGCTGCCCCTTGGTTATTCTTTCAATCTTGATGGAAGTATGATGTACATGACTTTTGCTAGTATTTTTATCGCTCAAGCATATGGCGTACATTTGGATTTGCCAACACAATTTACCATGCTTTTTGTGCTAATGCTTACTAGTAAGGGAATTGCTGGAGTTCCAAGAGCGAGTTTGGTGGTCGTTGCTGCAACTTGTGGAATGTTCAATATTCCCATTGAAGGTATCGCTTTAATTCTCCCAATTGACCATTTTTGTGACATGTTCCGAAGTGGTACCAATGTTTTAGGAAATGCTTTAGCAACTTCTGTAGTTGGAAAATGGGAGGAAGAATAATGCCTTGTCTCGAAATAGCGATGCAGAAAAAATATCCTTATATAAAACACTAAATAAAGTTGCCATTAAAACAAAATGCCTAAGATACTTATTTTAGGCATTTTGTCGTTTATATACTTCTTTAATCAGAACTATTTTTCATCCCATTTTTATCAATTTATATTTGTTAAGAAACATACAATAAAGACTACGTTTTTAAATAAAAAAAAACATTTCTTTTCTATAAAATATGTCTTTTTAATACTTATGAATATGAAAAAAAAATACACGGTTTTAATGATTTTAGAGGGTACATATCCTTTTAATGGCGGTGGTGTTTCTACATGGGCCGATATGTTGTGTAATAAAATTAAAAATGTTGATTATACACTTTATTCTATAAATGCCAATCTTGAATTAAAATCAAAATATAAATTAAGTAAAAACGTAAAAGACGTCATTCAAGTTCCACTTTGGTCACCGTTGGAACCGCAAGAACTCATTAATTATGGAAGCCCTTATTTTGAATTTGCGGAGCGAAAAGAGAATGATAATGAACTTCAAATTCTCCATGTTTTCTTACCTATTTTCGAAAGATTCCTAACGTCTATTTATACAGAAACCAGAAATAGAGATGATTTTGACATGACATTTTTTGAAATGTGGGAATTTTTTCAGAAAAACGACTATAAAAAGACAATGAAAAGTAGCATAATATGGCGCTCTTTTTGTCATATTGTTACAGAAGTAATTGAAAATGAAAATGATGAGGATGTTTCGTTGTATGATTTAACGGTTGGAATGCGCTGGCTTTATCGCTTTCTAATTCCATTATCAATTGATATTCCTAAAGTAGATATTTCACATTTAACAATCTCAGGATTTCCTGTAATTCCAGCTTTAATATTAAAACATAAACATGGAACACCAATAATTGCTACTGAACACGGGGTTTTTATTCGCGAACGCTTGTTGGCAATCAATTCCTCTGAATATTCTTTTTTTCTAAAAAAGTTTCTGATTAGACTTTCGGAATGTGTCACTGAATTGGTCTATCACAAAGCGGATTTGATATTATCGGTAAATAAATTTAATATCATTTGGGAGAAGCTATATGGTGCCAATCCAAAAAATATAGAAGTTATTTATAATGGAATTGATCACGAATTATTTAAACCTGTTCCAAAACCCGAACATTTAATAGGAATTCCAACCGTTGTTGCAGCAGCAAGAATTTTTGAATTGAAGGATATAATTACAATGATAAAATCGTGTGCAATCGTAAAAATGGAAATCCCCAATATAAAATATTTGGTTTATGGCGATAATAACGCGGTTCCAGAATATACTTTAGAATGTGAAGCTTTGATTTATGAATTAGGATTGAAAAATAATTTCATTTTGGCAGGGTTTCACGACAAACCTAATTTAATTTTTTCGGAGGGTGATATTTCAATTTTGACCTCAATTTCCGAAGGTTTTCCATATACGATATTAGAATCTATGAGCTGTGGAATCCCAGTAGTTGCAACCGATGTCGGTGGTGTTTCTGAGGCTTTAGATGATGATTGTGGTTTTATTTGTAAGCCAAAAGATTATGTAGATATTGGAAATAAAGTTATCGAATTATTAAAAAACGATACGTTACGAAAGCTGATGGGAATTAATGCTAGGAATAAGATTCTTGATAATTTCACAATTGAGAAGTTTATTTCTGAATATGAAAATGCTTATGAAAGTGTGCTTAATCCAAAAAGAGAAACCGAAGAATTATATGTTTTAGAAACGCATCAAGAGGCTTCTTAATTAAATGTATATAAAATTTTTGTTCCCGAATTAATATGGAAAATCATAAAATAAACACCAGATCATTATTACTTTCAATCAAAGATAAAATCGGAAAACCAGTCAGTAATAAAGTGGTTATGGCTACAATTGAGTCTTTAGGAATTCGAAATAAAGATACTGAAATGGATTTTGGTGTGCCGTCAATTCACTTTCTTGCAGAAGTAATTTTTCAAGAATTAACCACTTCTGATGAACATAAGGGTGCCAAAAATCTCAAAGAAAAAGCTATTTCGAAAACCAATCCCGATGTAATTCAAATCTCGGATTATTTGTGGGTAAAAGCGAAAATTTTCATGCATTATTTCCCATTAGGCTTATTCCATTTAATGCCTGTTTTTTTACAAATTTTAGCCATTGTTTTTTTTGGATATTCATTGTGGACTTTTGTTGGGTTCAATCAAGTACAATCTACGGCTGTTGTATTAGGTGTCGTAATTGGATTGGTCGCAACAGGTGGTTTTGTTCAAGTCATTGGACGACAAGCCTCTTTTTATTGGCACCACGATGATTTTATAATGACAAAAAACTCCGTAAATTATCTTCTTAAAATTGGAATTTCCGCTCTATTTCTAGTTTTAATAACCATTTTCATGTGCAATTTTTTCTTTCATTTGTATCCTTTTGGAGTTGTATTTATAGTTTTTTCGTATGCTTTTTTGATAGGTACTTTACTATTGTATTTAGCGCCTTTACATACTATTCAACAGCGTTGGGTAATTTCTTTATCCATTTTTGTGGGAACTATAATTGCAGTAATATTAAAAACACAAACAAATTTATCAATCTATTTTACACATTGGATTGGAATCACTTCCTCAATAATTATTTCTAAAATCTATTTGGACTTATTTTTCAAAAAATTACTTCGCAAGGCAAAAACCAATTTTAATATTGTGGTCAAGCCAAATGTATTTCTGTATCACAATTACCACTATTTTTTTTACGGTTTGGGATTGTACTTATTCCTGTTTATTGACCGAATATTAGCTTGGTCTTCAACAAAAAATGGGCAATTACCCTATGTTGTATATTTCGATAAAAACTATGAATTAGGAATGGATATTGCCATTTTAGTATTCCTTTTACTTTCAGGAGTATTGGAATTTGGTGTAGCTTCTTTCAGCAAGTTTTTAGATATTGAACAAAAAAACACTAGTTATAAAGCTCCAAAAACGTTCAATCTAAAGTTAAAAATTATGTATTGGCAGCATATTTTCCTACTCATAATAACTTCTTTTTTGATATTTATTTTAATCTACAATGTAATGAATTCAAATTGGGGTTATAGTGCGCACTTCAAAGAAACTTTAGATTTAGTAAGCATTAATGTTAGCATTATTGGTGGAATTAGTTATGTTTTTTTGGCCTGGGGAATGTTAAATACACTTTATTTATTCACGTTAAGTCAGCCATTATTACCCCTAAAAGCAATCGTTGTTGCTCTTTTTACAAATTTTTTAATTGGTTTTTTATGCAGTCGTTTTATATCCTATGAATGCAGTGTTTTTGGACTATTAGTTGGTTCAATAATTTTTATGACAATTACACTCAAAGCCGTACTCAATTTTCTTAACAAATTAGACTATTTCTACTATGCAGCTTATTAAAATTATATTATTTGTTTTACCCTCGTTGCTAGTTTCCGATGCATTTGGAAATGGAATTAACAAGAATTCTGTATTCGTTTGCTATGGGAGATTAGATCCTGAAGCTATAAAAGGGTATAGTTATGTAATTCTAGAATCAAAATATTACACTTTTTATGAGGTACAAAGAATTAAATCCCAAAATGAGAAAGTTGTTGCTTATATTAGTTTGGGTGAAATCAATACTAATTCGGCTTATTTCCAGCAATTCAACTCTGATTTTTCTGGTAAAAATGAAGTTTGGAACAGTCATTATCTCAATTTAAAATCCGAGAAAACAACGGAGTTACTAATGAAAATGGTTGATAACATCTTGGCAAATGGATACGATGGATTATTTCTTGATAATATTGATAATTTTTCTGATTACGGACCACAATCCAATCAAAAAGCATTAGTTGTTCAATTGATAAAGCGAATAAAAACGGAATATTTTAACCATATTTTAATCCAGAATGCGGGATTGGAACTTATTAACGAAACGGGTCAATTCATTGATTCTATAGTCTTTGAATCGGTTGCAAGTGATTATACTTTCAATGATAATTCCTATAAATTAAGAGATGAATTTGCATTTGATGAATATATAAATAAGCTAGTTTCATTAAAAAATCAATACCATTTGCCTATTCTCCTAATTGAATATGCGAATACGATTCAACTTCGTGATGCCATCGAAAAAAGAATTAAACCTTCAAGATTTGACTATTTCATAGGAAATATAAACCTTCAAACGACGCCAAAATTTATTAAATAAATTAATTATGATACTGTCAAATTCAATTATACTTGGCTTTTTAAGATTTTTTGTACTGTTTCTATTTTTATATTTAATCAATAAAAAATGGATCAACAAATCCTCGTCTAACAATTTTGTTGAGTTTGTCGTACTACAATGGTTTAAATACGGTGCAATTCTAGTAATTATAATATTTATAACTATTCAATTAAATATTTTCGATTTGTTAAACACGCTATTCATACTTGCGTTGTTAATCACAATTGAATTAATTGGAATTCAAAACTTGAAAAATCCATTCCTTTATTTCAACTCCAAAATTAAAAACGCGCTTATTAAGAGATTAAAAAAAATTGAATTTAGCGCATCTTTGAAATCTTGGTTTTCAATAATAAAAAAAGAAACAAGTAGTACAAATAACTATTTTATCTATTATTTAATAACTTTTGCAATACTTCTGACATTTGTATCTAGGTTTTATTTCCTTAAATATGATTTCTATTTGTTGTCAAATAGTTGGAATAGTGATTTAGAAATAATGTTCAATTTAGACAACCAATTTTGGTTTTACCCCAATAATATAATAATAGGGGAGTTGGCTTATACTAATTTTTATGCCAAAATTTTCGATGTAAGTCCTGAAATTGCATTACAATCTATGGGAATTTTCGAATCAATTTTACTTACAATTATCCTTTTTTGGTTGTTAAAAAAAAGGAGCGGTTCGGAATATTTCGCACCAATAGTTACGGCAATTTCTTTTGCAATATTACTAACAATAATACCAGTAAATCTCAATTTTTTAAACCAAAGAAACCCTATTTTTCTAGCACTAACAATAGCGATTCCAAGCTTTTACTTTCTTATAAACCCAAGTGAATTGAAGTTGAAACGACTTTCTTTTTTTATAGTCTTTTTATGTGCCTATATTAGTATCGGCTTAATAGATTTATTTACATTTTGCATTCTAATTCCTCCATTTATTTTAATTTCTATATTTCTGAGTAATAATATCTCTTTCAGGTTTTGGGTAGCTTTCGGCTCTTTTCTATTATCTGCAGTACTAGTATTTGGCTGTTATTATATTATGGCCATATCTTTTCAAATCGATTTCAATGATTTCATACGTTCCAATATTATCTCGGTCAATTCATATACTTATAATCCTCAACTTATAATTCCAATAAATTCACTGATTAATTACTATAGTATTCTCGCTTTTGGAAGCTGTATTTCTGCGTTATACTTCATAATAGTTTTAAAAGAAAACTGGAATTCTGCACTTGCATTTTTGTTGTATTTTTTATTTTTAGTTGCTTTGTTGAAAATAACAAATAATTGGATTGATAAGGATTTAGTCCTGCAATCTATGGCTGTATTATTTCCAATTGTAATTGGGTTTTCAGTTGGAATTATTTTAAGAATAGTGTATCCATTAACAAAAAAAATTAATAAAATCCATAATTATTTAACGGCAATTTCATCATTTGTAGTAGTCTATTTTGCAATATATTTACAACGAACAGTACTTTATAAAATTACTAAACCTAATGATTTAACGCTTCAAATATTAGAGGTCTATGATGAAATTCATTCCAATTATTTCCCATATTCGTTTGCGGTTGTCGATCAGAATACAACTCAAATAATCAGTGAAAACAATCACTATTTCATTAATTATTCGGAGTTTTTAGATAGTTATTTAGTAAAAGATGCTACTTATTTTAAGCATTTTAAAAACTATAATTACTTAAAGAAAAATCCACAAGTTGTGCTTCCAAATAGCATTTTACTTTTCATTTATAATGATGAAAATGCTAAGAAAATAGTAAAACTTGTGGAGGTTTTAAAAAAGCGGGGAAGATTAATTAAGCTTATTCAATCCAATGCTAATTTCAAAGTTTATGAAATTATAAACCAACCTAATTCTAGTAAAACAACAGATTTAATTTTTTAATTATGAAATTATTCAACAAAAAAAATAATTGTTATTTCAATTATATTATCTTATTCATCGTATTTTTTTTACTTTCAAATTGCGGATCTGTAGATTCTTTAGATATTGATAAATTTAATGTTTTTAATGAACAAGAAAAAAAATTTAAAGATAATTTTAGACGACAAACCGAGTATAATCAATCTCCTTTAGTCGAATTTTTATTAGATAATAATGATTCTGAAAGTTTAAAATTCAATGAAAATATCAAAAAAGTTTGTGATTATACAAAATTACCATTTAGAGCTACGAACATTAAATTATGGAATAATTCTCCCGTTTTTTCTCCCACAACAAGGGTAGTTTCCATTTCAAATACTATCAAATTGAGCGATGCCGCAATTGATAAATTAACTGAATTTGTAGCCAAAGGAGGAACTTTTTTTTATCCTATTTCAAATGTAGATAAAAGGCTCTCGTATTTATTAGGTTTCAAACCTGAAGCAGACCATTTCACAGATGTAACTTCCAAAGGTTTTCATTTTATTTATCCATTATTGCCAGATTTTAAAGGTTTACAAATGAATAAAGAAGAAATACATTACGGATTTGCTAAAGAAAATTTTTCGAGAAACATTAAAGTTTTGGCAACTTCTGTAAATAATTCTGAGTATCCAATTGTGTTAGAAAATAAAGTTGGAAAGGGAAAAGTTATTCTTTATAATTTTCAAAAATCGTTTGAAAAAAGAGACAGAGGATTCCTTTTTGCTGGAATATTGAGCGGTTTAGAAGGAATTCCATATCCAATAGCGAATACAAGCACCATCTTTTTAGACGATTTTCCTTGTCCTCTTTTTGATATTAAAAATGAGCCAATCGCATCGGAAATGAATTTAACTTCAAAGGATTTTGTGAAAAATGTTTGGTGGCCTGATATGTTGAAAATTTCAAAACAATTTAATATTAGCTACTCAGTTTTAATCACTTTTGATTATAAAAACAAAGTAGAACCCCCATTTTCATTCAATCAATGGGATGGGAACAAAATGAAATTTGACAATAAATATGTTTCCGTTAGCGAATGGTTTGCAAAAGACGCTTCCCAAAAAGGGCACGAATTGGCATTTCACGGCTATAATCATTCAGAATTAGTAAAAAGTGTGTGGAAAAATCAAGATTTTATTCCGTTAGCTTTGAAAGCTGCCGAGAAAAAATGGCAATTGAGTGATTTTGGAAACTTACCAGTTTCGTATGTTCCGCCTTCTAATTATATTGATAAAATGGGAATTAACAAACTTAAAACTTCAATGCCGTATTTAAAATATTTGTGCAGTAGTTTCAACGGAGAGTTGGTCAATGGAGAAAATAGGGAATTTGATTTTGATCCATACAACAAAAATTTTTTTGATTATCCAAGAATTACCTATGGTTATTATATAAATAATTCACAGAAATACAGCCAAGAATCAGCCTATTTATACACAGGAATTTGGACACATTTTGTTCATCCAGATGATGTTTATCAAATATCATCTCATAAAGATGGAACTCAAGGCGATTATGATTCAAGAAATCCATTGAATTTAGGTTGGTACAAAACGAAAGGAAAATATAATGGATTGTTCCCCGAATTTGTCAAATATTTAAAAGGGGTAACTACAAGATTTCCACAAATACGTTTTTTAAATGCTGGTGAAGCTGCAAATATTGTGATGGATTGGAGGGCTTCTAATTTTTCATTTAATGAGAATAACGGCGTTTTTACAGTTGAAGAGCTAAAACCCGAAGAATCAATTTCTGGAAAACAATATTGGTTTTTATATGTAAATTCCGAAAATAGTATCAAAATAGAAAGTGATTTAGCGAATCAAAAAATAAAATTTTCAAAAACCCCTTTACTAACGGGATTTCTATATACACTTTTTACAAATAATTCAAAAATAAGTTTGCCAGATTTGAAATATACACCTGATAACAAAAGGAGCGAAATTATTTCTATTGCAAATAATATAAAGATGGAATCTATTGCTTATCAAGAAAATGTAAAAAAATATTTGCAAGCTCTTAAAATAGATGCAACTGATTCTGATGTGCTTCTAAAAATTGAAATAGAAGCCTTAAAAAGTCAAATGCTAACAGAAGAAAAAATCAACCCTGAAATTTGGAATAAATATACAAAATATATGAATTGGGAGGAAAAAGGGTACATCGTTTGGGGTTTGCTAGAAGCGCATTGCAAAAAATATCCAATTCCTGAAAACATCCTATATTCTAAGGAATTAAATACATTAGTGGAATATCCAAATGACTTGATTAAAGAAAAATGGTTGAGTGCACAAATGCTTGTCACGCCCAATGACGCTGCACTTTTGAATAGTTATATAGCCGATTTTTACACTCCTGAAAATCAAAATAAAATTAAAATTGCCTTGCTGAATTTATTAGAAGTTGATTCTGGTTTTGAGACGTATCAATTGTATTTGCAACATCTACTAACTTACGAACCTAAAGAAGCTTTGGAAGAATTACGACTAATTTTACCTACTTTAAAATATAAATATGTAGCTGAAGATATTTGTTGGCTTTATGTAGATAACAATGAATACAAAAAAGCGTACGATTGGTCTTTACACGCCGATAAAATTGATTTTTCAACAAGAATGTCTTGGCTAATCGAGTTGAAATCGTATAAATTTTTAGAATCAGAATACGAAAAATACATACTTAAATTTCCAAAAGATTATAAGGCAAAAGCCATAATGAGTTCTGTTTATTTCGATATTGGAAAATTCAGAGATGCTTGGATTTTAACCAATTCATTACCGGAAAGTCGTCAAAAAGAAGATTTGAAAGCTACTTTGAATAATGAAGTTATTTACGCAGAAACCGAATTACAACAAGAATTGCTTTTGAATTTTCCTGATTTGTTTTATTCTAATATCAAGCAAGAATTATTACGTTTGAACAGAAAACAATTTGGAAATTTTACGGAAGTCAAGTCTTCGTTAGAAAGTAATAGAACCGCAGCTTCAGCATTCAAAAATGAAGTTTCCTATAATTTTCACGATAAAAGTAAAAGCCTACATTCGGCAGCATTTACCTTTAGTAATATGTATAAAATTAACTTTGAAATTGAAGATCCGGATAATATTACCCATTCTATTTATGGACTTCAATACCAATTTAGAAATCCTGAAAACTTTGAAAAGTTGCAATATTGGTCAAAAATTAGAGGAGAATACAGCGATTTTGGCAAGTATTATTTCCAATTTGGATTGGGTGGAAATTATTCCAAAAACAAAAAATTTACTTCAGCAGAAATTAAAATATTTCCGGCAGAAAGTGGAGCAGCTTACAGCAAAAATATCTACAGAACACAAGGAAATTTTTATCACGACAGGTATTTGTTTGGATTGATAAATACAAGTTTTGCATTGGAAGCAAACT
>JBIIFA010000123.1:0-5942 GCA_044237565.1 Flavobacterium sp.
CTTTTCAAAAAAGGAGTTCCAATGCCTTTTTCAAATTCTAAAGAAGAAAAATTTATGGGAATTATTCAAAATGTCAATTCTTCGGGGCATTTGGTTGTTTTATTAGAAAATGATGTGATTGAAACCTTTGGAATCAAGGAAATTCAAATGTTGTTTTGATTTATAGCGAAAAATCTTCACCCAAATAAAAATTCAATAATCCAGTATTGAATAACAGTTCATATTTTGAATTAATCAATTCTACCTGCGCATTTTTATAATTCGATTTTGTAAAATTAAAATCATTACTATTTATTTTTCCCAATTCATATTTTAATAAATCGGCTTCATAGCTTTTTTTAGAAAATTCATAAGCAATTGTTGATGTTTCCTGTTTTTTAATAGACGCTTTTGCATCGTTAATTGCTTGTAAAATTACTTTTGAAAGTCTGTTTTCTTCCATTTTAGTTTCTAATTTTGCTTGTTCATAACTTAATTTATTCTGTTTTATTTTAAAGGTAGTTTCAAATTGATTGAATATTGGAACTATCAAACTTAACTTTAATACCGATGCTAAATTGTTGTTTATTTGATCATTATATGAAACCAAAGGGTCGCTGTCACTGAAGTTAGAACCGTAAGTATATTTCAAATTCAATACGGGCATTTTTGCAGATCGTGCCATTGCAATTTCGGTTTTTGCTTTACTTTCAGTCCATTTACTCATCGAATAAGATGGATTTATTGAAACGGCTTTCTTTGTAATTTCATATTCGTTTTCTTCTAATTTTGACTTTTCAGAAACTAAAAATGCTGGTTTTATCAATTCAATTTTTCTTTCTAATGGAATATTTAATAACTGTTTCAGCTCTATTTCACTTATAATTAATCGATTTTGATTGGTCACCAAAACCAATTCTTCCGATGCTTTTTGAGATTGAATTTTGAATACTTCACTTTCAGCAATCACTCCAGAATCGAATTTTAATCTTGCAAATTCCAACTGTTTTTCACTGCCTAAAATTTGTTCTTTATTCGCAATAATTAACTCTTGAAAATACAATATTTCAATGAATTTTTGTGAAAGTTCGATAGTAATTTCATTTTGTATTTTTTGTTGAAGTGCTTTATTTATCTCAACTTCTTGCTTTGCGGATTTAATGGCTTTTAGGTTATAAAACCCAGAAAACAAAGTCAATAAAGCCGTTAGATTTCCAGTGTATGCTTTTAAATTGTCATCAATAAAGGCATTCGTAGTGGGGTCTATTTCTCGTCCCCAAGAATGTTTATTGTCAACATTTCCTGTAATTATTGGCAACAATTGACCAACATTTGTTCGATGTTTGTAAACTGCAATTTTTTCAGAAATTGAAGCGCTTTTTATTGATAAATTGTTCTTTATAGCTAAATTCACACAGTCGTTATAGGTTATTTTTTCCTGACAAAAAACCAAATTCACTTGCAAAATAATATAAAATATTAAAATTGATTTTCTCATAAATATTAGTTTACGCTTTCATCAATTTTGTTGAATAATTTTTTGATTATGTATTCAAAAAGCAACATTTTTTCAATAATTATTTCGCCCTTCAATACATAACCCGCTTTTAATTTTATGTTGGAATTGTATTTTTCCATATTGGCCAAACAATAATATGTTTTGTCAACATCTGAAGGCGATACATAAGATATTTTACCTTTTATAGCACCATATTTATAGTAATTATAAGCGTCCAATTTCATATTTATTTCTTGTCCTTTTTTTACATAAGCCAAATCTTTTTCTTCTAATTTTATCTTGGCATAAAAAGTTTCTTTTTTAGGTGCAATTATTGTCAAAACCTCGCCTTTATTGATGATTTCAAGGTTTTGTTTGGCGTTTAATAAAGTTGAAATTGTACCGTTTATGGGAGAAATAATCATTAATTTTCCTAATTCATCTGTAATGTAATTCAGGTTGTATTTCGTATTGCTTATTAATCCTTGCAATTCAATAATATCCCGGTTGTAATTCTGAATTTGGTTTTCAATATCAATAATCGCTCGTTTCAAGTCATTATTTGTTTTCTGATAATTATTGGACAAATTTTCAAAGTCATAGTTTTTCAAACTGAAATTAAATTTACTGTCCAATTGCCCTTTTTTATCTTCTAAATTTTTATTTTTTGTGTCAATTAATTCATATTTTGAAATCGCTCCTTTTGAATATAGAATCGAATCGGTAGCATATTTGTCAGTTAGAATTGAAGCTTGTTGATTGGAATAGTTGATTTTACTATTCAAGGAATTAATTTCTTGTTCTGCTTTTTTTCTATCGGTGTTAAATATTTTTGACTGAATTTGCAATAATTCTTGAATCGAATTTTTCCGTTCTTTTGAACTTGCAACTAATTTTTGATTGATTTTAATTTTGTTAGTCATCATTTTGACATCCATTTTTGCAACATCAAAATCGGATTTCGTTTTTTTATTTTCCAATATGAAAATCGTGTCTCCCTTTTTAACTTCTTGTCCTTCTTTGAAGAAAACATTCAAAATACGAACTTCATTCGGCGCATTTATTTTCAATTGTGGTGTGTCGGAATAAATTTGTCCTTCTTTAAATTTTACAGAATCATTCAATTGCAAAGTAAAAAATAATGCTAATGTCAATACTACAATTCCAACGAACAGTTTGAAAAGTATTTTTATAAAGTCGATTGCGTTTGTGTTATAATAAAAAGAGTTCTCCATCTTGAATTTTGTATTTTTTAGAAAAATTTATATTTAATATTGATTCGTGTGAAATTATAATGTAGGTTTTCGAATTGTCGGTTTCAATTAGAGTTTCAACTTTTTCTCTAGTTTCTTTATCCATTCCCGAAAGCACTTCGTCTAAAATTACTATCTCAGCTTTTGAAAAAATAGTTCTTAGCAAAAGAATTTTTTTTCTTTGACCAGTTGACAAATTCTTCCCGTTTTCACTAATTATAAATTCTAAACCATCTTCTTTTGAAGCTATAAAATCATAGAAGTTGATTTGCTTTGCCATATTTAATATTTCTAATATTGGAATCTCTTTTCCTAAACAAATGTTGTTTTTAATCGTTTCATTGAATAAAATATCTTCTGTGCTAACCAGCAAAATCTTATCTTTCATTTTCTCCTGACTGTAAAATTTCCAATCTCTTTCATTGATCAGTATGGTTCCAGAATTTAGCGTGTAAAGTGTGGTTAGTATTTTGCTAAATGTTGATTTCCCAGAACCATTTACACCTTCAATTTTTATTTTTTCAGATTTATTTATTACTAAATTGATGTTTTTTAAAACGGGTTCATTTGATAAATACCCAAAATTCAGGTTTTTCAATTCTAATTTTTCTATTTCAAAATCTTCAATTCCACCTTTTGCTTTTTTTTGTATTTCTTCATCAAAATCTAAATATCTTTTTAAGATTACTTCGTTTTCTTGAAGCGATAAATTATCTTCTAAAATACTTTTTAATGAGGAAAAAACTTTTGATGATAATGCAATAAAAGTGACGATTTGTCCCAATGTAATCAGCTGGTTTACCATTGCCGATTCTGTTAAATTTAATATTATAAATACAGTTGAAGCTATTACGATTAATGAAATCACAATTTTATTAATCAAATCAACATAGCCATTTTTGAGTTGAATTTTTAAATAATCATTGATACTAGCAAATATTTTATCGGTATTGAATTGTTCAATTTTAAAACTTTTTATAACCTGTATTCCTTCAATTTTTTCCATCATTTTCGACAAAAAATCAGCTTTTCTGATGTACCGCAAACGTTCATTTTGTTTCAAATAGGGAGTTATGAATTTAAACCAAAAAAAGAATAAAATCATAACACCTAGAACTACCAAAGTCAGCATTTTATTTATAAAAAATAAAATGATTACGGAATATGCGGATATGAATATATCGACTAAAATGCTTGTAAAAAATTTCAAAAAAAACGATTTCAGTTTCAATGCATCGCTCACACGTTCCATTAAATCTCCCTTTTTATAGGAATGTATGTAGGATAAACTCGAATTGTTTATTTTTTTGTCAAATGAAAACAGGAAATATTTATCTAAAACATTACCCAAATGGATTCCCACAAATGATTTATAAATGGTTGTGATAACGTCAAATATTTTATAAATCCCCAATCCAATTATGAATAAAACCAACGTATTTAGGTTATAGGAAGGTAAAATGCTGTCTATCAAAATCTGATTGGTAAAAACCGCAATTTGAGCCGTACTTGCTGAAAATAATGCTGCAAAAATATAGATGTACCACAATTTTTTAAACCTTCCCAATTGCTTAAAAAGTTGCCAATACAAATTGGGATTTTCTTCTTTTGGAACCGTAATATTTTCATCTTCAAGATTTGGTTTTGCAACCAATATTAATGGTGATGAATTTTTAACTCCATTATTATTGAATTTTAAGGTTCTGAAATTTTTTGGAACAGTTGCAATTTCCTGGTTTTTCAATAAGTCTAAAAGGAATTTTTTTTCGGTTGCAAAATCTTTAAATCCAAAATTATCTTTCAAATAGCTAAAATAAGTCAGTTTATTAAAAAGCCCCGAATGCCCATTTTCAATTAAGCTTTCAATGAAATTTATATTGTACTCTGCTAATTCTTGTGTGCAAATTGCTTCTATTTTATCTTCTGTTTCGGCTAATTCCCAATCGTTTTCTGTGTATTGTGCTACTTTTTTTATCTCTTGCAACGACAAGTAATATTCGTGCCCTTTTCCCGAATCAAATACTTTTAGTTTTTGACCTTTCAATCCATTAATAACCACATAATGCAATCCTTTTTTTGTGCGAATTGGAAGAATAAACGGAAACAATTCCTTTATAGAATTCACATTTCCATTGATATGATTTACATCCAACAACTTAAAATTTGCATTGTAACCATTGGAATTCAAAAATTTTTTAATGTCAGAAATTCTCGACCCTTTTTCCTCCAAAGGCACATTTTGTTCAATGTATTTCCGTGAAATGTTCTTCTGATGGATATTGAAAACGGTTTTTATTGAACTAATTCCGCCATCATTACTTTTTAATTGTGGGTCTGTAATTAACATAAATTTATTTGTGCTTTAAAATAATTTCATTACAATTTAACTATTGTATTTCAATGAGTTAAGGTAATTTAATTGCTCTGTTTGCACAAAAATGTTCTTCAATCAACGGGATTAATCGATAAAGCGCTTTTTTAAATTTAAGGTAAAAAAAATACCTTTTAGAAATTTCTAAAAGGTATTTTTTTTATCTATTATATTTTGTATTAATAACTATAATTTATCCATGTTGTCGGCTAAAGTCTCAATAAATTTACTAATTGGTCCTTTAATCATCATCGCCATCATTGCGTTAAATTCGCCTTCAAAAAGCAATTGAACTTCCGATGAAGAATCAGAAATACTATTAATTGTTGCAGTCAATGTAAATGGTAATTTATCACTCGCAGCTCCTAAAACAACTTTAGAATTTGCTGTTTTTTCTTTCATTCTCAATTTGATTTCTGGCATCCCTTTCAATCCAAAAATAAAAGAATCAGTATCTGTAACTTCAAATTTAGCAATGCTTTCGGGCATTAATTTTTCAAAATTTGTAACATCACACAAGGCTTCAAATAAATACGAAGCAGTTTTTTCAACCGTAACTTTTTGACTTTCTAAATTCATTTTATTTATTGTTTTATGGAATTAAACAGCAATTAAACCCAATAATTATTCTATTATTTTCCCCAAGTTGAAGGACTTTTTCGCCAATTTTGTAAAGCCAATTCTTCTTCTTCGGTGATGTATTTTTTAGAAACTGCCAATGGCAACAAATTTTCATAATTGCTTAAAGTATATAAATCGACATTGGCATTTTTGAAATTTTCAGTTGCAATTTCAAATCCATAACTAAAAATTGCAGCCATTCCTTTCACATTTGCCCCCG
>JBIIFA010000024.1:0-16605 GCA_044237565.1 Flavobacterium sp.
CACTCAACCAATCCAACTTAAAAAAAGCAGATGGCTCACTTACCACCGAGAAAATCCCCACTTTGAAAGAGGTATTTGATTTAGCAAGAGGCAAAATTTACATCAATCTCGATCTTGATGATAAAGCCCCTTTTTCAAAAGTATATCCGCTAGCAAGACAATATGGTATGTTGAAACAAGTGATGTTTTATACCAAGAACAACACTACAATTCGTTCGATGCTAACTACAAACAGTAATTTACTTGTTCTCCCGTATATTGATGACGAAGCTGAATTTAACTCTTTCAGTAATGCAACCTTGAGTATTGTGCATTATTCAGACACCTCATTTAACCCCACTTTGATAAAGAAAGCGAGTGATAAAAGCATTAATGTTTATGCTAATGTGTATTTAAATACGAGTACAACCCCTCAATCTGATGGCAATTTCTTGATAGATAAGTTTATCACTCTCAAAGGAAGCGTAGCTCAAACAGATTATCCAGAATATATCAAAACCTATTTACAAGGAAAAAAATTAAACTAATATGAGTATGAAAAGTAATATAAAATTAATGATGTTCCTATTTATTTTAGGATTAGTTTCATGTAACGACGAAGAAAGCGTTATCGACACAAAGCCAGTGGGTGCTTTTTCACATTCCATAAAAGTTGTAAATAACAACACCGCTGTTTCAGCCACTTTCACTGATTATTCCTTTGATCAAAACGGAACTATAGTATCTTGGCTATGGGATTTTGGCGACGGAACTACCTCGACAGAAAAATCTCCTACTCATATTTATGCGCTAGGAAAGTTTACGGTAAAACTTAAGGTTACAGATAACACTGGCAATATAAATGTAAACGAATTTTCTAAGGTGCTAGATTTAACCGTGGTAGTGGAGCCAACTAGATTATGGTCTTTTGATTTACCGGGAGTGATCGATTATTGTTCGCCGGCCGTAACAGATGACGGAACGGTCTATATCGGAATAACTGAAGCAGTTCGAACTGCAGCAAATCCAAATTTCTTTGCTATAAAAAATGCAGCAAAAGTGTGGGATCGACTACTGCCAAATGGCACTAGTTCTGATCAAATTCAATCTTCACCTTCTATTGCGTCTGATGGTTCAATATATATGACCTCTTTGTTTGAACGTTATATTTATAAAATTAATCCTTCGACGGGAGTTATAGATACAAGATTTATGACCAATTCAAGAATGAGGTATTGTGCACCTACTTTTGCGGCAGATGGTTCTCTATTTATTGGAGGTTATAATAACAACGATAGAGGTGTAAGAAATTTCAATCCGAATTTAACTCAAAAATGGATTTTTGGTATAGGTATCAATTTTAATTCGACCGCAACCATTGGATCTGATGGTATCATATACATCGGAGCAATGGATGGCTTTTTGTATGCTATTAATCCAAATGGTACTGAAAAATGGAAATCAAGGTATGGCACTTGGACCGCAACTGCACCAGCAATTGGTCCAGATGGAACCATCTATTTTGCTGGAGAAGGAAATTTTATAAATCCATCTTTCAAAGGAATTCTAAACGCATACAACCCCGCGGATGGTAGTATAAAATGGACAGTCAATTTAACCGAAAAAATAAACCACGGTGGACCTGCAGTTGCTGCAGATGGAACTATTTATGTAGGAGGTCATGAAAAGAAAATGGTTGCTTACAAACCTGACGGAACCGAAAAATGGTCGTATGCAGTTGATTCTCCTATAGAAGTGGTTCCAGCTATTGATAATGATGGTAATATCTACTTCGGCGATACTGGTGGTTCATTTCATGTGGTCGATCCAAATGGTCAGAAAAAATGGAAAGTTTCCAAATTGGGCGAAAAAATCAACTCTTCTGCAGCAATTGGAAATGATGGTGTCATCTATGTTGCAACAAACGTAGCAGGTATTGGTAAACTTATTGCAATAAAAACAAACGCCACAGGTTTACAAACAGGAGGGTGGCCCATGTTTGCCAAAAACGCCAAGCACTCAGGAAGATAACACACAAAATTTTTTTATTATAAACCAAAGGCTTAAAGTAAGCCGTCCTAGAATTCAACATTTTTAACTTAAACAATAAACATTATGAAAAGAAATTACACATTGCTCGTATTATTATTTACAATGTCTTTGTCTTATGGACAAACAATTACAACCGTATGGACTTATTCAATGCCTGAAAAAGTGAGTAGAACTGGACCAGCTATTGCCAGTGACGGAACAATTTACATTGGATGTAATTACACAACACGAACTACTCTTGGTGCTGGAAACACCGAAAATAATTTTTTTGCCATAAACCCTAATAATTCTCTTAAATGGCAAATATCGATAACCGAAGGAGCTGCTTTCGATAAGGTAGATGCAATTGAATCCAGTGCTTCTATTAGTAGTGATGGTTCTATTTATATGGGTGGACACTTTGGCAGAAGGTTGTATAAAATTAATCCAACAACTGGTGCATTTACTACAAGAGATTTAGGCGCTAGAATTCGGTATTCTGCTGCAGCTTTTGCAACCGATGGTACTGTTATTCAACTAACACGAAATAGTGGGGCTAAAGGTGTTCGGAGTTTGACTCCAGATTTAGCAACAGAAAACTGGGTTTACCCAGCAGCACCAGCACCAGCAGTAGATTTTAATAGTACCCCAGCAATTGCTAAGGATGGTACAATTTATGCGGTAGGAGCAAATAATACTATTTACGCTTTAAACCCAAATGGTACTCTAAAATGGACTACACCTTATAGTGCTGCAGTAGGATTTGCTAGTTCCGCTATTGCACTTGCAAATGACGGTACCGTTTATGTTTCTGCAAAACTTAATTCTGAAGTAACTCCTTTACTTCCTGATGGTATTTTCATGGCACTCAATCCAACTGATGGTTCTGTAAAATGGTCGGATACGGCTTCTTATGTAGATATTAATATTGAGCAAGGTGGTCCAGCAGTAGCTGCAGATGGTACCGTGTATTTAGGAAATAACGGCGGAACAATGAAAGCTTATAATCCTGCAACTGGTGCTGTATTATGGACTTACCCTCCAACTGGTAGTACTATTAGTATTGGTGGTATAGAAGTAGTTCCCGCCATTGACAATTTAGGAAGACTTTATTTTGGCACTACAACTGGAAATTTCTGTGTGCTAAATAGTGATGGAACATTGGCTTATGATATGTTAGATTTAGGAGATAGAATCGATTCATCGGCGGCTATTGATAAAGATGGTTCCATATATGTAGGGGCAATACTTGGTACTGGAGCTAATTCTGGTAAACTCTATAAATTACAAACTACTGCCACAGGATTGCAAACTGGTGGTTGGCCAATGTATGGCGGAAACCTCAGACATACTTCAAATGCACAAGACATTTCCCTTTCAACTGTCGATAATAATACTATCGATGGATTCAGTATATATCCAAACCCGGTTAAAAATGGTGAGTTTTCTATTTCTACGCAATCCAATGGGGTAAAATCAGTTCAAATTTTTGATATTCTTGGAAAACAAGTTTATTCTAAAAAAATCGAAGCAAATGAAAAAGTTAAAACTTCAAATTTAACCGCTGGAATTTATATTTTAAGCATAGAAGAAAGCGGAAAAACGGCTTCAAGAAAATTGATAATCGAATAATTTTCAAAAAGAAGTTGAAATATGAAGGGGAGTTGAACTCATTAAAAATTAAAATGATTCACTCCCTTTTTTTAATACAGAAATGAATTTTGCAAAAATAAACTCAACTTGAAATAAACAGAACAAAAAAATGCTAGAATTAAAAACAGAACTATCTAACTATAAAAAACAATTTTTGGAACACAACCGCACATCGGCTGGCTTCAATTTGATAAAACAGGGGTTGTTAATAGCTGTTTTTGGAATACTACTTTATTCTTGCAAAAGCAATACAATAGTAAAAAATGACACTTCCAATGCCGCAGTAGAGAAAATAGCTGAACTTTCAAAAGATAATATTTTGGTTTGTGCCCATCGATCTTTTCATACCAATGCTCCAGAAAATTCTTTGCAGTCTGTCAAAAACGCTATACTAGCAAAAATTGACATCATCGAAATTGATGTTCGCACCACAAAGGACAGTGTTTTGGTGCTGATGCACGATAAAGATATCGATAGAATAACAACGGGAAAGGGTTTGATAAAAAATTATACCTTTTCAGAACTACAACAATTTAATCTTAAAATGAAAGATTCCGTTACATTGGATAAGATTCCACTTTTAGAAGACGCATTGAAAATGGCGAAAGGAAAAGTAATTGTTAATCTAGATTTGAAGGCCGTAAATTATAAGCAATTGTATCAAATGCTAAAGAAATACAATATGGAAAAGGAGGTGATTTCTTATACCGGAACTCTAAAAGAAGTGAATAAAATGCTTCGTATAGATTCGCTATATGCCGTTATGCCTTTGGTTAAAACCAAAGAAGAAATGTTGTACTATCATCAAAACACAAGATCTCCTTTGCAACATTTTACCGATGAAAGTTTTACCAAAGACAATATGGACTGGATACACAAAAACAACAAAATTGTTTTCGTAAATACACTTTGGGACGAAGATGACAGTTTTATTTTAGGAAAAATGAAAGCTATGGATCTTGTTATCGCTTTAAGACCGGCAATTATTCAAACAGACCATCCTTTATTGCTTATCAATTATTTGAGAAGTAAAAAGCTACACAAATAAAAAGCTCTTAATTTTTAGGATTAGTTTATTTGAAGAATATCTCCAAATGTCAAAAGAAAAAATTATGTTACACTATTTCAAAAAATCGTCCCCGAATCCTGTAATTTTAAACGAATCCGAACAAAAATCATCCTATAAAAAACTAAAATGGCAAGTTTTTATCTCAGCCACTTTAGGATATGGTTTGTATTATGTATGTCGTTTGAGTATAAATGTCGTCAAAAAACCCATTGTGGACAGCGGTTTACTTACAGAATCAGAATTGGGAATAATTGGCTCCGCCTTGTTTTTTGCTTATGCTATTGGGAAACTTACCAACGGTTTCTTAGCAGACCATAGCAATGTAAAACGGTTTATGGCAACAGGCCTTTTAATATCGGCTTTGGCAAATTTGATAATGGGTTTTACCAGTAGTTTTTTCTTTTTTGCAATCTGTTGGGGTATCAATGGTTGGGTTCAGTCTATGGGTTCACCTTCCTGTATAGTGTCTTTGTCTCGATGGTACACCGATAAAGAAAGAGGCAGTTTTTATGGTTTTTGGAGCACCAGCCATAACATTGGCGAGGCACTGACCTATATTTTAACCGCCGTAGTAGCAACCTCTTTTGGATGGCAGTGGGGTTTTAGAGCAGCGGCAATCGTTGGATTATTGGGAGCTGTAATCATAGCTGTATTTTTTCACGACTCACCTGAAGGCAAAGGTTTACCTGCAGTGAACGAAGATTTTAGGAAAGAAAAAATATCCACTTGGGAAGAACAGAAAGCCGTTCTTAAAAATCCAGCGGTATGGATTTTGGCTTTTTCAAGTGCTTTTATGTATATTTCTAGGTATGCAGTCAATAGTTGGGGGCCCTATTATTTTGAAACTGCCAAAGGCTATACGCTTACTCAAGCCAATACATTAGTCGCAATTAGTGCGGTTTGTGGAATTCTAGGAACTGCTTCCTCTGGATTTGTATCGGATAGATTTTTTAAAGGAAGAAGAAACAAGCCAGCCTTGATTTTTGGTTTGATGAATGTATTGGCACTTTCCCTTTTCTTGTTAGGTCCAAAAAATGTTTGGTGGGTAGATGCTATCAGTATGGTGATTTTCGGTTTGGTTATTGGAGCTCTTATTTGTTATTTGGGTGGCTTGATGGCAGTTGACATTGTATCGAAACAGGCATCAGGAGCGGCATTGGGTATAGTTGGAGTGATGAGTTATGCAGCGGCAGGAATTCAAGATATTGCCAGTGGCTATCTTATCGAAAATAATAAATCAATTGTCAATGGGGTTACGCTTTATGACTTTAATTCAATTACTATTTTTTGGATTTCCTCAGCGGTTGTTTCGGTGGTTTTAGCACTTTTTACTTGGAAGAAGACCTAAAAGTGTTTACGTGTACTTTGGATTTGCCTAAGGTATGCTTAAAATAAATTTTTATTTATTTTGAATTGTAAGTTCAAGCTATAAGTGCAACAGATAAATTAAAAACACTTGATTTATTGATTGTTATGGTTCAATATGAAGCAAAAAAAATGTGGGCGATATTGATTTATCTTCAAATCAAATGTTAGATTTTCTTGAATATTTTATTGAGGAAATGTCATAAAAAAACCCCTAAATTACTTTAGAGGTTATTGGTCCGTCTGTGGCCGCGGCAGGGTTCGAACCTGCAACCCTCAGAGCCGAAATCTGATATTTCCTGCCTGCCGGCGGGCAGGTATCCAGTTAAACACAAACTACATTTAAAGAAAAACTCCTTATAACAAAAAGTTATAAGGAGTTCTGTGACCGCGGAGGGGTTCGAACCCCCAACCCTCAGAGCCGAAATCTGATATTCTATCCAGTTGAACTACGCAGCCATTATTTTAGATTGTTAGATTTTAAGATTCCTTTAATTTATAATATCTTAAAATCAAATTTGATTAAACCAACAATTTTTTTACAATTGTAGAAATAGTTTTTCCTTCAGCGGTTCCACCTAATTGCGCAGCGGCTAATCCCATAACTTTTCCCATTGATGCAATTCCTGAAGCTCCAGTTTCGGCAATGATTTTTGCAATTATTGCTTCTACTTCTGCTTCGCTTAATTGTGCTGGTAAGAATTTTTCGATTACTGCAATTTGTGCTAATTCTGGTTCTGCCAAGTCCAAACGGTTTTGTTCTGTGAAGATTTTTGCGCTGTCTTTTCTGGTTTTTACCAATTTTTGCAACAATTTGATTTCGTCTTCTTCAGAGATTTCTTCCTTGCTTCCTGTTGCCGTTTGTGCTAACAAAATTTCCGATTTTATGGCGCGAAGTGCTTCCAATGCAATCGTGTCTTTTGCTCTCATTGCGGTTTTAATATAGTCCATTAATCTTGCTGATAAACTCATATCTTATTTTGTTAATTTGGTTATTCGGTTATTTGTTGAATCGTTGAATCGTTGAATCGTTGAATACTTAATTTTTTGAATCTTTCAATCTTTCAATCGTTTACTGAATCGTTATTATGTAAACGATTCTGTTTTGCCCCAGATGGAAGTGGAAAGCTTTTTGAGAGAAAATGGATTTTTTCTTGGACTTAAAAAGCGACTTTAGAAGCTATTTTAAGGTCTTAGAAAAAAGCATTTTCGAGAAAAAACTTGTAACGTACAGCTGGATTAAGGCCCTGCAAATTTATAGAATTAATATTGAATTTACAACTGATTTTGGCTCTGTTCCGATAAAAAGAAATCGGAAGCTTTGAAGCAAAAAATAACCCGAAAATCAATTTGACTTTCGGGCTACATTCTTATTAATTTGTTTTTGTTTAATCTACGTTATCGTGCAAAAATGAGTTATTCGATCTCAATTGACTGTCATTATTGCTGTCAGTTCCCAATGAAATTCGGGAATTTGTATTACTGTTTAAAGGATTTGAAAGGTCAACACCTGATCTTTTGTAAGCCGGCTCTTTTTCATATTCCTCCACTCTTGATGGATTATTGTGAAATTTATAGTTGAAATCTTTCAATTTTCTTCTTCTTTCATCGGCAATAATTTTAGACGATTCTTCGATTGACATTTCCATTGGGGAAATTTCATTTGAAAAAGGATTATTATTAGTGCTGAAATCAACTTGTTTTACTGTGATATTCAATTCCTCAGCGATTGGCTCTTCGATTGCCGCAACAGCAGGTTTTGAATTTGACAATTCTTTTTCAATATCCATATATTCCTCAAGAGAATATTTGATTACGCCACTTTCGTTTAATTCGGTCATTGGAACGAACTGTACTGGCTCATTTACTTGGATATTTTTAGTTTCATCCGTCAATTGAAAAAGGAAATGATCTTCTTTTGGCGCTTCTGTTTTAGCAATTGGCAAATCGAATGAAAAGGTAATTTGCTCTTCTTCGATAGAAACTACTTGTGGCGTATCTAAAATAATTTCTTTTACTTCAGGAGCAGAAAAATAATATTCTGTATCAAATTCTGGTGCTACAATTTCAAACGTCACATCAAGGTTTTTAATGAATTCTGATGTTGGAACCAAATCCATTTGAAATGTTGGAACGTCAATAGCTGGTGCTTCAAAAACCTCCATTGGCGCTTCCGCGACAACATCAATTTCTACTTCATCTTCTAATAATTCGAAGATAATTTTTTCTTCCTTTTGAGGAATTACGTCCTCAAATGCTAAAAAATTGAATCCTGGAATCGCCTTATTATTTGATAAATCTTGAACTAATTTTTGTTCACCACCCAAAGTATGAATAATCTTTTTAGGCTCTGTATTTACAATTTCGTTTTGTTGTTCTACATTGAAACCTGTAGCAATGATGGTTACTGCAATTGCGTCTCCAAGAGATTCATCTTCACCAACACCCATAATAATATTGGCATTGTGACCCGCTTCCGCTTGAATGTGATCGTTGATTTCTCCGATCTCATCTATTGTAATTTCACTAGTTCCAGAAACGATAAGCAACAATACGTTTTTGGCACCTGAGATTTTATTATCATTTAATAATGGAGAATCGAGCGCAGAAATAATGGCTTCTTTTGCACGATTTTCACCACTTGCCGTAGCCGAACCCATTATGGCAGTTCCACTATTTGACAAAACGGTTTTCGCATCTTTTAAATCGATATTTTGAGTGTAGTGATGCGTAATTACTTCGGCAATTCCTCTTGAGGCTGTTGCCAAAACTTCGTCCGCTTTAGAAAAACCAGCTTTGAAACCTAAATTTCCATAAACTTCTCTCAATTTGTTATTATTGATAACAATCAAAGAATCAACTTGTTTTCTTAATTTTTCAACACCCAACAACGCTTGTTCTTGACGTACTTTTCCTTCAAATTGAAAAGGAATAGTTACAATTCCAACGGTTAGAATGTCTCTTTCTTTCGCCAATTGGGCAATTACAGGAGCCGCACCAGTTCCAGTTCCACCACCCATTCCTGCGGTAATAAAAACCATTTTGGTGTTACTGTCTAACATTTTTTCTATATCGGAAATGCTTTCAATCGCTGATTGTTGCCCCACTTCAGGATTAGCCCCTGCTCCAAGTCCTTCGGTTAAATTCACACCCAATTGAATTTTGTTCGGAACCGAACTATTTTCTAATGCTTGTGAATCGGTGTTGCAAACGATGAAATCAACGCCTTTAATACCTTGCTTGAACATGTGGTTAATAGCGTTACTTCCACCACCACCAACGCCTATTACCTTAATTACATTCGATTGGTTCTTTGGTAAATCAAATGAAATACTTCCAAAATCTGAGTTGCTTGTCATAATATTGGTTTTAACTACTTAATTAATTATTTTATTTTTTTCTTCTTTTGGCTCGGGGCAAAAAGATATTTAATTTGTTTTTTTAACTACTCTGCGTTGTCTAAAAATTCTTTGATCTTATCGACATATTTATCAAAAAATGACTTTCTGATTTTTGTTTCTGTCGATTCTCCAACTGGAATTTTCACTTGTTCCTTTTCTTCTTCCTCTTGTTGAACAATTTCTTGAATCTGTTGTTCTACTGGCGCTCTATAAACATTTACTTTTTCTGGTGCTGAAAAACCAATTCGTACCGCACTTTGTGTATTATTTTCTATAGAATTCATTACCAATCCAACTGCTGTTGCATATAACGGACTTGAAATTTCTTCGTCAGAATCACCTGCCAAATGCTCGTTTGGATAGCCAATTCTCGTGTCCATTCCAGTAATGTATTCTACTAATTGTTTGATGTGATTCAATTGTGCGCCACCTCCAGTTAATACAATACCTGCAATCAATTTACGCCTTGGATCTTCGTGACCATATGCTTTGATTTCTACAAAAACTTGCTCAATAATTTCAACCACACGAGCATGGATTATTTTAGACAAATTTTTCAAAGAAATTTCTTTTGGTTCTCTGCCTCTTAAACCTGGAATAGAAACAATTTCGTTGTCTTTATTTTCTCCTGGCCAAGCCGATCCAAATTTTACTTTTAGTAATTCTGCTTGCTTTTCAATGATAGAACAGCCTTCTTTGATATCGTCTGTAATTACATTTCCACCGAAAGGAATTACTGCAGTATGACGAATAATGCCGTCTTTGAAAATGGCTAAATCTGTCGTTCCTCCACCAATATCTATCAAAGCTACACCTGCCTCTTTTTCTTCTTGACTCAAAACAGCATCTGCCGAAGCCAATGGTTCTAAGGTTAATCCTGACAATTCAATGCCTGAACTTTGAATGCATCTTCCTACATTTCTGATGGATGATGCTTGTCCAACAACCACGTGAAAACTTGATTCTAATCTTCCACCACACATTCCGATTGGTTCTTTTATTTCCGATTGCCCATCGATTTTGAATTCTTGTGGCAAAACGTGAATAATTTCTTCTCCTGGAAGCATCGCTAATTTATGAACTTGATTGATTAATAAATCAATGTCTTTGTCACCAATAACCTCTTCTGCGTTACTTCTGCTGATGTAATCGCTGTGCTGAATACTTCTAATGTGTTGTCCTGCAATTCCTACAACTACATCTTTAATTTTATACCCTGAATTGGTTTCTGCTTCTTGAACCGCTTGTTGGATAGATTGAATTGTTTGAGTGATATTGTCAACCACACCTCTTTTCACGCCTAAGCTTTTGGATTTTCCAATTCCAAGAATCTCAAGTTTTCCGTATTCATTTTTTCTACCAATCATTGCGACAATTTTCGTTGTCCCAATATCTAAACCAACTGCAATGTTCTCTTTTTCCATAACCTATTATTTTGTGCAAACCACTTGCTTGGTAAACCTCAGATTTATTGTTTTATATTTTACTAACGAACTATCTGCTTCTGCTTTTTGAAAAAATGCCTTGTAATTTTTGAATTTAGCATCCACATTCACGCATCCTCCAAAATCAATCTTGTAATTATAATTTCTGTTGGACATAATTATCGCCCCAGTTGGCAAAATTTCTATTCCAATTATGTTTTTTTTCAAAAAAACATCGTCATAAATAAATCGAAATAATTTATTTAAATCCTTGCTGTTTTCATCATTTATTGCACCCGAAACTAATGGAACTCTTGCCGTGAAATTTTCAGATAACGGCATTTTATTCCCCTGATAATCAAAATAAAAGGATGCGTTTTCGTCAAAAACCCTTGCTATTGGCGACTTCTGTTTTACCACAGCTTTTAGCATGCCATCGATAGTTACAAACACTTCTGATTTCTCAATCATATTGTAATTGTCGAGGGATTTTTCCAATTTGTTCAAATCTACCTTATCTTTTTGTAGTATTTGCACACTCTGATTATTTTCTATTAACAATTTATTAACCGTTTCGTGAGTAACAAAAAGTTCGTCATTTCCAAGAAAAACCACCACTGATTTCGAGAGTTTTCGGTCGGAATTTCGTTTTGAAGAGAATGAAAATAGGAAAATAACCGCTACAAACATTAGCAGCAATCTTACATTTATCCAAATATTTTTCCAATTCAAGTTTTTCATTTTAATTTTTTTATGCTATTCTATTTCGTAATCAAAAATCAATTTATTTTTTTAGTAATGATTCTTTTATTGGTTGAACCAATTCTCCAATATCCCCTGCTCCAATTGTAACAATTATTTTTGCTTCACTTTTCAATATTGATGGAATTAAATCCAATTTTGAAACCACTTTTTTATGCTCATTTGTCATTTTTCCCAACAACCAATCGGACGTAATTCCTTCCATTGGTACTTCTCGTGCAGGATAAATATCTAACAATAAAACCTCATCAAAAGCAGAAAGACTTTTGGCAAAATCATCGGCAAAATCTTTAGTTCTGCTGAACAAATGCGGTTGAAAAATTGCCAGCACTTTTTGATTTGGATACAATTCTGAAACTGCTTGATGCACGGCATTTATTTCTGTTGGATGGTGCGCATAATCATCAATGTATACTAAATCGGTTTCTTTTATTTGATAAGAAAATCTTCTCTTAATACCTTTAAACGATTTCAGTGCTTTTGCAATTGCAACATTGGATGTTCCAAACGTTTTTGCCATCGCCAAAGCCATTAAGGCATTCGTTAAATTGTGTTTTCCAGGCAATCCAAATTGTAAATTTGTTATGATTTCCATTGGTGTTTGCACATCAAAAACATAATTTCCATTTTCAATTCTCACGTTGAAAGCCTTGAAATTCGCGGCTTCATTTACAGCAACTGTAACGCCTTCTAAAGGTAAGTTTTTAGTAATGAAAAGTTGGCTTTTATCGGAAACTTTATCAGCAAATTCTTCAAATGAAGCTTCAATTGCGGCACTATCTCCATAAATATCCAAATGATCGGCATCCATAGAAGTGATACAGGCGATATTAGGATGTAAATGCAAGAACGAACGATCAAATTCGTCGGCTTCAACAACAGTTATTGTTTTTCCGGTTCCAATCAAATTAGAATTATAATTCTCTACAATTCCACCTAAAAACGAAGTCACATCGGCACCGCTTTCAAATAAAATATGTCCTAAAATGCTTGATGTTGTTGTTTTTCCGTGCGTTCCTGCAACTGCAAAACAAAACGTATCTTTTGTTATAATTCCTAATACCTCCGCTCTTTTCTTAACATTGAAATCTCTCTCTAGAAAATAATTCCATTCAGAATGCGTAATTGGAACTGCGGGTGTAATAATTACTAATGTGTTTTCAATGAAATAATCCGTTGGAATTAGATTTATATTGTCTTCAAAATGAATATTGATTCCGATTTGAACCAACTCTTTTGTAAGTTCGGTTTCGGTTTTATCATACCCAGATACATTTTTACCGATGGTTTTGAAATAGCGCGCCAAAGCACTCATTCCGATTCCTCCGATTCCTATGAAATAGACGTTCTGTATTTGGTTTAAGTTCATTTAAAAAATCTTAACTTTTATTTATTTTTTATGTCAATTTCAATTTTCAAAATACAATTCCTATTAAAAATTAATTATTTTATTTACTTTTTGCTATTACTTTTTGCTATTGCTCTTGTAATTCTATTTTATCAATTTCACAATTTCATCTACAATATTACTCGTAGCGTGAATTTTTGCTAATTTTTTTATGCTTTCTGATAGTTGCTTTTGCAAATTTTCATTGGCAACTAAATCGCTAAAAACAGTATTGAATTTTTCATCCAATTCACTTTCTTTAAGCATCAATGCGCCCTTTCTATCAACAATAGCTTTGGCATTTTTGGTTTGATGGTCTTCAGCAACATTTGGCGATGGAATGAATAGTACAGGTTTTCCCACAATGCTCAACTCCGAAACTGATGAAGCGCCTGCGCGTGAAATCACAAAATCTGCGGCAGCATAAACCAAATCCATTCGGTCAATAAAAGCTAAAACCTGAATATTAGTTGTTGGTTGTTGGTTGGCATTTGTATTATATTTATTATACTGATCAAAATAGAATTTTCCGCATTGCCAGATTATCTGAACATTTAACGAATCGAAAAGAGGTAATTCCTTTTCAATTAATTGATTTACTCTTCTTGCTCCAAGGCTTCCGCCAAGAACCAAAAGTGTTTTTTTGGAAGCATCCAAATTGAAATATTTAATGGCTTCTTCCCTTTTGCTATGTATGTCAATTAAATCTTGACGAACAGGATTTCCTGTTAAAATCATTTTCTCTTTTGGGAAAAATCGATCTAAATTTTCATAAGCCACACAAATTTTATTAGCTTTCTTACTGAGTAATTTATTCGTAATTCCAGGATATGAATTTTGTTCTTGAATAAGTGTTGGAATGTTCAGGGAATTTGCCATTTGTAATAACGGCCCCGAAGCAAATCCACCAGTTCCGATAACAACATCGGGTTTAAATCCTTTTATTATAGCTCTTGATTTCCATAAACTATTAATAAGTTTAATTGGGAATAAAAGATTTTGCAACGTCAATTTTCGTTGTAGTCCAGCAATCCAAAGACCTTTTATAGCATACCCCGCTTGTGGGACTTTTTGCATTTCCATTTTATCTTGAGCACCCACAAAAAGAAATTCAGCATCTGGAAAACGAGATTTTAATTCATTTGCAATAGCAATTGCCGGGTAGATATGTCCACCGGTTCCGCCACCACTTATTATGAATTTGTGTTTTACCATTATTAATTGCTGCTTTTAAACTTTATATTTTAACTTTTACTTCTTTTTCAAAACCGCATCCATCGGATTTTTAGAAGCGTCTTCAATAGAATAATTATTCTCCTCAACTTCTTCTCCAATGGCATTTTCTTTTTCGATTTGTTCGTCAATTAACTTTTGAAGGACCATATCTCTTTTTTCAGTTTCGCTTTGTTCCAATGCGATTTCTTCATCTTTTTTGGTAACACTAATAATTATCCCAAGGGAAACACACGTCATCCAAATGGAACTTCCACCGCTACTTATTAACGGTAATGTTTGACCAGTTACTGGTAATAATTCAACTGCTACACCCATATTAATTAGTGCCTGAAATATCATTGGAAATCCCAACCCGACGACGAGTAATTTACCAAAAAGCGTATTGGCTTTATGCGCTGCGACCATAAATCGGAAGAAAAGCAACAAGTACAAACCAAGAACTATTAATCCTCCAATTAATCCGTATTCTTCAACAATAATTGCAAAAATAAAATCCGAAGAAGATTGAGGTAGCACATTTTTTTGCACACTTTTCCCTGGGCCTAATCCAAAATTACCTCCGGAAGCAATCGCTATTTTTGCATTTTTAATTTGGTAATCATCTTCACCAGGCTTGTTTGAAGTATAATTTTCAATTCTGCTTGTCCACGTTCCAACTCTATTAAAAAATTTTGCATCTGGAAATGCTTTAGACAATAACACAAAAAATACGAGGCAAACAATACCCGATCCAACTATTACTGCGATGTATTTAATTGGATAATTTCCCACAAAAGTTAACATTACTACCATTGCAAAAATTAACGCTGCTGTAGAAAAATTGGCCGGTAAAATAAATCCTAAAGTAATAAATACTGGCAACCAAAGCTCTATTAATGATGATTTTAAGGACATAGGTGCTTCCGATTTTTTAGATAAATATCGAGCTACGAAAATCATCAAAACCACAAATGCAAAAGTTGAAGTTTGAAATGTAATTCCTATAAACGGTACTTTAATCCAACGACTTGCATTTGCACCAGCGATAACAGTACCTCTAATTAAAGTAAAGGCCAACAATGCCCAAACTACGGGTAATGCGATTTTAGAAATGGCTCTAAAATAATGATACGGAATTTTATGAACGGCATAAATTATTAAGAAACCCATAAAAACATGAGCGAGATGGGTTAATAAATAACTGATTGTATTTCCTGTTCCTTTATTTAAATAAGCCAAATTACTACTTGCACTAAAAACAGGCATAAACGAAAACAGCGCTAATAAAGCCACGAATGTCCATATTACTTTGTCTCCTTTTAGATTGTTTATTAGTTCTTTCATTTTTTTAAGCCTTATGCTTTAAGCCTTAAGCTTTATGCGTTATTACAAATTCTGTACTGCGTTTTTAAATTGTCTTCCTCTGTCTTCGTAGTTTTCGAATAAATCAAAACTCGCACAAGCTGGAGATAATAAAACGGTATCGCCTTTTTCGGATAAACGTTGCGCCATTGTTACAGCATCTTGCATACTTGTAACTTCAATCATTATATCTACAATATTTCCAAAAGCATCAATTATTTTCTTGTTATCAACACCAAGACAAATAATTGCTTTCACTTTCTCATGAACTAAAGACATCAATTCTGAATAGTCATTTCCTTTATCAACACCACCTAAAATCCAAACCGTAGGCGAATTCATACTGTCTAAAGCGAAGAAAGCAGCGTTAACATTCGTAGCTTTTGAATCATTGATGTATTGCACATTTTGGATTTTCAAAACTTTCTCCAAACGATGTTCTACACCTTGAAAATTTGACAAACTCTCGCGAATGGTTTGTTTGCGAATTTGCAACAATTTGGCTACCGAAGTTGCCGCCATTGCGTTTTTCAAATTGTGTTTTCCTTCCAATGCAATGTATTGTGTTTCCATTACAAATTCTTCTTCGTTGATGTTGACTTCCATGTTTTTATCTTTTAAAAAGGCTCCTTTTTCAAATGTTTTTGTTAGTGAAAATGGAATTAATTGTGCTTTTGTTTTATTGTTTTTTAACCATTCTGAAATTGCTTCGTCATCTGCATCATAGATTAAAAAGTCATTCTCTGTTTGGTTCATTGTAATTCTAAATTTTGATGCGATATAATTTTCATATTTATATTCGTATCGGTCTAAATGATCTGGGCTTATATTGGTAATAATTGCAATATCTGGCTTGTAATTTATGATTCCATCTAATTGGAAACTGCTTAATTCCAAAACGTAATAATCGTATTTGTCTTCGGCAACTTGCCACGCAAAGCTCTTTCCTATATTCCC
>JBIIFA010000025.1:0-16586 GCA_044237565.1 Flavobacterium sp.
TTTTTAGATTCAATATTCAAAATAATACAGATTTAGGCAAATTAGCGAAAAGCTATATGGACAATGGGGATTTAGTTCCAGATGAGGTTACCATTAAAATGTTGCAAGATACGGTAGAAAAAAATCCAGATACTAAAGGTTTTTTATTTGATGGTTTTCCAAGAACTTTGGCTCAAGCCGAAGCATTGGATGCTTTTTTAGCAACAAAAAATTGGGAAGTTACCGCTACAATTGCATTGGAAGCAGATGATGAAATTCTGATTCAACGGTTATTAGAAAGAGGAAAAACAAGCGGAAGAGTTGACGATCAAGATGAAGATAAAATCAGAAATCGGTACCAAGAATACAATGAAAAAACAGCTCCTTTGATGGAATATTACAGCAATCAAAACAAGTTTTATCCTGTAAATGGTATCGGCTCTATTCAAGAAATCACGGAACGATTGAGCGCAGTAATTGAGCGTTTGTAAATTCATTTGCAAAATTAAAAACCAAATAAATACAAATTGGAAATACTAATAATACTTTTTTTAATTTTACTTAATGGTATTTTTTCAATGTCAGAAATCGCTTTGATTTCGGCAAGAAAAAACCGATTAGAAAGTGCTGCTAAAAAAGGAAATCAAAGTGCGCAAACAGCCCTAGATTTAGCCAATTCTCCTAACAAATTTCTTTCAACGGTTCAGATTGGAATTACTTTAATTGGAATTTTGACAGGTATTTTTAGTGGTGCAAAAATAACCGATGACGTTCAACTTTTCATAACTGGATTTGATATTTTAAAACCTTATGCTAATACAATTGCTGTTGGTATTGTAGTTGTTGTATTGACCTTTTTCTCTTTGGTGTTAGGTGAATTATTACCTAAAAGAATTGGTTTAAACCATCCTGAAACCATCGCAAAAGCCGTTGCAATTCCAATGAAAATGATTTCAATTGTAACCGCTCCGTTTATTTGGTTGCTTACCATTTCAACGGAATTTTTATTGAAAATATTAATGATTAAACCTTCTGCCGATGGAAAAGTTACAGAGGAAGAAATTAAAGCAATCATAAAAGAAGGCACTGAAGGTGGCGAAGTTCAGGAAATTGAGCAAGATATTGTGGAACGTGTTTTTCACATTGGCGACCGAAAAGTAAATTCATTAATGACACACCGACAATCGGTAGTTTTTTTGCCATTAGCGTCAAATAGAGAGCAAGTTAAAGAGTTTATGCTAAAGGAATTACATTCTGTATATCCAGTTTATGGCGAAAATTATGATGATATTGTTGGAGTTGTGAATCTGAAAAATATCTTTTCAAATATAGACAATGCGGCTTTCAATTTGGAAAAAATAATGACCGATGCGCCTTTCATTATGGAGCAAACATCGGCGTATAAAGCATTAGAAAATTTCAAAAAAAGTGGCGTTCATTATGCTTTTGTATCTGATGAATACGGGATTTTTCAAGGAATAATTACATTGAATGATATTTTGGAAGCACTTGTTGGCGATGCAGCCGATTTCAATAATGATGATTATCAATTAATCGAAAGAGAAGACGGGACTTGGCTTGTTGATGGGCATTATTCATTACACGATTTTCTAACTTATTTTGAGTTGGATGAATTGACAAATGATTATGAAGTTACCACAGTAAGCGGTTTGATTATGACCGAATTGTCTCGAATTCCAAAGCAAGGAGAAAAGTTAATTTGGCAGAAATATGAGCTTGAAGTAATCGATATGGATGGCGTGAGGATTGATAAAGTAATGGTGAAAGCCGTAAAATAATAGTGCTCAGTTTGCAGTTTTTAGTGTTCAGTAAATAACTGAATACTAAAAACGGAACACTGAACACTGAATACTAAAAATAATGACTGAAGGAAATTTCGTAGATTACGTAAAAATATATGTTTCCTCTGGAAAAGGCGGAAAAGGTTCAACGCATTTACACAGAGAAAAATTTATTGAAAAAGGCGGTCCAGATGGTGGTGATGGTGGTCGCGGTGGACACGTATATCTTGTGGGGAACAAAAGTCTTTGGACATTATTCCATCTGAAATTTGCAAGACACGTAAAAGCAGGACACGGTGGTGATGGTGGTGGCGATAGAAGTACCGGTGCCGATGGCGATGATAAATTCATCGAAGTACCTTTAGGAACTGTAGTTCGCGACAAAGAAACCAATGAAATTTTATTCGAAATTACCGAACACGGAGAGCGCAGAATTATTGCTCTTGGTGGAAAAGGTGGTTTAGGAAACTGGCATTTTAGAAGTTCAACCAATCAAACGCCAAGATATTCTCAGCCCGGTTTGCCTTCCACAGAAGTGGATATGATTTTGGAATTGAAAGTCCTTGCCGATGTTGGTTTAGTAGGTTTTCCAAATGCAGGGAAATCGACGTTGCTTTCAGTGTTGACTTCTGCGAAACCAAAAATTGCCGATTATCCGTTTACAACCTTAAAACCAAATCTTGGAATTGTGGCGTATCGTGATTTTCAATCGTTTGTAATTGCCGATATTCCAGGTATTATTGAAGGTGCCGCCGAAGGAAAAGGGCTTGGTCATTACTTTTTACGACACATCGAAAGAAATTCCACGTTGCTGTTTTTAGTTCCCGTTGACACCCCAAATATCAAAGATGAATATGATATTTTGGTAAATGAATTGACAAAATACAACCCTGAAATGTTGGACAAAGAACGTATTGTTGTGATTTCAAAATGCGATATGTTGGACGACGAACTCAAATCAGAATTAAAAATCCAACTCGATAAAGATTTCGCAGGAACGCCTTATATGTTCATTTCATCCGTTGCACAGCAAGGGCTTTCAGAGTTGAAAGACAAATTATGGAGTATGCTAAATATGGAAGACGACGTTCCTGAAAACAGTCATAATTTATAGAATTATCTCTAATATAAAATTTAAAGCTGTCAATTGATGGCTTTTTTTGTGACAACTTTCAATCATTATACGTGTCAAACAAAAACTGTAATGTTTTTGGAATATCATTTGCTTGAATTTTTGGATATTCAATTTTGCCATTCAACCAATTTTCTATTTCAATATGAAAATCATCACCCACTTTATTAAGAACTGGAACGCCTAATAATTTCAAAGCCGCTGCATTGCATTCCTGCTCGTAATGATTTTGGATTGGAATACTCAATATTTTTTTGTTCAAAAACAATGCTTCGGCTGGAGTTTCAAAGCCACCACCCGTTAGAATTCCGTGACAATTTATCAAACTTTCATTGAAAAGTTTTTGGTTAACAGGAAAATAAGTAATGTTCCCTTCTTTCCGAATTTCTTTAATATCATTCAAAAACCATTGAAATTCAATACCTTTTACTTTATGAAATGCCTTTTCCAAACATTCTCTATCGAAAGAAGGAAGATAAACTGAAATATGATTCAAGTCTTTTGGTGTTGCTTGAAAAATTTCATCTTTAATAATTGGTGGATGAATAAAGGAATCATATTCTTTGAAATGAAGTCCAATATATTTTGGTGAAGGAGCATACTGTTTTAAAACTAATTCCCCCATAATATTATTTTTTTCAGGCCTTGGAGTCAAATCCGACATAAAACTCGCTTGATGTCCAAATTGCACCGATTTCACTTTTTGAAACCTACACGCCAAAGAAGTTATCGAATCAAAATCATTAATTACCACATCATAATCTGACAATGGCAACGCTTTTGCATCCCGATACATTTGCAATGGTTTGATATTTTTGGCAATTTCCCAATAATCTAAACCGCCACATTTGCTGTAATGCAAACTACATCCTTTGCTTTTATATTTAATTGGAATATCAACATTCAAACTCGCATTATTGCCACTCATAAAAAAATCAACCGTTCCAAACTTTTTTAAATACGGATACAACTGAACGGCCCTACTAATATGTCCGTTTCCCGTAGCTTGAATTGCGTAAAATATTTTCATAGAAACGTTATATTAGGATAATATTTTTGTCATATAATTTTCTACAACTGCCTCCTCTTTAGATTCCAAAAGATTGTAATGTTCCTTTTTATATTCATAAATACACCATTTAGAATTTTTATATTCCAAAGCTGTCAAGTTTTCAAAACAATCACCACTATTCAAATACATTACCGAACCATTTTCGTTTTTAACCACTTTCATTTGCGGTTTGTGAATGTGTCCACAAACTACATAATCATATTTTTTATCGATGGCAATTTCGGCAGCCGTAGTTTCAAAATTGGTAATAAAGGAAACCGCTTTCTTAACGCTATCTTTAATTATTTTAGAAAAACTTCGCTTTTCTTTTCCGCTTAAAACCAAAAGCCAATTCAAAAAACTGTTGATTAATATCAATAAATCATATCCTTTACCACCAATTTTTGCTATTATTTTGGCGTAACCTTGTGTCGAAGAATCAAAAACATCACCGTGGAAAATCCAAGCCTTTTTACCGTCTAAATCCATAATTAGCTTATCAACCAATTCAAAATTTCCTAAAATTAAATCAGAATATTTACGCAAAACTTCGTCGTGATTTCCTGTAATGTATATTACTCGCGTTCCATTCGTAGACATTTTAATAATATGCCGCAAAACATTCATATGGGAAGCAGGGAAATAACTTTTAGAAAAGTTCCACATATCGATAATATCACCGTTTAAAACCAACGTTTTGGGTTGAATTGATTTCAAATACTGAAGCAATTCCGAAGCGTGACATCCATACGTTCCAAGGTGCACATCGCTAAGTACTACTAATGGAATTTTCCTTTTATTTTTCATATAAAGTTTTAACAAAATTCCTACTGTAGTGTTAATTTATTGCGTTTTTAATTTTATGATATCGTTATTTATTTAGTTGAAAATCAAGGTTAAAACCACCCAAAAAACGCGATAGGGATAGCAGCGACATCCAACGCTTTTGGGCTTGGATACAGCGGAGAGCCCGGCCATTCGCCAAAAAACACAATAAAATGTTAAAACTGAGTAGGAAAATACAATTCAAATTGTGAAAAAGAATTATATTCGCAGCACTAAAACTATAACTATGAAAAAAATTATTTTATCCTTATTATTAGGGATTATGCTTATTCCTGCAAGCGTTAAGGCCGATGAAGGAATGTGGTTTTTGATGTTCATTGAACGTTTGAATCACCGAGATATGCAAAAAATGGGGTTGCAATTGACTGCTGAAGAAATTTACAGCATCAATAATCACAGTCTAAAAGATGCAATTGTTCAGTTTAATGGCGGTTGTACGGCGGAAGTAATTTCGAAAGACGGCTTGGTTTTAACGAATCATCACTGCGGATATGATGCGATTGCTGAATTATCTACAGCCGACAAAAACTATTTGAAAGACGGTTATTGGGCGCCAAATAAAGCTGCCGAAATGAAACCTTCAAGCTTATACGTTCGATTTTTTGTGCGTATGGACGATTGTTCAAAACGTATTTTGGCAAAAGTAAACGATAAAATGACAGAGGCTGAACGCGAAAAAGCAATCAACCAAGAAATTGCTGCAATTGAAAAAGAAAACAACGAAGGTGGGAAATATACTGTTTCTGTTCGTCCGTTTTTTCAAGGAAATGAATTTTATTATTTTGTTTACCAAGATTATAAAGATGTTCGTTTGGTAGGAACTCCGCCAGAAAGTTTAGGGAAATTTGGTGGTGATACTGATAATTGGGAATGGCCACGTCACACAGCAGATTTTTCTATGTTTAGAATTTATGCTGATAAAGATGGAAATCCAGCGGATTATTCTACAAATAATGTTCCGTTGAATCCAAAACACTATTTGCCTGTAAACTTAAACGGTGTAAAAGAAGGCGATTTCGCAATGATTTTGGGTTATCCTGGAAGAACAAACCGTTGGATGCCAGCAGGTGGAATTGAGCAAAACGTGAAGTTTGCATATCCTGCTTGGGTTGAAGGTGCGAAAACCGGAATGGACAACATGAAGAAATATATGGAGCAAAGTGATGCTTTGAATTTAGTGTATGCTTCAAAATTTGCTTCAACTGCCAATTATTGGAAAAACCGTCAAGGAATGATTGATGCTTTAAGCAAATTTGGTACTGCAAAATCGAAAGCTGTTCAAGAAGCTAAGTTTGACAAATGGGCAAATAAAGCTACAAACAAAGCAAAATACGGAAATGTAATTGCGAATATTAATGCGTATTATGCGTTGACAAACGAGAAATCACGTCACGATAATTATTTGCAACAGTTAATGAGAACGACTTCTTTTGGTGCCATTGGAAGAACTTTAGGAAAACAATTGGAGAATTATGCGAAAGCTGATGCTGCAAAACGAACAACAATGGCTCCAATGATTACTGAAATGGCGGATGGTTTTTTCAAGGATTTACACGTTCCTGCTGAAAAAGATTTGTTGACCGCGCAATTGAAATTATATGCTACCAAATCGGTTGGATATGCAATTGCTCCAATGGTAGAAAAAATTGGAAAAGACAACAATTACGAGTATTCAAAATTTGTAAATGCTGCTTTTGAATTGAGTATTTTGACTTCAAATGAAAAAGTAAAAGCATTTTTGGATTATCCAAGTGATGCTATATTAACGAGTGATCCTTTGTTTACACTTTCAAATGATATGGTTTCGCATATGAATTCTAAATCGGATGCGGTTGCAAAAGCGCAAAATGATTTTGGAGCATCTTTCCGTTTGTTAGTGGAAGGTTTGAGAGAGTCTAAAATTGGAGCTATCAAGTATCCAGATGCAAATTCTACGTTGCGTTTGACTTACGGAAAAGTTCGTTCTTTGCCAGCGGATAAAAGAAACGATGCGAAAATTAACAACTACACTACTTTAGACGGTCAAGTAAAAAAATACAAGAAAGGTGATGACGAATTTGATTTGCCTTTGCGTGTTCTTGAAATGAATAAAAGTAAAGATTTTGGTCGTTTTGCTGATAAAGACGGATCGCTTCACGTGAATTTCTTAACTGATAATGATATTACTGGAGGAAATTCAGGATCACCAGTTTTGAATGGTAAAGGAGAATTAATCGGATTGGCATTTGATGGAAACATTGAAGCGATGGCTGGAGATGTTATTTTTGATCCAAAATTACAACGTACAATTAATGTTGATATTCGTTATGTTTTATGGGTAATCGAAAAGTACGCAGGTGCAAAACATATTGTTGATGAAATGACATTGGCGAAATAATAAGTAAAGTTTATTAAACGAAAAAGTCCTAAAACGATGTGTTTTAGGACTTTTTTTATTTGAATAATTTAGTATTAAGATATCAAAGTTCGAGAAATCACGATACGTTGAATCTCAGAAGTACCTTCATAAATTTGGGTGATTTTTGCATCGCGCATCATTCTCTCAACGTGATATTCGGCAACATAACCATTTCCACCGTGAATTTGAACGGCTTCAATTGTGGTGTCCATTGCGGTTTGTGAAGCGAATAATTTTGCCATTGCCCCAGATTGAGAAATGTCTTCGCCCGCATCTTTTTCTGTTGCTGCTTTCATACACAACATTTCCGCAGCTGCAATTTGTGTTGCCATATCAGCTAATTTGAATGCAATCGCTTGGTGTTTGAAAATCTCTTTTCCAAAAGCTTTGCGTTCTTGCGAATATTTTAATGCTAATTCAAATGCGCCTTTTGCAATTCCTAATGCTTGTGAAGCAATCCCAATTCTACCTCCGTTTAATACTGCCATTGCAAAATTGAAACCAAAACCGTCGGCTCCAATTCTGTTTTCCTTAGGTACTTTCACATCCGTAAACATTAGCGAATGGGTATCAGAACCACGAATTCCCATTTTCTTTTCTTTAATTCCAATTTCAAAACCAGCCCAACTTTTTTCTACTATAAAAGCATTGATTCCTTTGTGCCCTTTTTCGATATCAGTTTGAGCAATAATTATATAAGTCGAAGCCGAATTTCCATTGGTAATCCAATTCTTAGTTCCATTCAAAAGATAGTGGTCGCCTTTGTCAATTGCGGTTGTTTTTTGTGATGTTGCATCGGAACCGGCTTCAGGCTCAGACAAACAGAAAGCACCAATTACCTCACCAGTTGCCAAAGGAACTAAGTATTTTTGTTTTTGTTCTTCGTTGCAATATTTTTCAATTCCAGCACAAACCAATGAATTATTTACCGACATAATTACGGCTGCAGAAGCATCAATTTTTGCGATTTCTGTTATTGCGAGAACATAAGAAATGCTATCTAATCCTGAACCACCATATTTTGGATCGACCATCATTCCCATAAATCCAAGTTCAGCCATTTTTTTGACTTGCTCCGTTGGGAATTTTGAATGCTCATCTCGTTCAATTACTCCAGGCAAAAGTTCCATTTTAGCAAAATCTCTAGCTGCTTGTTGAATCATTAATTGCTCTTCCGTAAGTTTAAAATCCATAATAAGGAATAATAATTGTGATTAATTTAAAAAATATACACAAATATACTTTTAAATTATCAAATTCTCAAAATGATTTATTAATTTTAGCCGATGATTCAAGAAAAATTTAACATTATTGGTGTAATGTCGGGCACTTCGCTTGACGGTATCGATTTGGCGCACCTCAATTTTGAAATTATAAATGGAAAATGGAGTTTTCAAATCCTTGAATGTGAAACTATTGGCTACAGCCAAAAATGGATTGACCAACTTAAAATTGCCGTTGGATTTTCAGAATTGGAATTAAAAAAATTAAATGTTGCTTATACCTTATTATTAGGAACTGTCATTTCTGATTTTATTAATAGAAATAAAATTGAAAATATTGATGCGGTTTGTTCTCACGGACACACTATTTTGCACCAGCCTCAAAACGGAATTACTTTACAAATTGGGAATTTACCTGAAATTGCTGCTTTATGCAAACAAAAAGTAGTTTGTGATTTTAGAATTCAAGATGTTGAATTGGGTGGTCAAGGTGCACCATTAGTTCCAATTGGTGACCGAATATTATTCTCAGATTATGATTATTGTTTGAATTTGGGCGGTTTTTCAAATATTTCCTTTGAAGAAAATGGAAACAGAATCGCTTTTGATATTTCACCAGTAAATACCGTTTTGAATTTCTATGCCAATCAATTGGGTTTGGATTATGATGATAAAGGAAAAATTTCTAGAACTGGAACTGTTAATTCAGAATTATTAAATGAGTTGAATCGATTGGATTTTTATCAAAAGAAATATCCTAAATCCTTGGGTTTTGAATTTGTAAAGGAAATAATTTTACCTCTAATTGAAAGTTATCCAATATCAATTGAAGATAAAATGAGCACTTTCACAGAACATGTTGCCGTTCAAATTGCATTGGCTTTGCCGATTAAAAAAAATAATCTTTTCATAACTGGCGGTGGTGCATATAATGATTTTATGATTGAAAGAGTTCAATTTCATTTGCCAGAAACTAAAATCGTAATTCCTGAACGAAAAATAATTGAATTCAAAGAAGCCTTAATTTTTGGATTGTTAGGCGTATTGAAGTTGGGAAACGAAATCAATACTTTAAGCAGTGTGACAGGCTCAAAAATGGATCATAGCTCGGGGATTGTTTACAATTCAAAAAATAATTAAAAATTAAATAAATAGTGGGCGTTAAAACTTACTCTTATATTCACAAAACTAAAAACGAAACAGATTAATGAAAGATTTACTAAAAAAATTCGAGAATAAAGAACCGGAAATCATTTTTAATTGGAAAGATCAAGAGACAGAAGCCGAAGGTTGGACAGTAATAAATTCGCTTCGTGGTGGAGCTGCTGGCGGAGGAACCCGAATGAGAAAAGGTCTGGACATGAACGAAGTTTTGTCATTGGCAAAAACAATGGAAGTAAAATTCTCTGTTTCAGGACCTGCAATTGGTGGTGCCAAATCGGGAATTAATTTCGATCCAAATGACCCAAGAAAAAAAGGAGTTTTACAACGTTGGTACAAAGCAGTTTCGCCATTATTGAAAAGTTATTATGGAACTGGCGGGGATTTAAATGTAGATGAAATTCATGAAGTGATTCCAATGACCGAAGAATGCGGTGTTTGGCATCCACAAGAAGGAGTCTTTAATGGGCATTTCAAACCAACAGAAGCTGATAAAATTAACAGAATTGGACAATTGCGTCAAGGCGTTGTTAAAGTCATAGAAAATCCGATTTTTTCTCCAGATGTAGCTCGTAAATACACTGTTGCCGATATGATTACTGGTTATGGCGTTGCGGAAGCAGTTCGTCATTATTATTCCATTTATGGGGGATCTTTAAAAGGCAAAAAAGCAATTGTGCAAGGATTCGGAAATGTGGGTTCGGCAGCTGCTTTTTACTTTGCCGATATGGGTGCAAAAGTAATTGGAATTATCGATAGAGATGGTGGATTGATAAATGAAGATGGCTTTACATTTGAAGAAATTAAAACCTTATTTTTGAATAAAGACGGGAACAAATTAGTTTCTGATAAAATGATTCCTTTTGAGGAAATCAACAAAAAAATATGGACTATTGGCGCTGAAATTTTCACTCCTTGTGCAGCTTCACGATTAGTAGCACAAAGCCAAATAGATAGTATGATTGCCTCAGGATTAGAAGTGATTTCTTGTGGTGCGAATGTTCCTTTTGCCGATAAAGAAATTTTCTTTGGTTCAATAATGGAAAATGTAGATCAAAAAATCAGCCTAATTCCTGACTTTATTTCTAACTGCGGAATGGCACGAGTTTTCGCTTATTTTATGGAGAAAAAAGTTCAAATGACAGACGAAGCCATTTTTAATGATACTTCAGAAACCATCAAAAATGCACTTTTAAAAGCGCATACCTTGAACAATTCCAAAACAAATATTAGCGCTACTGCTTTTGAGATAGCTCTAAAACAATTGGTATAAATATTTTTATAACGGGTTGGAATTTCTGACCCATTTTTAAAACAATTTTTCGACTTCCTTTTCGTTTTAAATAAAGTAGTATCTTTATAATCTCATTTTTATTTTTATGAAAGTATTTGAAACCGAACAAGAAAAAAAATCATTACTCATTACTACCCTTAGTTTTGCGTTGCTTTTCTTATTATTTTTCTATCTAAAATTTAGCAATAATTTACCTTTACCAGAATTGGATGGAGGAGGTGGCGGAGGAGAAATTGCCGTGAATTTTGGGAATAGTGATTTTGGTTCTGGAGATAATTTTCAATCCAAAGAAGTCGTAACAGTTGCTCCAAAAGAAGTTGCAGCTAAACCAACAACCGAAAAAGAAATTCTTATTTCAGAAAACGAAGAAGCACCTGCAATTGTAGAAGTTAAAAAACCTGCAACCAAAATAGTCAAAACAGAAGTTGAAAAATCTGTTGTGAAACCAATCCCAAAACCTTCAAAAACTACTTCTGATGCATTATCAAATTTATTGAACGGCTCAAATAAAGAAGGTGACGGTGATGATAAAATTTCAGGAAATAAAGGAAAATCAAATGGTGATCCAAATGCAAAAGGCTACAATGGAGGCGGTGGTACGGGAACTGGTAGCGGAGGCGGAAATGGTTCTGGACAAGGATTAGGAACAGGAAGTGGCTATGGAAATGGCAACGGAAGCGGATCTGGCAACGGAAATGGAAACTACCAATTAGGCAATAGAAAAGCACTCAATAAGCCACAACCCAATTATATTTGCAACGAAGAAGGTGTTGTTGTTGTACAAATTTCTGTAGATAAATCTGGGAAAGTTACCAATGCTAATCCAGGAGTTCGTGGGACAACAAATTCAGCGAAATGCTTATTGGATCAAGCGAAAACGGCAGCGATGAATACAAAATGGCAATCAGACGCTACGGCTGCAGAAACACAAGTGGGTAAAATTATTTACAATTTTAAACTTACACAATAACTTTTTTACTTCCAATTAGCCTCAAAAATTCTAATCAATAATGAACTATCAAGAAACCGTAAACTGGATGTTCAATCAACTTCCTTTGTATCAACTTCAAGGTGCAACTGCTTATAAAGAAGATTTAACGAATACCATTTTACTCTCGAAATACCTGGGAAATCCTGAGAAAAATTTAAAATTCATTCACGTTGCCGGAACCAATGGCAAAGGTTCAACATCTCATTTGTTGGCTTCCGTTTTACAAGAAGCAGGATACAAAGTAGGTTTATATACTTCGCCACATTTAAAGGATTTTCGGGAACGGATCAAAGTTAATGGCAAAGAAATTACCGAAGAATTTGTATATAAATTTATTGAGAAACATAAAAATTTCTTCGAGACCAATGACTTGAGTTTTTTTGAAATGACCGTGGGATTGGCATTCGATTATTTTAAAAAAGAAAAAATTGACATTGCTATTATTGAAGTTGGAATGGGCGGAAGATTAGATTCTACCAATATTATCACTCCCCTACTTTCGGTGATTACCAATATTGGAAAAGACCATACGCAATTTTTAGGGACTACTTTTCAATCTATTGCAACAGAAAAAGCAGGAATTATAAAACAGAATATTCCCGTAATTATTGGAGAATATACAGTTGATACAAAACCTGTTTTTTTGAATAAATCCAATGAAATGCAATCTGAAATTTATTTTGCTTCGGATTTAGTTTCCGAAAATTTTGCTTCGGATTTAATTGGAGACTACCAAATTTCAAATAAGAAAACGGCACTACAAACCCTTAGAATTTTGAATTTGCAAAAAGAATTTGAGGTTTCAGAAGCAACTATAAAACAAGGGTTTTTGAACGTTGTAAAAAATACGGGCCTTCAAGGAAGATGGCAGCAATTGAATAGTGCGCCAAAAGTCATTTGCGATACAGCACACAACAAACACGGATTAGAAATTGTAATTAATCAGTTAAAAACTGAGCAATTTGATACTTTGCATTTCGTATTTGGAGTGGTAAACGACAAAGATTTAGACGAAATCCTGCCATTATTCCCGAAAAATGCCATTTATTATTTTTGCAAACCCAATATTCCGAGAGGATTAGACGCATCCATTTTAGCCCAAAAAGCATTAGAATTTGGATTACACGGAAAAGTATATAATTCAGTTTCAGAAGCTTATCAAAGCGCCTTGCGAAGTGCCACGAAATCTGATTTCATTTACATTGGCGGAAGCACATTTGTAGTAGGAGAAATTTTATAATTATTTGAAAAATAGTTTGCAAATACCAAAAAGAGACTTATATTTGCAACCCAATTAAGGGCGATTAGCTCAGCTGGTTCAGAGCACCTCGTTTACACCGAGGGGGTCGGGGGTTCGAACCCCTCATCGCCCACAGAAAACTTCAACAGAAATGTTGGGGTTTTTTTATGACATTTCCTTAATAAAATATTCAAGAAAATCTAACATCTGTCTTGAAGATAAATCAATACCATCATAAATTTTGATGACAAATAGATTTGAGTATTTGCTTTAGTAAATTTAGATTTCTTTAATAATAATTAGGACATCCAAAACACTTAACATCTAAGTCTAATTGATATGTAATAGATATTTCGTATACCCCTCCCGTTTTCCCAATATTAGAAGTGTTAAAATCATATGAACATCCAAACTTAAAATGATCAAAACGCAAACCACCAAATACATTTACTGAGGTTAAAAAATGACTTTCATCCACTCTTTTTTGGGGTTGTAAAGCAGCTGTAGCTCCCCAAAAAATATTTTTAAAAACTAATCCCGTTCCCAAATCAAGTCGATTATATTCTTCTTGCTGCATATAATTTGCCGTTAATAATAATTTTGTGTCATCTGAAAAAGAGGAGTAAAAGTAATCTGATAAAATTACTTCTCGACCAGCGGAAATAGAAAGAAAAGTTCCAAGCGGAACATTGCCAATTGTAGAAAAAGAAATATTAGGCTTATTCAAATGTTTTAACGAAAGTCCAATCCAAGAATTTTCGCTATTAAATAGCATTCCTGCAGAAAAATCGAAAAAAGTCACTTTATCCCTTAAAGGAAGTGCCTCGTTAGAGTTGGGACTAATAATTCCTGAGTAAATATTAATCTGATCTGAAAGAATAATATTTTGGAATCCGTATGTTTTATTACCAAAACCAATTTCTAAAGCAGGTCGAAAATACCAATCATCATTTAATTGAACTCTATATGCATAATTTAAATTTACTTGAGTAAAATTATAATTAGTAAAGTTTTCCCTATGATTTAATACACTTATCCCTACTCCACTATTCATTTCATCAAGCCAAGTATTATAAAAAGCATATTCTGTATCTACTTTGAAATTCAAATCAGGCCATTGGGTTCGATGCAAAAGACCTATATTAGTAGTTTCCATAAATCCTGTAAAACCAGGATTTAGAGACTCTGGAACTAAAAAATATTGTGTAAATATAGGGTCCTGCGCTTTGGCAGAAATGGAAAATACAAACAATATTATAACTACTATTAATTTATTTTTCATTATTTAGAATTATTTAATAAGAACAAAAGGGTTTTGCAAATTAATGGTGGTTCCGTAAAAGGTTTTAGCAGACAAATTAAAATAATAATTCCCATTTTCTGCCTCTTTACCTTTTATTTTTCCATCCCAACCAATTATTCTATCACCGTATTCAGAATATATTAACTCACCCCAAGTATCATAAACATCAAATTGAATTGCTTTTAATCCTAAAAATTCGGGTGCAAAATAATCATTCTGCACATTTTCATTTGGAGTAAAACCGGTTGGCATTATTAATTTATATCCTTTATCAATTATTAAGGTTATGTAATTTTTGTAAACACATCCAAACGGATAAGTTACAGTTTGAATTATTTCATAACTTCCCTCTCTAATAAAAATATGTAAGGGGTTTTCTTCATTCGTAAATGTACCATCTCCAAAATCCCATTTGATGTTAATAAACCCAGGAATGGATAAATTAGTAAATTGAACGGGATCATTTATTGAATAACTACCAAACGAACTATTCGAATAGGAGTTTGATGTATGTGTTGCATTGCCAATTAATATTACAATAGTCATTTGTACTGTCGAAGCACATTGACCCACTGTTGGAATAAAAGTGTACGTTGTTGTCGAAGTGTTATTTATTGCAGGTGACCACGTTCCTGTTATTCCATTATTAGAAGTTGTAGGCAAAGCCGATAAAGTCGACCCCGAACAAATTGTAGCTACTTGTGTAAATGTTGGGGTTTCTTTTGGAGTTACCACAATGGTCATTGTAGCCGGAGTAGCGCACTGACCTGATGCCGGAATAAAGGTGTACACCGTTGTAGTAGTATTGTTGATTGCCGGTGCCCAGGTTCCTATAATTCCATTATTTGATATAGTTGGCAAAGCTTGTAAAGCAGACCCTGAACAAATTGCCGCTACTTGAGTAAATGTTGGAATTGTATTTGGATTTACTATTATAGTCATTATTGTTGTAGTGGCGCATTGACCAGCGATTGGTGTAAATGTATATGTAGTCGTAGCTGTATTGTTTATTCCTGGCGACCAGGTTCCTGTTATTCCATTGTTCGAAGTCGTTGGCAATGCCGGTAAACTCGCTCCCGAACAAATTGAACTCACTTGCGTGAATGATGGAACGGAGTTTGGAGTCACCGTAATAGTCATTGATGATGTAGCGGCACATTGACCTATAGTTGGCGTAAAGCTATAGGTGGTCGTGGTTGTACTATCTAAAGCTGGCAACCAAGTCCCTGTTATTCCATTGTTAGATGTTGTTGGCAATGCAGACAAAACCCAGCCTGAACAAATTGCAGGGACTTGAGTGAATATTGGTATTGGTTGTTGTGTTACGGAAATAGTCATAAACGTTGTTGTAGCACACTGACCGGTTGTTGGTGTAAAAATATAAGTCGTTGTAGTAAAATTATTGACTGCTGGTGACCAAGTTCCTGTAATTCCATTGGTTGAAGTTGTTGGCAATGCAGCCAATGTAGCTCCGGAACAAATTGCTACAACTTGAGTAAATGTTGGTGTTGTGTTTGGCGTAACTGTTATAGTCATTGAAGCTGTTGTAGCACATTGACCGGCTATTGGTGTAAATACATACGTTGTTGTTGCAGTATTATTGATTGCTGGAGACCAAGTTCCCGTTATTCCATTGCTCGAAGTTGTTGGCAATGCCGATAAACTCGCTCCCGAACAAATGGAACTCACTTGCGTGAATGTTGGAGTTGCGTTTGGAGTAACCGAAATTGTCATATTTGCTACAGTAGCACATTGACCCGTTGTTGGTGTAAAAGTGTAAGTTGTTGTTGCTGTATTGTTTATTCCTGGAGACCAAGTTCCTGTTATTCCATTGGTTGAAATTGTTGGCAATGCCGATAAACTCGCTCCCGAACAAATGGAACTCACTTGTGTGAACGTTGGGGTTACATTTGGATTTACCGTGATAGTCATGGTAGCTGTTGTAGCACATTGACCCGTTGTTGGTGTAAAGGTATACGTAGTTGTTGCAGTATTATCTATAGCTGGTGACCACGTTCCCGTTATTCCATTATTTGATGTTGTTGGTAATGCAGCCAATGTAGCTCCAGAACAAATTGCCGCTACTTGCGTAAACGTTGGTGTTGTGTTTGGAGTAACCGTAATTGTCATCAATTCAGTTGTTGCACACTGACCTATTATTGGGGT
>JBIIFA010000124.1:0-5795 GCA_044237565.1 Flavobacterium sp.
CATAATCTCTAATTGGTTTAACATCAATTTGAGATCCTGGTAAAAACGCTTCAATTCCAAAAACGTCAACGATCATACCACCTTTAGTTCTGCATTTTACGAAACCAGTAACAATTTCTCCAGTTTCGTTTGCACTAATAACTCTATCCCAAGATTTAATAGTACGCGCTTTTCTGTGAGACAATACCAATTGACCTGTTTTATCCTCACGGATATCAATTAATACTTCTACTTTGTCACCAACTTTTAAGTTTGCATTGTAACGGAATTCGTTTAAAGAAATAACACCTTCCGATTTTGCATTGATATCAACGATAACGTCTCTATCTGTAATTCTAACTACAACACCTTCTACTACTTCTTCTTGATCGGTGTCAATGAAAGTTTCAGAAACTAATTGTTCAAATTCTTGCAAGTTTTTTTGATCAACGGCATCGATACCTTCTTCAAAGTTGTGCCAGTTAAATTCTGCTAAAAACTGCTCTTGTGATTTTAATTGTTCAGACATGCTGATAAAAATTTGTATTCTGTATTTTCTCGAGTTTCTTAATGCGAAAGAAAACAACAGAAGTTGTTTGTTTGATTTTTTTATACCTAAAGGAAACTCTTATCCACCAAAAGGTGCGCAAAGGTAATGTATCTATATTGAAATGTCAAGTTTTTTTAAAAAAACTAAACTGTTAATTATCAAGCTACTAAATAAAGGGCTTTTGGAGCGAATTGTCCCCGCATTTTTGGCACTGCAATTCCCGCTCTCCCCTCTATCTCTTCGCTTCGCTACGAGGATGCCAGCTCGGTCGGGGCTATGGGATTAGTTGTTTTTTTATTTTTATATTTTGGGTTTAAAAAAAATAATTTGACCTCTCGGATTTTCTATAATAATAAAACCCGATGAACTTATACAAGCTATCGGGTATTTTTATAAAATTACTGTATTAATGACTTACTTCAATTTCTTCAGAATTATGGTTGTGCTTGAAGAAAACGGCAAATAAAACGGCAATTACTGCGGCATATATTGCAAACCAAAGCCAAATGGAATGCCAGTCTTTGGTACCTTCAATAGTAAAATATTTATCGATTACATATCCACTAATTGAACTTCCGAGAACTGCTCCAAAACCGTTGGTCATCATCATGAATAATCCTTGAGCACTAGATCTGATGGAGGAATCTGTGGATGTTTCGATGAATAGTGAACCCGAAATATTGAAGAAATCGAAGGCCATTCCGTAAACAATGCACGATAAAATAATCATCCAAAGACCTCCAGATGGATCTCCGTAAGCGAATAATCCGAAACGTAATACCCAAGCTATCATAGAGATTAGCATTACTTGTTTGATTCCGAAACGCTTCAAGAAAAATGGAATTGCGAGGATAAATAAGGTTTCAGATATTTGAGAAATCGACATTATTATGGTTGAATATTTAACTACAAATGAGTTTTCATATTCGGGAACTTTTGAAAAATCGGAAAGGAATGTGTCACCATACATGTTTGTTAATTGTAAGGCAGCTCCTAAAAACATGGAGAATATTAAAAACAATGCGATTTTATAAGTTCCAAAAAGTTTGAACGCATCCAAACCTAATTTTTGTGCTAGTGTTGAATTTTCAGAAATTAAATTCTGTGGTGGGCATTTAGGGAGGAAAAAAGAGTAAATTCCTAATCCAACAGCAGCGATTGCAGCGATATAAAACATATTGGCAGAGGCCTTATTTCCAGACAAATTGGTCATCCACATTGCCATAATAAAACCAATAGTTCCCCAAACACGAATGGGTGGAAATACTTTTACAACATCAAATTTATTGTTTTTTAGAATCGTATAAGCTATGGAATTTGACAGTGAAATAGTTGGCATATAGCAAAGCATCGCCATGAAAATCACCCAGAAAAAAGAGGCTGGCGAATCTACTTGTGGAATATAACAAAGGATTAAACCCCCGAGAATGTGCAGAATTCCATACAATTTTTCTGCATTTATAAATTTGTCCGCAATAATCCCCGTGAGTGCAGGCATTAAAATTGAAGAAAGTCCTAATGTTGAAAATACAGCTCCGAATTCGGCACCGCTCCATTGTTTTGTGGCAAACCAATAGTTTCCAACGGTTATCAACCAAGCTCCCCAGACAAAAAACTGTAGGAAACTCATTAAAGTAAGACGGTTTTTGATGTTCATAGTATTAGATTTAGATTTGAGTTCTATTTCAAATGTAAAACTAACAATAAATTAATATATTCAAATAAAAATTAGAGTTATTATCTGTAAATCATTTAATATTTTGAACTAAAGCCAATACTTTGTCAAATTGCTCTTCTCGAGTAAGGTAAGAATTGTCAATTTCGATGGCATTTTTATCTTTTAATAAAGGAGAATCGGCTCTGTGCGTGTCAATATAATCCCGTTCTTCTACATTTTTCAGAACTTCTTCAAAAGAAACAGCATCGCCTTTTTGTTGCAATTCTTGAAAACGCCTTTGGGCACGTGTTTGCGCACTTGCCGTCATGAAAATTTTGAGTTCGGCATCAGGAAAAACGACTGTAGCAATATCTCTTCCATCCATTACAATGCCTTTGTCTTTTCCCATTTGCTGTTGTTGCTCTACTAATTTGGCTCGAACTTCGGAAACTTCGGCCACTTTACTAACATAATTAGAAACTTCTATGGTTCGAATTTCTTTCTCGACATATACATCGTTCAAATACATTTCTGCAAATCCTAATTCGGGGTTAAATTGGAAGTGTAATTTTATTTTTGACAAACTTTCAATCAAACCTTCTTTGTCAAAAAAATCAGGTTTTATGAACCCATTTTTCATTGCAAAATAAGCTACAGCGCGGTACATTGCACCGGTATCAACATAAACATAACCCAAATATTTGGCCAATTGTTTTGCTAAAGTACTTTTTCCTGTTGACGAAAAACCGTCTATTGCGATAGTAATTTTTTTATCCAAAATCTATTCTTGAAAGTTAATAGTTAAACCAAATAAACTTGTATTTCCTGCTAATGTATAACGAGAATAGGAATAATTGAACTTTAGGTTATTGAATTTTAATCCAAAACCTAATGAAATCCCTGAGAAATTCCGTTGTTCTAATATACTTAACTCCTCGCCTCTTCTGAAGTTGTATCCTAAACGAAAATTAAAACTTTTCCTTGGAAACAATTCTACGCCAATGATTACGTGGCGTAAGGCATTATTAAAAAACGAAACTTTCTCGGGTGTCGAACCACCATCAATAGAACCAACGGCACGAGCGGGATTTGAAAAAGCAATATTCCACTGTTGTAAATTTTCTAATGTAAGGTGCCAGCGAATGGGTACGTTTTCAACTTCTTGAGAAACTCCAATTAATACTTCTAAAGGCAATTTTTCCTTAGTTCCTGAATACGTCGTGAATTGGGTTCCAATATTTCTGACAACCAAAGCCCAATTTACATCATTACGTTCGTCAATGAACAGCGCACCTAAATCGACCGCACCACCAAGGGAATTATAACTTTCTAAGGTCGAGGAAATCAGTTTTGCATTGACACCAAAATGAACTGGAACATCAGGAATCATAAAAGAATACCCGAAAGAAAGCGCTATTTCACTTCCTGTAAAATCAGAAGTTGGATTACCAGTTTCATCAGTTCCTTGAAATTTTCCATAATTCACATAATTTACTCCTGCTTGAAAGGTTTGCAAATGGCGATCAAAAGTATAGGCATAAGAAGCGGTTCCGTAGGTAACTTCCCCAAAATAGCTTCCATAATTCAATGCCAAATGATTGTCCATTTCCGAATTTATCGTCGCTGGATTAAAGTTGGCTTGGTTGACATCATTGTCATATATTGTTATAGTTTTACCGCCCAATGCTGCTTGACGGGGCGAAGTTACCAAATTCAAAAACTGATATACCGACTGACCCCCTACTTGCCCGTAGGCTACGGAGCAAAAAAGAATAAGGATTAGATATAATTGATTTTTGAACATATTTCTATTTTCTGTCTATATAACGCAAATGCGAAGATATTATTTTTAATAAAAAAAACGGCTAATTTCTTAGCCGTTTTTGAATTATAAAACTTTAGCGTTTTTGACTTTCTGATTGGTTAAAGCTATTGTTAAAACCTCACTCATTTCTTTTACATAATAAAATGTCAATCCTTCTAAATATTCCGATTTAATTTCGTCAATATCACTTTTATTTTCGTGACACAAAACTATTTCTTTAATGTTGGCTCTTTTAGCAGCCAATATTTTTTCTTTTATTCCTCCAACAGGTAAAACTTTTCCTCTTAAGGTAATTTCACCAGTCATAGCAAGGCTTTTCTTAACTCGTTTTTGAGTAAATAAAGATACTAAAGAGGTTAACATTGCAATTCCAGCACTTGGTCCGTCTTTCGGGGTTGCGCCTTCAGGAACGTGCAAATGGATATTGTATTTGGATAGCATTTCTGGGTCAATACCAAAAATATCCGCGTTTGATTTTATGTATTCCAATGCTATTGTAGCCGATTCTTTCATTACTGTTCCCAAGTTTCCAGTAATTGTCATCGTTCCTTTTCCTTTAGAAATTAAGGATTCTATGAATAAAATATCACCGCCAACGCTTGTCCATGCCAAACCTGTAACCACTCCTGCAACATCATTATTTTCGTATTTATCTCTTTCTAATCTTGGAACGCCCAAAACTTGAATAATATCAGAATCAGTCACTTTTTTGTTGTACTCCTCCTCCATCGCAATCGATTTGGCAGCATTTCGGATAACCTGAGCAATTTTAGCTTCTAATCCACGAACACCAGATTCACGGGTGTAACCTTCGACAATTTTCTCCAATTGTTTTTTTCCAATCGTTAAATCTTTTAAGGTTAATCCGTGTTCTTTCAATTGACGAGGGAATAAATGTTGGCGCGCAATTTCAGTTTTTTCTTCAATTGTATAACCTGACATTTTTATTATTTCCATTCTATCGCGCAAAGCAGGCTGAATCGTTGCCATATTATTTGAGGTAGCAATGAACATTACTTTCGATAAATCGTAACCCATTTCAAGGAAATTATCATAGAAAGCATTATTTTGTTCTGGATCTAAAACCTCCAATAATGCAGAAGAAGGATCGCCTTGGTTTCCCATCGCTAATTTATCGATTTCATCCAAAACAAATACAGGATTTGAAGTTCCTGCTTTTTTCAAACTTTGAATAATACGTCCTGACATTGCACCAATGTAGGTTTTTCTATGTCCACGAATTTCTGCTTCATCACGCAAACCACCAAGAGAAATTCTCACGTATTTTCGTCCTAAAGCCTCTGCAACCGATTTTCCAATAGATGTTTTCCCAACTCCTGGGGGTCCTGTCAAACAAATAATTGGTGATTTCATATCATTTCGCAATTTCAAAACTGCCAAATGTTCTATCATTCTTTTCTTTACATCTTCTAAACCAAAATGATCGCGGTCAAGTATTTTTTGAGCTCTTTTTAAATCGAAATTATCTTTAGAATATTCATTCCAAGGTAAATCTAAAAACAATTCTAAATAGTTTCTTTGAATACCGAAATCAGGTGCTTGCGGATTCATGCGTCGCATTTTCGTCAATTCTTTTTCGAAATGTTTTTTGGTAACCTCATCCCATTTTTTGAGTGCTGCTTTTTCAACCATTTCCTCAACTTCTTCTTCTTGCGAAGCGCCACCCAATTCTTCCTGAATGGTTTTCATTTGCTGGTGCAAGAAATATTCACGTTGTTGTTGGTCTAAATCAAAGCGAACTTTTGACTGGATATCATTTTTCA
>JBIIFA010000125.1:0-5770 GCA_044237565.1 Flavobacterium sp.
GTTAGAAGAAAAAGGAGCAATGGCATATACCATTATCGTTGCTGCAAATGCTTCTGATCCAGCTCCAATGCAAGTTTATGCTCCTTTTGCAGGTGCAGCGATTGGAGAATATTTTAGAGATTCAGGTCGTCCAGCTTTAATTGTTTATGATGATTTATCTAAACAAGCGGTTGCGTATCGTGAGGTTTCTCTTTTATTGAGAAGACCACCGGGACGTGAGGCCTATCCTGGAGATGTATTTTACTTACACAGTAGATTATTAGAAAGAGCGTGTAAAGTAATTGCTAATGATGACATTGCAAAAAACATGAATGACTTGCCAGACACTTTGAAATCAATTGTGAAAGGTGGAGGATCGTTGACTGCATTGCCAATTATTGAAACACAAGCAGGTGACGTTTCTGCGTATATTCCAACGAATGTAATTTCGATTACAGACGGTCAGATTTTCCTTGATGGAGATTTGTTTAATTCAGGGGTTCGTCCAGCAATTAACGTAGGTATTTCGGTATCTCGTGTTGGTGGAAATGCTCAAATTAAATCAATGAAAAAAGTAGCTGGAACTTTAAAATTAGACCAAGCACAATTCCGTGAATTGGAAGCGTTTGCTAAGTTTGGTTCTGATTTAGATGCAGTAACATTGAACGTAATTGAAAAAGGAAGAAGAAACGTTGAAATCTTGAAACAAGGTTTAAACAGTCCTTATACAGTTGAAGATCAAGTTGCAATTATCTATGCAGGATCTAAAAACTTGTTGCGAAATGTGCCTGTAAATAAAGTAAAAGAATTCGAAAAAGACTTCTTAGAATACTTGAATAATAAACACAGAGATACGTTAGATGCTTTGAAAGCTGGAAAATTAGATGACAACATTACGGCTGTTATTGAAAATGTAGCAAAAGAACTTTCGGCGAAATATAACTAAAATTAGTTGATGGTTGTTGGTTGATTGTTGTTGGAATTATCCAAGGAACTATCAACCAACAACTGACAACCAACAACTATAATACAATGGCAAACTTAAAGGAAATCCGTAATAGAATTACTTCCGTTTCATCAACGATGCAAATCACATCGGCAATGAAAATGGTTTCTGCAGCAAAGCTTAAAAAAGCACAAGATGCGATTACAGCAATGCGACCTTATGCCGAAAAATTAACGGAATTATTACAAAATCTTTCTGCAAATCTTGACGGTGATGCAGGAGGAGAATTTACAACACAACGTGAAGTGAAAAAAGTTTTAGTGGTTGCAATAACTTCAAATAGAGGTTTGTGTGGCGCTTTTAATTCTAATGTAATTAAGGAAGTAAAAAATCGTTCTGTGTTTTATGCAGGAAAGCAAGTGGATGTTTTTGCAATTGGTAAAAAAGGAAACGATACTTTAAGCAAAACCCATTCGGTTATTGACAATCAAAGTCCTGTTTTTGATGCTTTGACTTTTGAAAATGTAGCTGTAATTGCAGAAGCATTGACTCAAAAATTTATTTCTGGGGATTATGACAAAATAGAATTGGTTTACAACCAGTTTAAAAATGCAGCGACACAAATAGTTCAAACAGAGCAATTTTTGCCATTAGAAGCTTTGAAATCAGACAAAATAGCTTCAACTGGAGATTATATTTTTGAGCCTTCAAAAGAAGAAATCGTTTTGACATTGATTCCAAAATCATTGAAAACACAATTATACAAAGGAATTAGAGATTCATTTGCTTCTGAACATGGTGCCCGTATGACTGCAATGCACAAAGCAACAGACAACGCAACCGAATTGAGAGACCAATTGAAATTGACCTACAACAAAGCCCGTCAAGCAGCAATTACAAATGAAATCTTAGAGATTGTTGGTGGAGCAGAAGCTTTGAAAGGATAAAATAATAATTTCCATTTTTAAAATATATAAGGCTCAACATTTGTTGGGCTTTTTGTTTAAATACAACAATACTAGTATTGGTTTTTATTAAGATATTTTGGTGCCTTACACATTTTTCCTAAAGCGAATCCAAGTTCAAAGCACAAATTATGGTATCCGTTTTAAAACTATTATTTCTTATTTTAATCCAACTTTCAGGGATATTTGGATGTAAATTAAGCTAAAAAAGCAACAGAAAGGATTCAAAAATCGTGGTTTTTATGAAATTAACTTTTGGATAGTAATTAATTACTTAAATTAGCGCTATATATTAATTACTATGAAATTCCCTTTAATATTTGTTCTGTATTTAAGTTTTATTGGGGTATTTGCACAAAATACGATCACTGAAAAACACAGTATTATAAACTCCGAAAAACAAGCAGCGTCACGATTGATGAATTTAACTGTAAATCCGAACACTTTGAATTATGATGTAACTTATCATAAATTAGAATTTACAGTAGATCCTGCAATATATTTTATAACAGGTCAAGTAACCACTACCTTCACTGCTCTGACAAACAACATGTCGTCTGTTACATTTGATATGGCAAACGAAATGACAGTAACATCAGTAACAAAAAATGGGGTACCATTAGCATTTTCAGAAAGCGGCAACAATGAATTGATAATCGCATTACCAAGTCCGCAACTGATTGGAACTTCAGCAACCGTAAAAATTAATTATTCAGGAGTGCCTCCAGTAAATGGTTTTGCCTCTTTTGCAGCAGAATTGCACAATGGAACTCCTGTTTTGTGGACGCTTTCTGAACCCTATGGCGCTAGAGATTGGTGGCCTTGCAAACAAGATTTAAATGACAAAGTAAGCAGTATTGATGTTTATATTACTGCTCCATCACAATACACAAGTGTTTCAAATGGTTTGGAAGTAACCCAAGTTACAACTGGAAATTCAAAAACAACCCATTTTCATCATAGTTATCCAATTCCTGCTTACTTAATTTGTATGGCAGTTACTAATTACGATGTATATACGCAATTGCCAAGTGCTGCAACACCAACAGTTACCTTCCCAATTGTGAATTATATTTATCCTGAAACAAACTCCCTTTCGGTTCAAAACCAGCTTGCTCAAACGCCATTAATATTAGATTATTTCAGTACTCTTTTTGAACCATATCCTTATTCTAATGAAAAATATGGACATGCACAATTTGGTTGGGGCGGCGGAATGGAACACACGACGGTTTCATTTATGCAAAATTTCAGTAGAGGTCTTATTGCTCATGAGATGGCACACCAATGGTTTGGAGACAAAATCACTTGTGGTACCTGGAAAGACATTTGGTTAAATGAAGGATTTGCTACTTATCTTGCTTCGTTAGTTATAGAACATTTTGACGGACAGGCGGCATTTATTTCAGATAAAACAAGCATGATTAATAATATTACTTCAACACCAAATGGGGCAGTTTATTTAACAGATGCACAAGCATTAAATGTAAATAGAATATTTAGTGGGCAATTTAGTTATAACAAAGGAGCAATGGTATTGAACATGCTGCGTTTCAAATTGGGGGATGCAATTTTCTTTCAAGGAATTAAAAATTATTTAGCGGATGTGAATTTGGCTTATAAATATGCGATAACTTCCAATTTACAAACCCATTTAGAAGCGGTTTATGGAAGTAGTTTGACGGAATTTTTTAATGATTGGATTTACAATCAAGGCTACCCAAAATACGCTATAACGGTTCAGAACATAGCTACTGGTCAAGCAAAAATCACTGTGAACCAAACAACAACAGATACATCGGTTCCCTTTTTTGAAATGCCTATACCGATACGATTAACTGGTGCTGACGGAGTTTCTCAAGATTTTGTAGTGAATAATACTGTCAATGGAGAACAATTTACCGTTTCAGTTCCATTTTCGGTAACGGGTGTTCTATTTGATCCTAAAAAAGATATTGTCTCTAAATCCAGTACTGCAACAATGGCAATAGCCGATTTCAACTTTGATCAATCCATTCAACTTTATCCAAATCCAAGTTCAAATGCACTTTCTGTTGATTTACCTGATGGAGTAGAAATTGAAAGCGCTATTTTTTATTCTGTTTTAGGACAAAAAATATTGGAAACCAAATCGGATAAAAATTGGGATATTTCTTCATTTGCATCAGGAATACATTTTTTGAGTTTAAAAACAAATAAAGGAACCAAGCAATTTAAGTTTATAAAAGAATAGTTGTTTATAAATATTAAATTTAGATAAAAGCGTTCGTTTGAGAACCGCCGCTGACCCCATTTAAATAATTAACAAACATTTAAAACAGAACTGCAAAATATTATAGAAAACATAAAATAGAAAACCTTACTTTTGTTGGTTATAAAAAATACGAAAATTAGAAAATGGAAATAGTTATCAAATTAGGTCAGTTTTTATTGAGTTTGTCATTGTTGATTGTACTTCATGAATTAGGACATTTTATACCCGCTAAATTATTCAAAACCAAAGTAGAGAAATTCTACTTATTTTTTGACATAAAATATTCATTATTTAAAAAGAAAATTGGAGATACTGAATATGGTATTGGTTGGTTGCCACTTGGGGGCTATGTAAAAATATCAGGAATGATTGACGAAAGCATGGATAAGGAGCAAATGGCTTTGCCGCCACAGCCTTGGGAATTTCGATCAAAACCAGCTTGGCAACGATTGATTATTATGCTAGGTGGTGTAACTGTAAATTTCATTTTAGCTTTTATTATTTATATTGGAATGGCATTTTCTTATGGTGACTTATACATTTCAAATAGCGATTTAAAAGATGGTGTTTGGATTACAAACCCCGTGATCGAAAAATCAGGATTAAAAACGGGTGATAAAATCGTTTCTGTTGATGGAGTTAAAGCAGATAGATTTCACGAATTAAATGAAAAAATCCTTTTAGGAAAAGAAGTTGTAGTTGAAAGAAATGGATCAGAACAAAAAATAGTTTTGCCCGTTGACTTTATCAATCAATTAATGAATGGGAAAAAAATATCAGTAGTTGAACTTCGTTTGCCGTTTATAGTTTCTGTCATTGGAGACAAATCCCCAAATAAAAGTGCTGTAAAAGAAAAAGACATTATTACTAATTTTAATGGTGTTTCAGTTCAATACGCAGATCAAGTAATTGCAGCTGTAAAAGACTTGAAAGGCAAAACGGTACCTGCAATTGTAAAAAGAGACGGAAAGGAAGTGGCTCTTTCAATTGTTGTGAATGACAGTTCTAAAGTGGGAATTCAATATGCGGCAAGATTGCCTTACGATAATTTGGAAAAATTAGGATTGTATCCTATTCGCAAGCAAAGTTATGGTCTTTTTGAATCTTTTCCCGTTGGAATCCAACGCGGTAAAGACCAGCTTGTAGGTTACGGAAAACAATTGCAAATGATATTCAATCCAAGCACTGGTGCTTACAAAGGTGTTGGTGGTTTTAAAGCAATATTTGATATTTTCCCTGCTTCATGGAGTTGGGAAGTTTTTTGGAGCATTACGGCCTTATTATCCATTATGCTTGGAGTTATGAATTTATTGCCAATACCAGCATTAGATGGCGGTCACGTTATGTTTTTGTTATATGAAATAATTTCTCGCAAGAAACCAAGCGATAAATTCATGGAGAATGCACAAATGGTTGGTTTCGTATTACTTATATCGTTGTTGTTGTTTGCGAATGGAAATGATATCTACAAGGCCATTATTGGGAAGTAATTATTTTTGAAAATTTATTCTAATTTATTTGCAAAAAAGATAATTAGCCTTATATTTGCACCGCTTTAAAGGGCAATACGCCTTCCTTCTTAGCTCAGTTGGTTAGAGCATCTGACTGTTAATCAGAGGGTCCTTG
>JBIIFA010000027.1:0-15864 GCA_044237565.1 Flavobacterium sp.
ATTGGGAACCACATCAAATCCATTTCTATTAGAAGAGGACTTGCAAAATACAACCGAAGGTTTCAAAACATTTTTTGATTTGGATGCCGAAGGAATAAAGTTTGTTTTCAATTTAAACTTTATCGGAACTTTATTGCCAACGCAAGTTTTTTCAAAAGACATGATAGGCAAAAAAGGGTGTAGCATTTTGAATATTTCATCGATGAATGCCTTTACACCTTTGACAAAAATACCCGCATACAGTGGCGCAAAAGCAGCAGTATCTAACTTTACGCAATGGTTGGCTGTACATTTTTCAAAAGTGGGAATTCGTGTCAACGCATTAGCTCCAGGATTTTTCTTGACCGATCAAAACCGTGCTTTATTGACAACTGGAAACGGTGAATTGACTGCAAGAGGAAACACCATTATTGATCAAACTCCTATGGGAAGATTTGGAGAACCGGAAGATTTAATTAGCACCACGCTTTATTTATGTGATGACGCATCTTCTTTTGTAACGGGTGTTGTTATTCCGATTGATGGAGGTTTTAGCGCGTTTAGCGGAGTTTAAAAAATAGTTTTTAAAAGTATATACATAAAGTTATGGAACAAACATGGAGATGGTACGGGCCAAATGACCCAGTAAAATTATCTGACGCTAGACAAGCTGGTGCAACTGGAATTGTTACTGCATTACACCATATTAAAAATGGACAAGTGTGGGAAGTGGACGAAATAATGAAAAGAAAAAATGAAGTGGAAGCGGCAGGATTGACTTTATCTGTTATAGAAAGCATTCCAGTTCATGAAGACATTAAAAAACAATCGGGTGATTATTTGAAATACATAGAAAACTATAAGCAAAGTATCAAAAACTTAGCGACTTGTGGGATTAATATTGTTTGTTATAATTTCATGCCTGTTTTAGATTGGTCAAGAACCGATTTGTCTTATGAAATGCCAGATGGTTCTAAAGCCTTGCGTTTTGATATCAATGAATTTGCTGCTTTTGAATTGTTTATTTTAAAAAGACCAGGAGCTGAAACTACTTATTCAGAAGCGCAGCAAGCGAAAGCAAAAGCGACTTTTGAAAAGTTGACCGATGCTGAAAAAGTAAAATTGCAACAAAATATTATTGCAGGTTTGCCAGGTGCTGAAGAATCTTATACTGTGGAAGATTTTTTAAAAGTACTCCAAGGGTATGATGGAATTGATGCGAATAGATTGAAAGAAAATTTATATTATTTCTTACGTGAAATCATTCCTGTAGCAGAAAGTGCTGGTGTTTTAATGGCGATACATCCTGACGATCCACCTTATCCAATTTTAGGATTGCCAAGAGTGGTTTCTACAGAAGCAGATTTGATTCAATTATTAAATGCAATTGATTCGCCTTCAAACGGATTTTGCATGTGTACGGGTTCTTACGGCGTTATTGTTGATAATGATTTGCCTGGAATTGTAGATCGTCATGGGGATAAAATGAATTTTATTCACTTGCGAAGTACGCAACGTGATGCCGAAGGAAATTTCTATGAAGCCAACCATTTAGAAGGTGATGTGGATATGTATGAAGTGGTAAAATCGATTCTGAAAAAACAAAAAGAAACGAAAAGAATCATTCCGATGCGTCCAGATCACGGACACCAAATGTTGGATGATCTGAATAAAAAAACAAATCCAGGATATTCAGGAATTGGTCGTTTACGTGGTCTTGCTGAATTAAGAGGTTTGGAAATGGGAATAGAAAAAAGTTTATTCTAATATAAAAGATGACTGAAAATATATTTATTACGGATGATTTTTTGTTACATAGTGAAGCAGCAAGAACGCTGTATCACGATTATGCAAAATCGCAACCTATTTTTGACTACCATTGCCATTTGTCTCCAAAAGACATTGCCGAAGACCGCCAATTTGAGAATTTATATCAGATATGGATTGATGGGGATCATTATAAATACAGAGCCATGCGCGCCAACGGTGTGGATGAAAGATTCATTACAGGAGATGCAAGCGACTATGAAAAATTTGCTAAATGGGCAGAAACGGTTCCTTATACTTTAAGAAATCCTTTGTACCATTGGACTCATTTGGAATTGAAAAATTATTTTGGAATTACTACTTTATTAGATTCTGATTCTGCTGAAGCCATTTATAATCAATGTTCTGATTTATTAAAAAAACCAGAATACAGTGTAAAAAACATACTTCGTAAGATGAATGTTGCTGTTGTGGGAACTACGGATGATCCAACGGATGATTTGCGTTACAATAAACAATTACAAGACGATAATTTCGAAATTAGAGTTTTGCCTTCTTTTCGTCCCGACAAAGCAACGGAAATGGAAAAAGGACAAGCATTTGTGGATTGGATTCAAAAATTAGCAAAAACAGTAGGGTATTCTATTGCTGATTTTTCAAATTTAATAAAAGCACTTCAAGAACGTCATGATTTTTTCCACGAAATGGGTTGTCGAATTTCCGATCACGGACATGCAAATTTCTACGGAGACGAATATACAGAAAGTGAAGTAAACTCTATTTTTGCAAAAGCATTGAAAGGCGAATCGGTTTCTGTTTTGGAGATTAATAAGTACAAATCAGCTGTTTTATTTGAATTGGCTTTAATGAATAAGAAAAAATCTTGGGCGCAGCAATTTCACGTTGGAGCGATAAGAAACAACAATGCTAAAATGCTACAAGATATTGGTCCCGATCAAGGATTTGATTCTCTTGGCGATTTGAATATGGCTGATAATATGAGCCAATTTTTCGGAAAATTGAGTCAATGTGATGGATTAACCAATACGATTGTCTATAATTTGAACCCCCGTGATAGTGAAATGTTTGCCTCTATGGCGGCTAACTTCAACGACGGAAAAGTTGCTGGAAAAATGCAGTATGGAGCAGCTTGGTGGTTTTTGGACCAAAAAGACGGCATGGAAAAACAATTGAATGTTCTTTCAAATTTTGGTTTATTGAGCCGATTTGTTGGAATGGTTACTGATTCAAGAAGTTTTCTTTCTTTTCCACGTCATGAATATTTTAGACGTATCTTGTGCAACGTTCTTGGCGAAGAAATTCAAAAAGGGGAACTGCCAAACAACATGAAACTGATTGGAACTATGGTGGAAGCTATTTGTTACAAAAATGCTGAGACTTATTTCGATATTAATAAACAATAAATAGAACCAATTTTATATAAATTTAAAAACTAACCAAACCTAAAAACCTACCAATGTCAGAAACAAACAAATCAATAGGAAATTATAGATGGACCATTTGTGGTTTACTCTTTTTTGCAACTACCGTTAATTATTTAGACCGTCAAGTATTGAGTCTTTTAGCACCAAGTTTGTCTAAAGAATTCAATTGGTCTAACAGTGATTATGCCAATATTACGGCTGTATTTCAGTTTATTTACGCTATTTCGATGCTTTTTGCTGGAAGAATAATTGATAAACTAGGAACCAAAAAAGGATACGTTTTAGCAATTATTGTATGGTCATTAGGAGCAATAATGCATGCTTATTCTTTGCCTGTTGGAACCGCATTTTCAACATTTATGGTTTGGATTGGAGTTGGAGCAGTTCCAATTTCAATTGCAGGGTTTATGTTGTCAAGAGCGGTTTTAGGTTTTGGAGAATCTGGAAACTTCCCTGCTGCAATAAAAGCTATTGCCGAATATTTTCCTAAAAAAGAACGATCATTTGCAACTGGAATTTTTAATTCGGGTTCTAATGTTGGGGCTATTTTAGCACCTTTAACAGTGCCTATTATCGCCGAATATTATGGTTGGGAATTTGCCTTTATCCTTGTTGGAGCCATAGGTTTTATATGGGTTATTTTTTGGTTTATTTTTTATGAAATTCCATCTAAACAAAAAAGATTATCAAAAGCAGAATTCGATTATATTCACGATGATGAAACAATCGTAGTTGAAACTACTACGGAAACTAAAGAAGAAAAAGTAGCTTGGTTTAAGTTATTTGGTTACAAACAAACATGGGCTTTTGTATTTGGAAAATTCATGACAGATGGAATTTGGTGGTTCTTTTTGTTTTGGTTACCCAAATATCTTGAAGCACAATTTAATATGAAAGGAACCGACATTGTACTTCCGTTGGCGGTTTTATACAGTATGACTATGGTTGGAAGTATTGGTGGTGGTTGGTTTCCAATGTATTTCATCAACAAAGGTCATAATCCCTATGAAGGAAGAATGAAAGCCATGCTTGTTATTGCCTTATTCCCTTTAGTGGTTTTATTGGCTCAACCTTTGGGGCATTTTACTTTTTGGATTCCAGTACTATTAATTGGTGTTGGTGCCTCAGCTCATCAAGCGTGGTCGGCTAATATTTTCACAACAGTTTCGGACATGTTTCCTAAAAAAGCCATTGGTTCAATTATTGGAATTGGTGGAATGGCAGGTGGTCTTGGAGGTGTTTTAGTATCAAAATTAGGCGGTTATTTATTCGATTATTACGATGGTTTGGGTCATATTCAAACAGGTTATACCATTATGTTTGTTATTTGTGCCGTAGCATATTTAATTGCTTGGTCAGTAATGAAAGCTTTGGTTCCAAAGTACAGTCCAATAACTGATTTGAATTTTCCTTCCAATAAATTTCAATAAATAATTTATATATGAAATTAACAACTAAAATTTCTAGTTTAAAAATGACACGTCATTATTGTGTTGTTTTATTTTCAATTATTCTTAATTCAACACTTCTATTTTCTCAGGAAACTCCTGATATAATTAGTAAAAAAGAAGTTTCCGTACTAAATTTCCTGCCTGATTTTAGTTATGCGGGGTATCATTTTGGAAATATTAAAATCCCAGTAATTAGTGAAAAAATAATTTTAGCTTCTGATTTTGGGGTAATTGCTAATGATAATTTAGACGATTCTAAAGCGTTATTAAAAGCATTTAAAGCTGCTAATGAAGTTCAAGGGAACGTTGTTTTGCAATTGCCCGCTGGAAAATTGATTCTAAGTGATATTTTATATATTGAGCGAAGTAACTTTGTGTTACGTGGCGCTGGTTCTGGAAAAGAAGGAACGGAAATTTTCTGTCCGCGTCCAATGATGTATTTAAAAAATCAAGAATCTCTTGCGGAATTGCGCGAATATTTAACTTCAACAGGCAAAAGACAAATTGAAAAAGAAAATAATATTGACTTGCCATTTTCTCAATACGCATGGTCTGGTGGAATGATTTGGACGCAAATTCCAAATCAACGTGTAAAATCATACATGGAAAAGTACGATACACCACCAACAGTTCTTGCAAAGGTCATTGAAGGAAAAAGAGGTGAAAATGTTTTTACTGTTTCAGATGTAAACGGACTGAAAGTGGGCGATGTTGTCGAATTGGATTTGTTCAATAAAGACGGTGAAAAAGGGGATATTATTGAAGCATTATATAAAAATTCAAAGGTTAAAGTAGGTTATTCTCATTGGAAACAACCCACATTGGCTTTAGTACGCCAGCAAGTTGAAATTGTAGCCATTTCCAAAAATAAAGTAACTATTAAAACACCTTTATTAATCGATATAAAACCAAACTACCAAGCGCTATTAATTGAATGGAAGCATTTATCAGAAATCGGTATCGAACATTTGAGAATCAGTTTTCCTGATGCCGCAAGAGTTGCCCATCATTTAGAACAAGGCTATAATGGTATTTTCCTTACGCGAGTATTTAATAGTTGGGTTCAAGATGTAAGTATCAATAATGCAGAAAGCGGAATTCTAACCGAGGAAATTGCCAATGTAACTATAAAAGATATTGTTTCAGAGGGAAAAAACATGGCACATTATACCGTCGCAATGGGTGGTGTTCACAATGTTTTGGTCGAAAATTTAAAAGTCTATAATAAAGCGGTTCATCCTTTAAGTTTTAATACTTTTTCTACTAAAAGTGTCTATGAAAACTGTGAGATTTTTACCGATCCTGATTTAGATCAACATGCGGGAGCCAATCATCAAAATTTATTTGACAATATAAAAGTACATTTTGAAGCAAATACTGATAATAAATACCCGCTTTTTGAAGGTGGTGGTGCTAATTATTGGAAACCATCACATGGCGCTTATTCCACTTTTTGGAATATTAATGTAGACGTTTCGGGTGATAATTCTTCTCCAATCGAACTTAACGGAATGGACGAAGGTCCTTTTGCAAGAATAATTGGAATAAATGGAAATAGAAATTTTACCGTTAAATATGAGCCAGATGCCTATATTGAATTTATAAATCAGCCGATGACTAAAATTCCATCTTTATACTATTTTCAACTAAAAAAACGATTAAAGTAATTTTCTTTGTTTTTCAATTGTCAATGTGTTAATTTCACTAATTGATTCATCAATTTGATTTTTTTTAGATTTTTTAAGAATGAAAAACCTACTTATTTCTTTTCTTCTCATATTTATTACTGTTGGTTCGTTTTCCCAATCTAACCTTTACAGATTAAAAAATATTACTACTGTTAATGGACTTTCGCAAAGTTCTGTTATTGCTATTCACCAAGATAAGCAGGGACAAATGTGGTTTGGAACCCGTGATGGATTGAATAGATATGATGGAAGTACAATGACAGTATTTCGTAATAATCCTAAAGATACGCTGTCTATTTGCAACAATGACATACTTTCAATTGAAGGCGATAAATCAGGAAATATTTGGGTTGGTACCTACAACGGATTAAATTGTTATAATCCTGTTACCAATATATTCAAGCATTATTTGCATGGAAACAACATAAATACCTTATCGAACAATACAGTTTGGAATATCAGAGAAATCAAAAATGAAATCTGGGTTGCAACTGCTGGAGGCATATCAATTTTCAATAAAACGACTCAAAAATTTACTACTGTTTCTCACAATTCAAAAAACAATTCAAGTCTTTCTAATAATTTTGTTTTGTCTATTTATGAAACCAAAAAAGGCGCAATTTGGATTGGAACTTCTAAGGGATTATGTCAATTAATAAGCCGTAAAGGAGCTATTTTTTCTTTCAAACAATATTATACATTGAAAGGGGAAAGCGTTTGTGTTCAAGATATAAAAGAAGATTATTTTGGCAATTTATGGGTTGCTACTAAAACAAATGGACTTTTAAAACTGGATGCTGTTTCTAAAAAATTAGTTCCCTTATCTTCAAATGTTAGCTTAATTGATTCCGATGTTAGAAGTTTAGATTTTGATAATAAAGGTATTGCTTGGATTGGGACATACGAAGGAATTAGTACAATTCAAAAAGATGGAAGTATTCGAAAAGTATACAATAACCTAGATAAAAAAATAAGTTTCGGAAAAATAAAATCAGTTTTTAAAGATAAAAAAGGTTCCATTTGGATTGGATCTTATTATAACGGAATAAGTGTTTGGGATGAATCAAATAATAATTTCACCAATTTAAATCAAAATTCGGGATTAAGCGCCCTGAGTTATGACGTAGTAAGTTCCTTTGCAGCCGATGCTAATAAGAATATATATATCGGAACTGAAGGTGGAGGAATTACTGTTTTGGATAGTAAAACGGGATTGACTTCAAAAATCAATTCGGCAGTTTCCAAAGGTATTTCTGCTGATAATATAAAATCAATGTGTCTCTCCAATTCAGGAATTTTGTGGATTGGAACTTTTACTCAAGGATTGGCAGCTTATGATGTTAAATCTAAAAGATTTGTCAATGAAAAAATTGCTCCTGATTTAAAGAATAAATTAAAAGAATCGGGAGTTTATGTAATAAAAAAAGGGCGAAAGGAAGATATTTTTTGGTTAGGTACTTTTGGTAAGGGCTTAATTCGCTATGATAGTTCCAATAAAAACTACCAGATAATTGGCAATGATAATTATTCCGATAATTTTTTAACCAATAACAGGGTTAGAGCTTTATTAATTGACAAAAAAGACAATTTGTGGATTGGAACTCAAAGTGGACTGAATGTTATTAATCTTAATGATTTTGATAATAAAACCTATCACATAAAACACTATTTCTTTGATAATAAATTACTTTCTGGAGATGATATTTTATCATTATTTCAAGATAAAAAAGGAAAGATTTGGATAGGAACTAAGGCAAAAGGACTTTATAATTTTGATGGTTCAAATTTCCATAAAATAAATATTAAAAAAGACGATTCAGAAGTAACAGCCATTCATTCTATTTCAGAAGATGATGCTAATAATTTATGGATGAGTTCCAATTATGGCATCATCAAATATAATTTATCAAATAAATCTACCTTTATTTATGACCAAAAAGATGGTTTAGTAAGCAATGAATTTAACGACAATGCCTTTTTAAAACTTGGTAACAATAAATTTTATTATGGTGGTCCTTCAGGAATTACCTATTTTGATACAAAAAAAATCCCAGTAAATAAATATTCACCTCAAGTCATTTTAACCGATTTTAAAATTGCTAACAAATCTATAAATGTTGCCAATGAAAATGACGTTTTAGAAAAAGCAATTACCTTCACAAAATCCCTTACATTGAGTTACGATAAGGCTAATTTTACTATTAACTTTGCAATTCCAAATTTTGTAAATTCCACTAACAACCAATATTCTTATCGATTGGTAGGATTAGATAACCAATGGACGACAACTTCAAATACTTCTGCAACTTTTACGATTCAAAATTCAGGAACGTATGTTTTTGAGGTAAAAGGCGCAAATAATGACGGAATTTGGAATACTGTTCCAACCACTTTAGAAATTGTCGTAAAACCCGCACCTTGGAAAAGCTGGTGGGCACTTTCTTTGTATGCAATTTTATTATGGATATCACTTTATGGTTTGGCCTGGATAATAAAATCTAAAGAAAAATTGCGCCAGGAATTAGTATTGGAATACAGAGAAAGCGAAAGAAACAAAGAAGATAATAGTGCAAAACTGCAGTTTTTTACAAATATTTCCCATGAATTCAGAACTCCTTTAACTTTGATTCTTGGACCATTACAACAGATACTTTTGAACTACAACGGTTCAAATGAAATGTATAAAAAACTTCTCGTTATTGAAAGTAGCGCCAATCATCTTTTAAAATTAATCAATCGTTTGATGGATTTTAGAAAATTTGAAAACAATCAATTCATATTAGAAGCTGCCGAAGGAAATATTGTGAAATACATCAAAGAAATCTTTTTGTCATTTACAGAATATGCAAAAGATGGGGGTTATAAATTTACATTTGAATCTTCTGAAGAAGAAATATTAGTGTATTTTGATAGATTTAAATTGGAACGCGTATTTTATAATTTGATTTCTAATGCCTTTCGATATACCCCAATAGGTGGAGAAATAGCTATAAAAATCAGAAAAGAGAAAAATGAAATCATTATTGAAGTTGAAGATACGGGCATTGGGATAGCAAACGAACACATCGAAAAAATATTTGACTTGTTTTTTGAAATTCCTACACACAACGAAGTTCAAATAAATTATAATAAAGGAACTGGAATTGGATTATCTATCGTTAAAAACATTATAAATCTTCATAAAGGAACAATATCTGTAGAAAATAAAAATACAAAAGGAGTTATTTTTAAAGTAAATATGCTACTTGGTAGAAAGCATTTATCCGACAAAGAGATTGTAAAGGATTTTAAAATAAGTGATGATGTAGCACAATACAAAGTCCAATTGGATTTGCCTGTAATTAAGGAGGAAGAAGATATTAATGACTTAGAAGTTGCAGATGAAAAACTAACTGTTTTAATTGTAGAAGACCACAAGGTATTACGGTCCTTCATGAAGAATTTACTAAAAGAAGAATACAATGTAATTGTTGCTGAAAACGGATCCATTGGTCTGAAAAAAGCGTTGAAATTTGTTCCTGATTTAATTGTAAGTGACGTAATTATGCCAGAAATGGTGGGGACTGAATTGTGTGCAAAAATCAAGGAAAATATTAAAACCAGCCATATTCCAGTAATTTTATTAACTTCAAGATCTTCGTTAATTTATAAAATTGAAGGATTGGAAAGCGGTGCTGATGATTATATTAGTAAGCCTTTTAATTTAATTGAATTCAAATTACGAATAAAAAACCTACTTGCTTCTAAGCAGCGATTAAAAACTAAATTTTCATCGGAAGATAATTTTATTCCAAGTGAAATTGCGGTTTCTTCATTAGACGAGCAATTGTTAAAGAAGGCCTTTAAAGTTGTTGAAGAAAATATTTCAAACGAACAATTTGACATTCCGTTTTTTTGCTCGGAACTTGGAGTCAGCAGAACGATGCTTTTTACTAAAATAAAAGCGTGGACAAATTTCACGCCCAATGAATTTATTCATGAAATTAGAATGAAAAGAGCAGCCCAATTATTAGAACAAAACAAAATTAATATTTCTCAAATTAGTTATAAAGTAGGGTTTAATAATCCTAAATATTTTAGCAAATGTTTTCAAAAGAAGTTCGGAGAAACACCAACTCAATACCTGAATAAATTTTCAAACGAATCTAAATCTTAAATAAAGCTCAGTTTTTCAAGGCTTTTGTATTTTTGAATACCCTATTTTGTATTTTTGAAATTTTAACCCCACTTATATTTGTAGAATAAAATTCAAAGAGTAGAAAATTTATTTTTTTTCATCTAGGTTTATCAATGCTTTCAGGCAGTTTGTATTTTTTATTTTGCCTGATTTTTTTTTGAATTTTTATTATTCAAATATTAAGATTTTACTATGAAGAAATTTTATTCTTTATTTTTTATAATTCTAATTTCATTGTTCATTAACAATTGTCAAGCCCAAAATAAAACTAAAGGTTTCGCTGTTAAGACTGAAATAAATCAAAGGTTCTCGAAACTTTTAGATTTTCCTGTTGATTCAGTTTTGATTCCTAGAAGTATGGATCTTTCTTCTGGAGTTGTAAAAAAAGTGAAATCAAAAGATTGGACAAGTGGTTTTTTTGCGGGTAATCTTTGGCAAATTTATAGTCTTACAGGCGATGTTAGATTTAAAGAAAAAGCAATTTTGTGGAACGCATTTATTGAAAAAGAAAAATTCAATAATACGACTCACGATATGGGTTTCAAAGTGTTTTGTAGCTTCGGAAAAGGATTAAAAGTTAAAGACAATGCAAAATATAAAAATATTATTGTAAAAAGTGCACAAACTTTAATTACACGATTCAATACTAAAATTGGAGCTATTCGTTCTTGGGATCACAATAAAGAATTTTTTGATTTCCCTGTAATTATTGATAATATGCTGAATTTGGAATTGCTTTTTGAAGCTTCAAAAATATCGGGAGACAAAACATATAAAAATATTGCAATCCAACACGCTAATACTACACTAAAAAATCATTTCAGAAAAGACAATAGTTGTTATCATGTTATTGATTATGATACGCTATCTGGAAAGGTTAAAAATAAACTTACGCACCAAGGTTTTAATAATGAGTCTTCATGGGCTAGAGGACAATCCTGGGCTGTTTACGGTTTTACAATGGCATATCGATATACCAAAAACAAAGAATATCTTAAACAAGCAGAAGCTACGGCAAAGTATTATATGAATTATAAAACATTGCCCGAAGATGGAATTCCATATTGGGATTTCACTGCCACTAGTATTCCAAATGCGCCAAGAGATGTTTCTTCGGCTACTGTTATGGCTTCGGCGTTAATTGAATTGTACTCATTTACAAAAAACCAAACGTATTTAGAATATTCAAATAAAATAATAAACACGTTAAGTTCAGACAAATATCTTTTAAATGATTCCGTAAAAGGCCCATTTATTTTAGATCACAGCACTGGAAATTGGCCAAAAAAAGATGAAATAGACCAGCCAATTGTCTATGCCGATTATTATTTTTTAGAAGCAATTATTAGAAAACAATCCCTTTAATTTTATGAAAATCAAAATTTACAATCCCTTTTATTTTTTAAATATAATTTTATTATTTGGTTTTAACACTTCCTATGCTCAAAAGTCAGAAAGTGCAGTTAGAACTAAAACCAATATCGATTTAGGTTGGAATTATCTTGAAAATGACACGAAAAATCTTCCGGAAGTTAATAGTGCATCGAATTGGGTTACTTTAAATTTACCACATTCTTGGAATAGTGAAGATGCTACGGATAATAATCCAGGATATAGAAGAAGTGCGAGTTGGTATAAAAAAAACCTAGTAATAGATAAGATTGATTCAGATAAACTATATAAATTATATTTTGAAGGTTCAAATATTACTACTAAAGTATATGTAAACGGAAAAGAAGTTGGCGAGCATATCGGAGGTTATATCGGATTCACCTTTGATATTTCTAAGTTTATCAAGGCAGGAAATAATGAAGTTTTAGTTCGTGTGGACAATAGTTATAATATTGAAATAATTCCATCTCAAAAAAGTGATTTCATCATTTACGGTGGTATTACTAGAGATGTTTGGTTGCTTTCGATGTCAAAAAATAATATCGATAACATTAAAATAAATACACCTCAAGTTTCAGAGAAATCTGCATCTTTAAATGTTGTGGCTTCTGTAAAAAATCTTCAAAATCCAAGTGGTTTTAATTATTTAGCCCAATTATCTAATCCAAAAGGAAAAATAGTTGCAACTAAAAAAGGAATAGTATCTGGTGAATCAACTACAATTTCATTCAACGATATTAAAAATCCTGAATTATGGGATATTAACAATCCAAATTTATATAGTGTTTCTGTTTCGTTAATAGAAAATGGCATTGAAAAAGATAAAATTGAAGATAGAGTAGGTTTTAGATGGTTTGAATTTAAAGATAATGGTCCTTTTTTACTAAATGGAAAAAGAGTTTTAATCCGTGGAACCCACCGTCATGAAGAACATGCAGGAGTTGGGGCAGCGATGTCAAACGTGCAACATCGAAAAGACTTGGAATCTATTAAAGAAATGGGGTCTAATTTTGTTCGATTAGCACATTATCCGCAAGATCCAGAAGTTTACAAAGCGTGTGACGAACTAGGATTATTAGTTTGGGATGAATTACCATGGTGTCGTGGTGGATTAGGAAATCAAGTTTGGCAAACCAATGCTAAAAACATGCTTGGTGAAATAATCAATCAAAATTACAATCATCCATCGATAATTCTTTGGTCGTTAGGAAATGAAATGAACTGGTTGCCCGATTTTGAAGATGGAGATAATACAGCAAAAACAAATGTTTTCTTGACTGAGTTAAATGATATTGCTCACAAATTAGATTCCTCTCGAAAAACGGTTATTCGTAAATACGAAGAAGGTTCAAAAATTGTAGATGTCTTTTCTCCTTCAATTTGGTCGGGTTGGTATTCTGGAAGTTACAAAAGCTATAAAAAAGCAATCGATAAATATAAATTGGATTACAAACATTTTATTCATGCTGAATATGGCGGTGACAGCCACGTAGGGCGCCATTCAGAAAACCCAATTACCGGCGAAGGTCAAATAAAATCAGAAGGTTGGGAAGAAGCAATTGTTCAAACTAAAGTCGCTAACATTGCCCAAATCGGCGATTGGAGTGAAAATTACATTGTTGATTTGTTCGACTGGCATTTGCATATTTCTGAAAACGACCCAACATTTGTAGGAAATATGCAATGGGCTTTCAAAGATTTTGCAACGCCTTTACGTCCTGAAGATGATATTCCATATATGAATCAAAAAGGATTGGTTGACAGAAATGGAAATCCTAAAGATGCGTATTATGTATTCAAAAGTTATTGGAGCGACAAACCATTTACATACATCGAATCACACACTTGGACAGAGCGACAAGGTCCAAAAAACACGCCTCGTATTTTGAATGTATATAGCAATTGCCCAAAAGTAGAGTTTTTCCAAAATGGTGTTTCTTTAGGAATTAAAACGCGAGATATTACTGCTTTCCCTGCTTGTGGTTTGACTTGGGATGTTAATTTTGCAGATGGAAAAAATACTTTTATCGCAGTTGGAATTTCAAATGATGGAAAAAAAGTATCCGATACAATTGATGTGAATTATCGTTTTACTAAAAATGGTGCAGCTGATGGATTGGAATTATCAGCTGAAAAAATGAAAAACGGTAATTATCTTGTAACTGCAATTGCGGTTGATAAAAACAAATTGCGTTGTTTGGATTATGAAGATCGTGTTTATTTTCAATGTTTATCGGGCGGTGAAACGATGAAAAATCAAGGAACACCAACGGGAAGTGAATCTATTAAAATGTCAAATGGGAAAGCTTCAATAGAAGTTGTTCCAAATTCAATTGGTGATTCAATAGAAATGAACATTTTAAATCAAAATTTTAAAGGTGAATTTTTAAGTTTTAAAAAACAATAATTCGAGTATTTTTTACTCCTTTCAAATGAAAAAACTAAAACTAAAAGTCGTTATAATAATTATTGGATTCACTGTTTTCAGTTGTTCCAATATTAAAATGGCATTTAATTTAAATGAAATTGAAAGAAGTCGTGTTATTGTAAATGCTGATTTATATTTGAATGAAATTCCAGAAACTGTAACCGCATCCTTTTGTAATAGAAGTATAGGTTCTAATAACGACTTTTATTCTGAAGGCGATTATTGGTGGCCAGATGAAAAAAATCCAAATGGACCTTACATTCGAAGAGACGGATTGACAAATCCAGCAAATTTTAACACCCATAGAGAAGCTTTGATTCGATTTAGTCAAATTTCTGGGGCTTTGGCTTCAACTTATGTTTTGACAAATGACCAAAAATATGCAGACAAATTAGCACTTCATTTAAAAGCTTGGTTTGTAAATAAAGAAACTAAAATGAATCCTAATTTGCTATATGCACAGGCAATAAAAGGCGTGGCAACAGGTCGTGGAATCGGAATTATAGACACGATACATTTGGTTGAGGTTACCAAGTCAATTCATGCTATTGAGAATTCATCAGCACTTTCAAAAGGGGAATTAGAAGCTATAAAATTATGGTTTCGAAATTATTTAAATTGGTTGACAACGCATGAATACGGGATTTCAGAACGTGATAACGGCAATAATCACAGTGTTTGTTGGACGATGCAAGTGGCTGCTTTTGCCGATTTAATTCAAGATACTATAACGATGGATTTTTGTAGAAATTTCTATAAAACAACACTTTTGCCTAATCAAATGGATAATGACGGAAGTTTTCCATTGGAATTAAAACGAACAAAACCCTATGGTTATTCTTTGTTTAATTTGGATGCAATGTCAAGTATTTGCCAAATTTTATCAACCAAACAAGACAATCTTTTTACTTATACCACAAAAGAGGGTAGAAATCTAGAACTTGGATTGAAATTTATGATTCCTTATATCGAAAATAAATCACTTTGGCCGTTTCAGCATGATGTGATGTATTGGGATGAATGGCCAGTGCGACAATCGAGCTTACTTTTTGGAGGATTGGCCTATAAAAACAAAAAATATATCGAATTATGGAAATCGCTCAAGGCAAATGTCACAACGCCTGAAATAATTAGAAATATGCCTGTTCGATACCCCATTTTGTGGGTTATTAAATAGTAGAATTTAATTAAACCTTATTAAGCAAGACAAGTCCTAACAACAATAAAAATAACACATAATAAATAAATTTTAATGAAAAAATTAATCGCAGTAGCTCTTTTAGGTATTTTATCAATTTCTCCTATTATTGCTCAAGAAAAAACAAAACCAAATGTTCTTTTTATCGCTGTTGATGATTTGAAACCAATATTAGGTTGTTATGGAGATAAAATAATAAAAACCCCAAATATTGACCGTTTGGCAAAAATGGGAACTGTGTTTTTAAATAATTATTGCCAACAAGCAGTTTGTGGGCCAACACGTGCAAGTATTTTGACAGGAATGCGACCAGATGTAACTAAAATCCGTGATTTACAT
>JBIIFA010000126.1:0-5685 GCA_044237565.1 Flavobacterium sp.
ATTTTTCTCTGGGAATGGTAACGTCTATATTTTTAAGATTATGAACTCGCGCCCCTAATACTTCAATATTATTATCAGTTTCTAACATAATTTGCATCAAAACGCAAAGTTACCATTTTGATTTAAACTTTCGATACAACGCTTATGAAGATTTTGTTAATACAAATGATAATCACAGGAATTATTTAGCATTGATTATTCTATCGTCATGGATTTTAATTTGCTTCTATACGCTTCAAGAGCAACAGATTTGGATATAAAACCAAAATATTTCCCATTCTTAATTACGGGAAGAAAGGCAACTTTTGAGTTTTCAAATTTATTCATTACCGTTTCCATACTATCGGTTGGATAAATAATCTCTTTTGGAGTTTGCATTATTTCTTTAATAGGAGTGTATTTTACTTTGAAGGCACTGAATATTAATTCCCTAATATCATTGAAATAAATTACGCCTAATAATTCAAGGTTTTCATCTACAACAGCAAAAGCTACTTGGTTGGAATGTGAAATCAAGTCTACTAATTTTTCTAAATTCCCCTCAGAATTAACGGTTAAGTAATCATTTTGGATGATTTTATTAATATTCAAAGTAGATAAAATATTCGTGTCTTTATTACTAGTAAATGCATTTCCTTTTCGGGCTAAATTCTTTACGTCCAAAGAATGTTTTTCAAAACGCTTAGAAATCGCAAAACTAATGGAGGATACAATCATCAATGGAATCATCAAGTCGTAACCACCTGTGATTTCAGCAATTAGAAAAATTGCGGTCAATGGCGCGTGAAATAATCCGCTCAGAATTCCTGCCATTCCAACCAGAGTAAAGTTACTGATTGGCAATTTTGTAAATCCAGTTAGATTTATGAATTTTGAAAAGAAAAATCCTGCATAAGAACCTAAAAATAGGGAAGGGGCAAAATTCCCTCCATTTCCGCCACTTCCGAGTGTAATTCCTGTTGCAAAAACTTTCAATAACATTGTAGCACCCACAAAAAGTAAAAGCACCCAACTGTTATTTCTGAAATCACTAAATAATGTATTTTCTAATAATTGTCCAGGGTCATTTTCTGATAATGTTTTGATACTTTCATAACCTTCTCCGAATAAGGTTGGGAATATAAAAATAATAATAGCTAAAATAGAAGCACCAAAAAGCCCTTTTTTATAAGGGTTTATTTTAATTCTTTCAAAAAAATGTTCCACCCTTTGAAAATTCCGAGAATAATATACAGCAATAAAACCTGCAAAAATACCCAGTAAAATGTAATATGGAATATTATGGTAGTCGTACGTTTGTTGTTGTTTGAAATTTAATAAAATACTTTCGTCTAATGCAATTTCAGAAACCAAAGCCCCCGTCGCTGCTGCAATCATTATTGGGGTAAAAGCCGAAATACTAACGTCAACCAACAAAACTTCGATGGCAAACAAAACTCCTGCAATTGGAGCGTTAAAAGCCGCTGCAATTCCCGCTGCAACCCCGCAACCTATTAGCAAAGTTCGGTCTTTGTAACTCAATTTATAGCGTTGCGCATAATTAGATCCAAAAGCAGCACCCGTAATTACGATTGGGCTTTCCAAACCTGCTGAACCACCCAAACCAACGGTCAATGAGCTAGTGATAATCTGAGCATACATTTGTTTTCTCGGAATTACACTCGATTTCTTTGCTACTGCATACAATATTTGAGAAGTTCCTTTTTCAATCGTACCTCCCAAAACCCGCTTTACAACAAATATTGTCAGTAAAATTCCTACAATTGGTAAAACGCTGTTGATGAAACTTAATTTTAGAATTCCATTGATGTAGGTTGCAAATGAAAATACGGAGTGTGCAAAACTCTTCAACACAATCACAGCAAAGGCTGCTGAAATCCCGACTAAAACACTCGACAGAAAAATAAACTGTTTTTCTGATAGTTTTGATTGCGACCAACTAATTAAGTTTTCAATTTTATAAATATATCTTTTGAACATTGAATTTTTTGTAAAGTGCTAATTTACTATTATTTTGGGTTTAAATTAATTTTCTCAGGGCTTCTTTTTTACTCAATGGTTTTAATTTGGTTTTGTTTACAAAATTGATTACAAGATTTGGATTTGTTCCACCATATTCGCGCAAAGCCCAGCCAATTGCCTTTTGAATAAAAAATTCTTTTGATTTTGAATGCTTTTCACATTCTGAAAAAAGCAATTCGTAATTTGTGTTTTTCTTGTATCCCAATTGAAAAAGAATCGCACTTCTATTAAGCCACATATTTTTGGAGTTAGAAAATCGTTCGATTACTTTTTCGGTTTCCTCTGGGAATTCTATTAAATAGTGTCCTAAGATATTTTTGGCAATGGTATCCACGCTATCCCACCAGGAATTAGTAACTAATATTTTTTCAATGAGTTCAATATCTTCTTTTTGGTAGTTGTTTTTAAGGTATTTCATTATAATTTCAATTCCACAATAGTGCAATTCTCGAAACTCTTTATTACATAATTCACAAGCAATTTCTCTGGAGTTTTGAGTTAATTCTTCTTTATTTTCCTTGCAAATTTCTTTGAAAATTTCCCGTCTTTGTTCTGCTTTTATTCCATAGAAAGAAAATAAATTCTTCATATATTTCGCCATTGGAATAGCGTTTTCTGGATTTCTATTTTTTTTAAAGGCAGATTCTAATTCAGTTATGAAGCTCATTATTTTTGATTTTAACCATTATTTTCTAATTACAAAGAAAGCAATTTTCCGGAAGAATGCGTTCGTAATTCATTGAAGAAAATCGTAAAATCATCTTCAAACTCTTGATAAAATAATCTCAATTCCTGAACCGATAACCGCATGTTCGATTCCCGCTTTATCCGATTGTCCATCTGAGACAAAATTTTCTCAATTCCTTCTATAGTTCGGTAACTCAAAAGCCAGTTTTGCTGAATCATATACGGCTTCATTAATTGCGCTTTTTCAGTCAATAAATCGTGGTTAATATCCAATGATTCATAGAAAGTAGCAACATAATCTTCTAATTTTTCATCCGAATACAAATGCCAATTCTTAGCCAAAAAATGATCGTAAAAAACATCCACAATCACACCCGAAAAATGATGGTAATTGGCATGTAGCCTTTTTGTACTCTGTCTAAAAAGGGGATGTGCATCGGTAAAAGTGTCAATGAAACGGTGCAAAATAATTCCTTTTTGAATATCAGAATGTAATTCTAAGTGCTTGTTTCCACGAACACCATCCGCCATAAAATTACCAATTTTGATTAAATCGGAGTCGCCAGAAAGATAAATATGTGCTAGAAAATTCATTCTCCGAATTTAGGAATTTTATTTCAAATGCGACTTCAAACACAACCCAAATTATTATATTTGCTAAAATTAAATCCATAAAAAATGACATTAATTAAATCTATTTCAGGAATTCGAGGAACCATTGGGGGAGTTGTTGGCGATAATCTAACACCAGTCGATGCAGTAAAATTTGCGTCAGCCTATGGAACTTTTCTGAAAAATAACAGTAAAAAAGATAAATTAACTGTAGTTGTAGGTCGTGACGCTAGAATCTCGGGACCTATGATTCATAATTTAATCACCCATACCTTAATAGGACTAGGAATTGATATTATCGATTTAGGTTTATCAACCACGCCTACAGTAGAAATCGCTGTGCCTTTAGAAAAGGCCGACGGTGGAATTATCCTTACCGCTTCTCACAATCCAAAGCAATGGAACGCCTTGAAATTACTCAACGAAAAAGGGGAGTTTCTAAGTGCCAAAGAAGGCGAATTGATTCTGCAAATTGCCGAAGACGAAGCTTTTACTTTTTCTGAAGTGGATGATTTAGGAACTATTACTGAAAACGATGCCTATATGGACATCCACATCGACGAAGTTTTAAACCTGCCTTTGGTGGATGCTGAAGCTGTTGCAAAACGTAAATATAAAGTTGTTGTTGATGCTGTAAACTCATCAGGTGGAATTATTATTCCAAAATTGTTGGAGCAAATGGGCGTTGAAGTAGTCAAATTATACTGTGAACCAAACGGACATTTCCCTCACAATCCTGAACCTTTAAAAGAGCATTTGGGAGATATTTGCAAATTGGTTGTTGAAGAAAAAGCCGATTTTGGTGTTGTTGTTGATCCCGATGTAGACCGTTTGGCTTTCATTTCCAATGATGGCGAAATGTTTGGCGAAGAATATACTCTTGTAGCTTGCGCCGATTATGTTTTGAGCAAAACTCCAGGAAATACAGTTTCCAACATGTCGTCTTCCCGAGCGTTGCGCGATATTACCAACAAGCACAATGGAAATTATCAAGCAAGTGCCGTGGGCGAAGTGAATGTGGTCGAATTAATGAAAGCCACAAATGCAATTATTGGTGGCGAAGGAAACGGTGGAATCATCTATCCGGAGTTGCATTATGGGCGCGACAGCTTGGTTGGTGTGTCGTTATTCTTAACGTATTTGGCAAATCAGGAGAAAACGGTGGCCGATTTACGAGCGAGTTATCCGCAGTATTACATGAGCAAAAACAAAATTGAACTCACGCCACAAATTGATGTCGATGCTATTTTGATTGCCATGACCGAAAAATACAAATCCGAAGACATCACAACAATTGATGGTGTGAAAATAGATTTTGCCGAAAACTGGGTCCACCTACGTAAATCCAATACCGAACCCATAATTCGTATTTATACTGAGGCTCAAACACAAGATTTAGCCGATGCGTTGGCCTTGCGAATCATTGCAGAAATTAAAGCTATAGCCGGAATTTAGTAATAAATTCTGATTAATAAAAAGTATCAAAGTAGCATTGATTTGGACATGCCCCAAAAAGTTAGACGCTATTTGGGGCATTTTTATGAATAAGAAAAGGAGTTGAAAATGTGAATTCTAACTGATGTAATTCCAAATGTTTTTGCGTTTGGTCATTTCTATAAATACCATTCGCATTACTGAATGTTGCGACTTTTCTAGTGAGGCATCGTCTTTTAGAATTTTAACAGCATAGTTTCGAGCCAAAGAAAGAATGTCTCTGTCACGAACTAAATCGGCAATTTGAAGATTCAAAACACCACTTTGTTGGGTACCCATTAAATCGCCTGGACCACGAAGTTTCAAGTCGACTTCGGCAATTTCAAATCCATCGTTGGTGCGCACCATCGTGTCCATTCGGGTTTTGCTGTTGTTGGATAGTTTGTGAGAACTCATCAAAATACAATAACTTTGATCGGCACCACGACCCACACGTCCCCGCAATTGATGTAGTTGCGAGAGTCCAAAACGTTCGGCACTTTCTACAATCATAACGCTGGCATTGGGGATATTTACGCCTACTTCGATAACGGTTGTTGCTACCATAATATTGGTTTTTCCTTCGGCAAATCGTTTCATTTCGAAATCTTTTTCTTCAGCTTTCATTTTTCCGTGAAGGATAGAAATTGCATATTTTGGAAGCGGGAAATCCCGAGAAATGTTGTCGTAACCGTCCATTAAATCTTTGAAATCCATTTTTTCGGATTCCTGAATCAAAGGATAAACTACATAAATTTGGCGTCCTAAAGCTATTTGATCTCCTACAAATGCCATAACATTCAATCTGTTGGAATCATAGCGGTGAACGGTTTGAATTGGTTTTCTTCCTGGAGGTAATTCGTCGATCAATGAAATATCCAAATCGCCATA
>JBIIFA010000127.1:0-5625 GCA_044237565.1 Flavobacterium sp.
TCTACTGAAGGAGCTGCAATTGCAGTTGTAAATGCTGCAAAAACTGCTGGTGTTGTTATCACATTAAACTGTGAAACTGACTTCGTAGGAATGAACGAAAGCTTCGTGAAAATGGCTACTGATATGGCTAACTTGGCTTTGAATTTCAATACCAAAGAAGAATTTTTAGCAGCTGATTTCAACGGAATTACTGTTGCTGATAAATTAATCGAGCAAACAGGAGTTATCGGTGAGAAATTGGAAATCAGAACTTTCGAAAAATTAGAAGGTGCTTTCATAGGATCATACATTCACTCTGGAAACAAAATCGCTACTTTAACTGCTTTATCTGCAAATATTGAAGGAGCTGACGAAGTTGCTAGAAACGTATCAATGCAAGCGGCAGCAATGGCGCCAATCGCTTTGAACGAAGATGGTGTTGATGCAGATATTATTTCAAAAGAAATTGAAATTGCAAAAGATGTTTTACGTCAAGAAGGTAAACCAGAAGCAATGTTAGATAATATTGCAAAAGGTAAATTAGCACGTTTCTTTAAAGACAATACTTTAGTAAATCAAGATTATATCAAAGATAGTAAAATGAGCGTTGCTACTTATGTTCAATCTTTAGATAAAAACTTAGTTGTTACAGGTTTCAAAAGAGCGGCTTTAGGTTAATTCAACTTTAGATTTTTGAATTTAAATTTCAGATTTCTAATCAATATATTAAATTCCATTTCGAAGCAATTTGAAATGGAATTTTTTTATATTTGAAACTGTCAAAACAAATACGATGAAAGAAAAAATCAGATGTAAATGGTGCGTTGGAATCGATATTTACGAAAAATACCACGATGAAGAATGGGGAGTTCCTGTTTATGACGACCAAAAATTATTTGAGTTTCTTATTTTAGAAACGTTTCAGGCGGGATTGAGTTGGATTACAATATTAAAAAAAAGAGAAAATTTTCGATTGGCTTTTGACGACTTTAATTATTCAAAAGTGGCATTATATTCTGAAGAAAAAATCCAAGAATTAATGCAAAATACGGGAATTATTCGCAACAAATTGAAGATTCGTTCTGCTGTCTCGAATGCCATTTCATTTATGAAAATACAAGAAGAGTTTGGAAGTTTCAGTAAATATATTTGGGGATTTGTAGATGAAAAACCTGTTGTCAACTACCCTAAAACACTGAAAGAAGTTCCTGCCACTACTCCCCTTTCGGATGCAATTAGCAAAGATTTAAAGAAACGAGGTTTTAAATTTGTAGGGTCAACAGTTGTTTACGCTCATATTCAAGCCACAGGAATGGTAAACGACCACGTAGAAGATTGCTGGAAAAGAAGTTAAGAATCTTCATTCAAAATTCTCATAAAATCTTCTCTGTCAATTTCATTACAACCCAAACTTTCGAGGTGTTCATTATAAACTTGGCAATCTAATAATTTATAATTGTCGTTTTTTAATTGATTTGCTAAAGTAATGAAAGCCACTTTGGAAGCATTGTTAACTTTGGAAAACATACTTTCGCCACAGAATACATTTCCTAAATCGATTCCGTATAGTCCACCAACTAATTCTTCATTTTGCCAAACTTCAACAGATTTTGCAATGCCCAATTTATGAAGTTTGCAGTACGCTTCAATGATTTCATCGCTAATCCAAGTTCCATTTTGCCCCTCTCTTTTAATGGAACGACAGTTGGAAATAACCGCTTTAAAATCTTGATTAAAAGTAACCTTAAAAACATTTCTATTGAGGATATTTCGCATACTTTTTGAAATAATCAAATCCTCGAAAAATAAAACCATTCTTGAACTTGGTGCCCACCAAAGAATAGGTTCTCTGGGATTAAACCACGGAAAAATACCACTTTTATAGGCTAATAATACTCTTTCTACTGATAAATCCCCTCCTATGGCAAGAATGCCTTCATAATTAGCATCATGAACTGGTGGAAAATACAAATCTTTAGTTAAAAAGTACATTTTTTAAATGCGAAGTTTGAAATACAATTTATTGAGTATTAAAAGTCAGAAAATAGAAAAATTAAATTCAGAATTATAATCCTTTATGATTTGTAATTAGAAAGGCAAATCGTCGTGCTCTTCTTCTTTGAATGATTCCGCTGGCGGAAATGCTTCTGCAGCTGGAATAGGAGGGGCTTGAGTTGGTGCTGCAGCAGCTAATCTTTCTACTCTCCAACCTTGAATTGCATTGAAATATTTAGTCACACCTTGAGGATCAACCCATTCTCGACCTCTTAAGTTGATGGAAACTTTTACAGCCTCGCCAACATTATAACTGTTCAATAAATCACATTTGTCTTGAACGAATTCAACTAAAATATGTTGTGGATATTGTTCGTCAGTTGTAACAACTAACTCTCTTTTTAAGAAACTTCCATTCCCTACATTTTTTGCTTCTCCAAGCATTTTGATTTTTCCTGATACTTCCATCTTAACTATTTTTATTATTATTTTATTCTATTTATTTGGCCAACAATACTTTCCAAGCAGAATCTACATCGTTTGTATCTAAATATTCCTTGGCTTTTTGAAACTTTTTCAAAATATCATCCGAACTTAAAACGCCTTTAACTGCAAAATTTTTATTTACAAATGTATTAATTTCTTCTGTTGTGGGCAACGCTTCAATATTCCCTAATTTTCCTAAATCATTTCCATTAAAAACACGACTTTCTTTAATATAATCTGGTATTTGATCTACACCAATTCCTAATGTTGTTAATGGTTTTGCAACTTCAAACAATCCTTGATTGGCACGAGAATACCAATTGCCTCCCATTCTTGAAACTAAATCTATTTTATAGGGATCGATAGTTCCATTTTCATCTAAAACGGATTCATTAATATGAATTTTCAATACTTCGCAAATTACTAAATTTCCTGCACCACCTTGAGTTCCTAAACTAATAATTTCATTGACCTTACATTCAAATTGCACTGGGGATTGAGCCACGCGATACGGTTTCACAATATCCGATGGAATTGCGGAAAATCCAGCTTTTAGAAATTCATTTACGCCATCCGCATATTCTGTGCTTGACAATGATGTTTGTTGCACCATATCAAAATTCACAACGTTTATAACTACTTCACCAGTTGCTTCAGCATTAATTAAAGTGTGTTTTATAGAATTGTCACGAACACGTCTTGCAGGTGAAAAAATTAAAATTGGAGGATTAGCACTAAAAACATTAAAGAAACTAAAAGGCGATAAATTAGGCTTACCATTTTTATCAATAGTACTTGCAAATGCAATCGGTCGTGGTCCTACAGCGCTTTGTAAATACCCTTGTAATTTTGCGGAAGAAATGTCTTTTGGTTCAATGCTAATCATAAAAATCAATTTGAACAAATATAACAAAAATGGATTCAAAAATTCAGAATTTTGTAATCTAATATTCCTTTACAAAAAGGCAAAATGATATTTCTACATTCAAATGATAATATTTCATTATATTTATCGTTGAATAACACTTTACAAAGAAGTTTATGCAGTTTTCAAACAAAAGGAATTTCACTCGTTGGATTATTATTTTTTCCTCCTTCATCATTATCATTTTTATTCTTTGGAATACGTTCAACTTTTTTCAAATTTTCAAAAATGAAGAACGGTTGAAAATGGAACTTTTGGCGAAAGCCCAAAAAACTTTAATTAATGCAAATGAAAATACAGAATTGGATTTGCCTTTGCAGATTTTTAGCAATAATTCCACAATTCCAATTATTGTAACCGAGAAAGACAGCATCATAAATACAATAAATATTGATGATGAAATTATAAATAATGAACACAAATCAAAAGAACTTTTATTACGATTAAAAAAAGAAAATGACCCGATAGTCATTGAATATGTGCCCGGAAAATCCCAATATTTATATTACGGAAATTCCTCATTATTGAACAAACTTAAATATTATCCAATAGCCTTTTTGTTAATTATTGTCTTGTTTGCTTTGCTGGTTTACAATTTTTATCGCAGCACAAAAATGGCAACTCAAAACAAACTTTGGGCTGGAATGGCGAAGGAAACCGCGCATCAAATCGGCACACCGCTTTCGTCTTTAATTGGATGGCTTGAAATATTAAAATCGGATAATGTTGCCGAAACTACTGTTTTTGAAATCGAAAAAGATATTATTAGACTTCAAAATATTACTGACAGATTTTCAAAAATTGGTTCCGAACCTATTTTAGAAAAGAAAGATATTATCTCCGAAACTCAAAATTCATTCGCCTATTTGCAATCCAGATTTTCAAAACAAGTCGTTTTTACATTCAAAGCTCCTGAATATCCAATCACTGTTTCTTTAAATCCTGCTTTGTTTAGTTGGACAATTGAAAACTTGGTAAAAAATGCCATCGACGCAATGCGAGGACGAGGAAAATTAGACGTAGTTATTGATTTAGACGGCGAATTTGTAAAAATAAAAGTATCTGATTCAGGCAAAGGAATTCCTAAAAAGCAATTCAAAACCATTTTTGAACCTGGATTTACAACCAAAAAAAGAGGTTGGGGATTGGGACTTTCACTAACAAAACGGATCGTAGAAGAATACCATAATGGAAAAGTTAAAGTCTTACAATCTGAAATCGATAAAGGAACTACAATGCAGATAAGTTTTAGAAAGGCAAAAAATTAAATTCGCTTAATTTTTACAAATTCCCTTGGATTTTCTTTGCCAAAGTTTCGAATTCTTCCTTACTTAAACTGACTTTATTTTGGAATCGCATTTCATCCATTTCATTCAATGGAATCAAATGAACGTGCGCGTGGGGAACTTCTAAACCAATTACACTCATTCCAATTCTTTTGCAAGGAACTGCTTTTTCAAGAGCAATGGCGATTTTTTTAGAAAATTGCATTAATCCTAAATAAAGTGCATCATCCAAATCGAAAATTTTGTTGATTTCTTGTTTTGGAATGCACAAAGTATGACCTATCGCATTTGGATTTACATCTAAAAAAGCAAGAAAATTATCGTCTTCTGCGATTTTATAACACGGAATTTCTCCGTTTACGATTTTTGTGAAAATAGAACTCATTAATTTACTTTGATAGGTTTATGTAAATGAGATTGCTTCGTTCCTCGCAATGATTTAGTCTCTCGAAATTTCTAATATTTCAAATCTCAAAGCGCCATTTGGAACGGTAATTTCGGCAACTTCTCCAACAGATTTTCCTAACAAACCTCTTCCAATTGGTGAAGTCACAGATATTTTTCCTGTTTTCAAATCGGCTTCACTTTCTGCAACTAAGGTATATTTCATCTCAATTCCGTTTGTTAAATTTTTGATTTTTACATTCGACAAAACCAAAACTTTTGAAACATCTAAATGCGTTTCATCTATTAATCTTGCGTTGGAATGCACTTCTTCCAATTTAGCAATTCTCATTTCCAACATCCCTTGTGCTTCTTTGGCAGCATCATATTCGGCGTTTTCTGACAAATCGCCTTTATCACGTGCTTCTGCTATATCAGCGGAGGCTTTTGGACGCATCACGCTCTTCAAATAATCTAATTCTTCTCTTAATTTCTTTAATCCTTCTGCTGTGTAATACGATACTGCACTCATAATTTCATCATTTATATAAAATAGAAAAAATCCCATCG
>JBIIFA010000128.1:0-5556 GCA_044237565.1 Flavobacterium sp.
AAAAAAGTATTGAAAGATATTTTAAAGAAAGACTAATTACCCATTTTTTTTGGTATTTTTACTCAAAACAAATTTCCCTATGCCAACGGATTGTATTAGCTATCAAAATTCTGGATATTTCACTCCTTTGATGAACGATTATTTGAATCAGAAATCATGTTTAGAGGCGCTTTACAACCATTTTCCAACTATTGTAAATTTTAAAAAGCAACTGCTAGAAAAGCAACAAAACTACAATTCCAATATTCGAGAAGTTTTAGTTTCAGTATTGAAGGAGCAATATGAATCGCTTGCAATTTCTGAATTAACCAAAAAAAATATTACTTTACTTTCAGAGGAAAATACCTTCACGATTACAACGGGGCACCAACTCAATTTATTTACGGGGCCATTGTACTTCTTATATAAAATCATTTCGACAATAAATTTAACGAAGGAATTAAAGTCGAAATATCCAACGTATAATTTTGTTCCCATTTATTGGATGGCAACCGAAGACCACGATTTTGAAGAGATTAATTATTTTAATTTTAAAGGCAAAAAATTCCAGTGGAACATAGAAAGTTCAGGGCCTGTAGGAAGATTATCTACAGAAGGATTGGACGAATTTCTTAGCGTATTTGAAAAAGAATTAGGGTCGGGAACCAACGCAAATACTATAAAAAAACTATTCAAAGACGCATACACAAATAACGATTCGTTAGCAAATGCGACTCGATATTTAACAAATCAACTTTTTAGTAATTATGGATTGGTAATTTTAGATGCTGATAATTCGGAATTAAAAAGAGAATTTATACCGTATATAAAAGAAGAATTAGTACATCAAACAGCCAATAAAACGGTTTTAGAAACACTTCAAAAACTAAAAGAGTATCCTGTTCAAGTAAATCCACGTGAAATAAATCTGTTTTATATTGAAGATAATTTGCGAGAACGCATCCTTTTTGAAGATGGGAAATACAAAATCAACAATACCAAAATTACCTTTTCTGAAAACGGAATTTTAGAATTAGTTGCGAAAAATCCTGAAAGATTTAGTCCTAATGTAATTCTTCGTCCGTTGTATCAAGAAGTGATTTTGCCTAATTTATGCTACATTGGAGGCGGTGGAGAAATTGCATATTGGTTGGAATTAAAAACAACGTTCCAAGCTTACAATTGTACATTTCCGATTCTTTTATTACGGAATTCGGCGCTTTTGGTTAAGCCAAAACAAGCTGAAAAAGCAATAAAATTAGGATTAACTTATATCGATTTATTCGCAAAACAAGAAGATTTAATCAATAGAAAAGTTTTGAAACTATCAGAAATTCCGATTGACTTTTCAGTACAGAAAGATTTTTTAAGGCAACAATTTTCCGATTTATATGCAATTGCAAATCAAACAGACAAATCTTTTCTTGGAGCCGTAAAAGCGCAAGAAGCAAAGCAGATTAAAGGATTAGAAAATTTAGAAAAGCGATTGTTAAAAGCTCAAAAAAAGAAATATGTTGCCGAATTACAACGCATCGTTGACTTGCAAAACGAATTGTTTCCAAATCAAAGTTTGCAAGAGCGAAAAGCCAATTTTTCCGAATTTTATTTGGAAAATGGAAAAGAATTGATTGAAAAATTAGTTACTGAATTGAAACCTTTAGAGTTTAATTTTACGATTCTAACATTATAAGGTACTAATAATTGGAAATCGATTAAAAAAACTTATTTTTGCAAAAAATTTAAAACAAAAAAATGGCTACTAATAGAACTTTTACAATGATTAAACCGGATGCTGTCGCTAACGGACACATCGGAAACATTTTAGCAATGATTACAAACGGAGGTTTCAAAATCGTTTCTTTGAAATTGACACAATTGACAATTGCAGATGCACAAGCTTTTTACGCAGTTCACGCTGCAAGACCATTCTACGGAGAATTAGTAGAATTTATGTCAAGAGGTCCAATTGTTGCTGCAATTTTAGAAAAAGAAAATGCTGTTGAAGACTTTAGAGTTTTGATTGGAGCTACAAATCCAGCGGATGCTGCAGAAGGAACTATTAGAAAAGCGTATGCAACTTCTATTGGAGAAAATGCAGTTCACGGTTCAGATAGCGATGAAAATGCTGCTATTGAAGGTGCTTTTCACTTCGCAGGAAGAGAGCAGTTCTAATATAAGAATTTAGTTTAACATCTAATTGCGGATAAAACTAACATAAATAAAATTAAAAATCCCATCTCGTTTATACTAACGATTTGGGCATTTTTATTTTTAAGTTATAACTTTCTCTATCTTAAAATTACATCTTTAACGATATCCCGACGTAATTCTTCATTTATCATGGCTATAATTTTAGATTTTCCGTGACTTAATTCTTCGCGTAAAACGGAGGAAGTTAGTTCCACATATAATGTACTTCCTTTTAAAGTAACATTTTTGGTATAACTGTTCACGCCATTTCCCATTAATGAAACCCAAGCTTCTTTCACTGAAACCTGATCCATTCCGGGTTGTAACTTATTGCTTTGGATAATTTCTTTTAGAACATCACCAATGGAACTTTCATTATTTAGTCTTTTTGCCATCTCCTAAAATATTTATTGGTGCCGATTTTTTATAATGATATTCTGTGTCCGAAGCATTAATTAAAACTAATTTGTCATTAGAAAGCGATTCAATTTCTTCTTTCCATTTTGCGTAAGGCGTTTTGTAATTAATATAGGCGCCATCTTTTTCAAAAGTAATTTCAATTTTCTCAGATTGGTTATTCACCAAAAACCGACCGTCCAATTGTGGCATTACTTTCTTTCTGAAACCTTTATTTGCTTTAATTTGAAAATAATCAAACGACTCATTATAAGTATATACTTTTTTAGTTCCATTGGAAAGAATCACTTTCTCGATTTCCCAATAGCCGTTCAATTTAGAAATATCTTTAACTGTAACTTTTTGATGACAAGCTGAAAGAATAAATAGAAATGAAATTGCAATGACTTTTTTCATGGAAATACTAATTTTTACAAATTTACTTTTTTATAGTTTTGAAACTCAAATTTATTTCAAATAAAAATCAGATTACATTAAACTTTTTTATATTTTTAAGTTCAAATCAAGAAACCATTATGAAAAAGTACAACATTATAATAGCATTCCTAATTGTAATTTTTGCAAGTTGCTCCGATTCTACTTCTACTACTTCAGATACTATGTACTTTCCACCTACTAATGGAACTTCGGCTTGGGAAACCAATTCTATTTCTTCTTTGGGATGGAATCAAAATGCAGTACAACCCTTATTAGATTACTTAGCATTAAAGAATTCTAAATCATTTATACTTCTTGTAAACGGGAAAATTGTAATGGAAAATTATTTCAATGGACATTCTGCTTCCACAAATTGGTATTGGGCAAGTGCTGGAAAAACGTTAACATCAACCATGACAGGAATTGCTGAACAAGAAGGATTTTTAAATATAAATGCTAAAGTTTCAGATTATTTAGGAACAGGGTGGACAAGCGAAACCTTAGCTAAGGAGAATTTGATTACCAATAAGAATCTTTTAACTATGACTTCTGGTTTGGAAGATAGTGCAAATGGCGATTGTGTCACACCAAATTGCTTGACCTATAATGCAGATGCAGGTTCTCGATGGGCCTATCACAATGTCTATGTCAAATTGCAAGACGTAATTGCAACTGCAACAAACCAAAGTTTTACTTCTTATTTCAATTCCAAATTAAGAGATAAAATCGGAATGGATGGTGGATGGTTTACTTCTGGAAATAATAGTGTTTACGGAAGCACTTCGAGAAGTATGGCTCGCTTTGGATTACTAGCATTGAATAAAGGGAAGTGGAATGGAACTGCCATTTTGAATGAAACTTATTTCAATCAAGCGACATCAACTTCTCAAAACATTAATCTTTCGTATGGTTATTTATGGTGGTTGAATGGAAAAGCAAGTTATCATTTACCTGAATCACAATACCAATTCAATGGAAGTATTATTCCAACAGCACCAAATGACATGTTTATGGCTTTGGGTAAAAATGATCAAAAAATCTATGTGGTTCCTAGTAAAAATATGGTTGTGATAAGAATGGGAAATGCTGCAGATGCAGTAAATTTAGCGCTTTCTGATTTTGACACGGTTTTATGGCAAAAAATTAGTGCTTTATACCAATAGAAATCGACTCTATTTTTTAATTTTTTTACTAAATCCTAAGGCGAATAAAATAACTCCTAGAATTAAAAAAATCAAATAAACGCTTTGGTTTTTTTCCCGTACTACATTTGAAAGTACAATGAAAATGATACTACACAAATAAAGATAAATTGGTTTTAGGTTTTTATAAAACTCCATAATTATCTTATTTAAAGAAAGAATCTACAAATTCGTATTTATTGAAAACTTGTAAGTCTTCAATTCCTTCACCTACTCCTATATATTTTACCGGAATTTGAAACTGATCTGAGATTCCAATTACCACTCCACCTTTTGCTGTTCCATCTAATTTGGTAACCGCTAAAGAAGTAACTTCGGTAGCAGCTGTGAATTGTTTGGCTTGTTCAAAAGCATTTTGACCCGTAGAGCCATCTAAAACCAATAATACGTCGTGTGGCGCTTCGCCGACTACTTTTTGCATTACGCGTTTAACTTTAGTCAATTCGTTCATTAAATTTACTTTGTTGTGCAAACGTCCTGCGGTATCAATTATTACAATATCGGCATTTTGAGAAACCGCAGATTGTAGGGTGTCAAAAGCTACTGAAGCAGGATCACTTCCTATTTGTTGTTTTACCAATGGAACTCCTACTCTATCTGCCCAAACTTGTAATTGGTCGATAGCGGCGGCACGAAAAGTATCGGCTGCTCCAAGAACGACTTTGTATCCTTGCTTTTTGAATTGGTGGGCTAATTTTCCAATGGTAGTTGTTTTTCCAACACCATTTACGCCTACAACCATTAATACATAAGGTTTTGTAGTTGTTGGAATTATAAATTCTGTTGCTTCGCCAGAATTGGTTTCTGAAAGAAGGCTTGCGATTTCGTTTCTTAGGATTTCATTGAGTTCACTAGTTCCTAAATATTTATTTTCAGAAACGTGTTTTTCAATTCGGGTGATTATTTTAAGGGTTGTATTTACGCCAACGTCTGAAGAGATTAGAATTTCTTCGAGGTTATCGAGAACCTCATCGTCAACTTTAGTTTTTCCTGCTACTGCTTTTGTGAGCTTTGAGAAGAAAGAAGTTTTAGATTGTTCTAATCCTTTGTCTAAGGTTTCTTTTTTTTCTGACGAGAATAATTTTTTGAAAAAACTCATTTTTATTTACTTTTTACGCTCGATATTTCGAGGTTTGATTTTAAAAATCTAAAAATTTCAGAATCAGAAAATGATTGCTCCAGTAGCCCCGATGGCAGCAAGTATCTTTTTTTGTTTGTCGAAATTTTGTTTTAAAACCAAACGTTGTAACAAAAAAAATACTGCGAACAGCGGGAATTGCATTGGTTGAAAAGCACTACAAATTCGCTCCTAAAAAATTTATGGTGTAAATATAAAAAATAAAAAAGCTAC
>JBIIFA010000129.1:0-5545 GCA_044237565.1 Flavobacterium sp.
CTTAATAGCATCAGAATCCGTAATCAGAAACAATTCGTCATTACTAAATAGTTGTAGCAATCCATTAATGTTTTTTTTAGAAAGGAATTCTTTTAGTATTGAACTCAAATAAATAAAATAATCCTCCCGATTTTTAGAAGCTATAAGCCATTCTAAATCTTCTTGGGTTATAATTCCTGATAATAGAATGGTATTGTTTCTGAACCAATAATCCCAGGATTTATTTGTATTGGTGTTATTGAAAAAAATAGTTCTATTTCTGTATCCTAAATAGTGGACCAATTTTTCAATAGTAGTATCTCTCGGAAACTTAAAAGGCATAAAACCAAAAAAGCGTCTAAGTGTGTTTATTCCAATTTCTACGTCAATAGAATCTTTAATGTCTTGTTTTAGAAAATGCAAATCTTGCTCTTTTTTTATTGGTTTTCCAAACTGCTTTTCTAAGCTCATTTTTAGCATTTTAACTTCATCTATTTCCATTTGATTTTATTATGGGAGAATTATGGGCTAAATATATGCAATAAAACTAATAATTTTGTTTAAAATATTAAATTATTGTTAGATGCAAATAATTACGAAAATTGTTAAAGCTTTAATTTTAAAAGATAACTTTCTTCAAATCCAATTCATTTTTGGGAAAAGCATGGAGGTTAGGATCTCGGAATTAGATAAAATATATATTAAGCAAATCAAAAGCCCAGTTTATAAGTTCACATTTAATTTTGCTGTTATTGCAATCATTAATTTATTGTGTTGCTTTTTTTTGGTTTTAAACGTTGCCTATGGCATTCTAGTTCTCTCAATTGTTATTGTGATAATTCAAATAAAACACATGAAAACATTCGAGTTATGTCTTGAGTTAAACAATAAAAAAACCGACAAAGTTTTGATTCCGTTCTATTTGAAATATCAAACTATTGACAAAGTTAGGACGGTAAGAATGAAAATAAATACCAAAAGTTCAAGCTAAACGGTACGAGTTACCTTTATTTAAAATAGCGAGAAATAGAATAAACAACTCAATCTAACTGCTATTACAAACCATTAACTTGAAATCTATTCATTTATTCCTGCAGGCCAACATTCAATTTTGTACCTTTGCGCTTTAGAAATGTAGTACAATGATTGAAATAGGAAAATACAATACGCTCACCATATTAAGAGATACCAAAGTTGGTTTGTTTTTAGGCAACCCAGTTGAAGATCCAGAAGGAATAAATGACATTCTTTTACCGAATAAATACGTTCCCAATAAATTTGATATTGGCGAAGAGTTGATTGTATTTGTATATTTAGATCACGAGGAACGCCCCGTTTCAACTACCTTAGAACCGTATATTTTGTTGAATGAATTTGCACTTTTACGTGTGAATTATGTCAATCAAATTGGTGCTTTTATGGATTGGGGAATGGAAAAAGATATTCTTGTTCCATTCAAAGAGCAAGCCCGTCCGATGGAAAAAGGCAAGCGCTATTTGGTTTATCTTTATATGGATGAAAAAACCAATCGTTTGGTGGCTTCAAGCAAAACAAATCAGTTTTTGAACAATGATAATTTAACTGTTGAAAAAGGCGAAGAAGTTGACTTAATTGTTTCTCATATTACCGATATTGGCATCAATGTTATCATCAACGAGCAGCACAAAGGCTTGGTTTATAAAGATGAGGTCTATGATGATGCCATTCGAACTGGGGACAGAATGCGTGGTTACATTAAAACCATCCGCCCTGATAATAAAATTGATGTGGCATTGCAAATTCAAGGCTACCAAAGTATTGAACCCAATGCCGATTTAATCTTGGAAGAATTGAAAGCCAGTCGTGGATTCTTGAGGCTTACCGATAATTCTCACCCTGAGGATATTAAAACGGTTTTGAAAATGAGCAAGAAAACGTTCAAAAAAGCTATTGGCGCACTTTACCGTGAAAAATTAATCGAAATTAAAGAAGACGGAATTTACTTGGTTAAAGAGTAAATTAGTTGAAAAACTACATTTAAATTATCGAATCTCAATATCTGGGTTAACTTTCAATAACTCTTCAAGAAACAAATTCTCCTGATTTGGAGAAATATAAATGTCGTCAAAACTATTGTAATGAATAATAAGTCCTTTGGTGTTTAAAGCGGGTTTGAAGGTAACAGGCACAATTATTCCCGAATGATGCTCTATTTTCTTAATCGAATCTATTGCAATTGTTCCTCGAAATGGCCCCGAATTATAAAAGATTTTATTTTCTTTCAGGATGTATTTGGTATCCAATAGTATCCAGATCAATGATCCAACAATAGGAAGTATAATAGCATAAAAAATATAAATAGAAGGTTCTTGAGCATCTGGTTTTTTAATAAAAACGACAATAAGAAGTCCAATAGCTATTATCCACATTAAAGCAGCAGAATAGTAATTTTTTGAAGAAGCGAATAGTTTCATGTTAGAAAGATTTTGTCATTGACAATGCAATTCCTGTACTTGGTAAAATTAATTATTTTATTTCTAATAGACAAACCACATACTAAAATTTACACAAAATTATAATACCCCGTTGGTTTTATTTCATTTTTTTATTCAGAAATAATAATCAGTAATAGTTTTTCTGCGAATGATTAAGGCATTTTATTTTAGAATAAAATCATATCTATTTGAACCAATAATTGGGCTCAAAAAGTATTTTTTCTATTTTTATAAGCGGTTGTTTTTTGAAAATTTCGATATAATTTCTTCAAACAAAGTTATAATAGGTTATCAATAACCGAAATATCAGTAAATCAGTTCCATATTAAAAAATCTCTTTGTCAAAATTTAAAGTAAAATTAAATTCTAATAATTTAGCTTTCATATTTCCATTTCAGGATTAAAACCTCAAAATACAATACCAACTAAATTATATTTATTTGAACTTGCTATAAAAAGTAAAAAATGCCTTAATTTTACACTAAAATAGTTCAATTATGAATACCATAAACTGGAAAACGGTTAAAGAGTTCGAAGATATAACCTACAAAAAATGCGATGGAGTTGCCAGAATAGCCTTCAATCGTCCGGATGTTAGAAATGCATTCCGACCAAAAACTACGTCAGAATTGTACCAAGCCTTTTATGATGCGCAAGAAGACACGTCTATTGGCGTTGTTTTGCTTTCCGCTGAAGGACCTTCGTCAAAAGATGGAATCTATTCTTTTTGTAGCGGTGGCGATCAAAATGCTCGAGGACATCAGGGATATGTTGGTGATGATGGGCAACACCGTTTGAATATTTTGGAAGTACAGCGTTTAATTAGGTTTATGCCAAAAGTAGTAATTGCCGTTGTTCCAGGTTGGGCTGTTGGTGGCGGTCATAGTTTGCATGTGGTTTGCGATTTAACTTTGGCAAGTAAAGAACACGCTATTTTCAAACAAACGGATGCCGATGTAACAAGTTTTGATGGGGGCTATGGATCTGCTTATTTAGCAAAAATGGTAGGTCAGAAAAAAGCACGAGAAATCTTTTTTTTAGGGAGAAATTATTCTGCTCAAGAAGCAATGGATATGGGAATGGTCAATGCCGTAATTCCTCACGATGAATTGGAAAATACCGCTTTTGAATGGGCGCAGGAAATTCTTCAAAAATCACCAACATCCATAAAAATGCTAAAATTCGCTATGAATTTAACCGATGATGGAATGGTGGGACAACAAGTTTTTGCTGGTGAAGCCACTCGATTAGCCTATATGACTGAAGAAGCGACAGAAGGACGAAATGCCTTTCTTGAAAAACGAAAACCGAATTTTGAGAAAAAATGGTTACCGTAAAAAGGTTTAAAGTTTAATGTTTAAAGTTGTTAAGCACTAAACTTTAAACCTTTTTAAACCTTAAACTTTAAACAAAAATAAAATATGAAACATTGGATTCAAGCCGCTCGATTAAGAACATTGCCATTGTCGGTTTCGGGCATAATTGTTGGTAGTTTTTACGCCATGTCACAAGCAATGTTCAATTGGAAAATAATAATTTTTGCGCTTTCTACCACTTTAGGATTACAAATATTATCTAATTTTGCCAATGATTATGGCGATGGAATTAAAGGAACTGATAATGAAAATCGCGTAGGACCAAAACGCGCCATACAAAGCGGTGTAATTACCCCAGAAGCTATGAAACGCGCTTTGGTAATTACCTCAATTCTGACATTAATTTCAGCGATTTTACTGATTTACGTTGCTTTCAAAGACCATAATTTAGGATTTTCATTATTTTATTTAGGACTTGGAATTTTAGCAATTGCTTCTGCAATTCGTTACACCGTTGGTAATTCTGCCTATGGATATAGAGGTTACGGAGATGTGTTTGTGTTCTTATTTTTCGGTTTGGTTAGCACACTCGGAATCTATTTTATGTTTGCCAAAGAAATGGATTGGTTTTTATTATTGCCCGCAACCGCCATCGGATTTTTGAGTGTAGCAGTTTTAAACCTCAATAATATGCGGGACGAAGAGTCGGATAGAAAATCAAATAAAAATACTTTAGTTGTCAAAATGGGCGGTGCAAATGCAAAAGTGTACCATTATTTTTTAGTGATTTCTGCTATGGTTTTAATATTGGAATTCTCCTATTTCAAAGAGTTCAATTTCGACCAATATATTTTTGTATTTGCTTATATTCCTTTGATTAAGCACCTTGCAACGGTTTATAAAAATAAAAACCCCAAAGAATTAGACCCCGAATTGAAAAAAGTGGCGTTAAGTACTTTTGCATTATCCATTTTATTATCACTAAGTTTTATTTTCTTCTTCCAAGACATTTTTGTAAACTTGTTTATGGGAGGTAGATAAATACCACTTTTATTTGTTTAATACTTAAATTCATAAATAAAAATCAATTTCTGCCGCCACGCTTCGATGCATGTTGAAGTTGCTAGAAAACACAAAGACTTTTCATATAAATATCACCAATCGTAAGCCGATTTTAATTTAATAACACTCGGGGCTATAAATTCCCTTATTTATCCTAATTTTGATTCTTCAAGAAATGCAGATTTTATGTATTTTACGAGTACTGTCTAACTAAAAAACAACAATTTTGAAAGCAACTTATCACAAATACATTCTTATTTTCAAACGTCCGTCGGGAACATCCCGAGGAATTATGAATGAGAAAGAAACGTGGTTTATTGTGCTCGAAAAAGATGGTAAAAAAGGAATAGGAGAGTGTGGAATTCTTCGCGGTTTGAGTTGTGATGACAGACCCGATTATGAGGAAAAATTAGCGTGGACTTGCTCCAATATTCACCTTGGAATTGAGACGCTTTGGGAAGCTTTAATTGCATTCCCATCCCTACAGTTTGGTGTTGAAATGGCATTCCAATCTTTAGCCAGTTCTGATCCGTTTTTACTCTTTCCATCGGACTTTACAAATGGTACAAAATCGATTCCAATTAACGGTTTAGTCTGGATGGGAAAGGAAGCTTTTATGAAGCAACAAATCGAGGAAAAATTAGCGGAAGGTTTTCGCTGTATAAAACTTAAAATCGGAGCCATAAATTTCGAGGAAGAATTGCAATTATTAGG
>JBIIFA010000130.1:0-5533 GCA_044237565.1 Flavobacterium sp.
TAATTAAATATAAAAATCCCCCCATTTATTTAACCTCAGATCACAGGGCTGTTTATAACTATCAAGACAAAAAAATATATTGCTATTTAATTGATAGAAATGTAGTTTCTGAATTAAATATTCAAACTGGAGTTTGGGAAAATGAAGCTGTTTTTACTAAAGAAAGACATAAACAAAAATACCAACATCATAACAGTATTTATAGTATGGTTGATAATTCTATATATACTTTTGGGGGTTATGGCCAATATTCATATAATAATGAAGTTAGGCGTATTGATTTAAAAAAAGGTTTTTCTGAAGTTTTAAAAACAAACACCTCCATATTTCATCCTAGATATTTGGCTGGAATGGGTGAGCTTAACGACACGATCTATATGTTGGGTGGATATGGCAGTGATTCGGGTAGCCAATTGTTAAATCCAAAAAGCTATTTTGATTTACTTGGGTATGTTATTAAGGAAAAAAAATTCATAAAAAAATTTGAGATACCACACGTATTAGAAGATATGATTGTGGGGAACAATATGTGGATTGATAAAAAAAACAGAGATTTTTTTGCATTAATTTCGGATAAAACAAAATCTAAAGGTTATTTACAAATATTGAAAGGAAATATTGATAATTCTAAAGCGGAATTAGTAGGAAGCAAAATACCTTATGATTTTTTAGATGTGAAGTCTTTCGCAACTTTATATTATTTTCCAAAGAAAAAAAAGTTTTTGGCATATACCTCTTTTTTAACGGATTCAATCAAGACACAATTTAAAATATATTCTATTGAGTACCCTCCTATAGTTAAAAAAGACAACCTAGCTCAATCCGATATAAAAAATGTAAAAAACATCTTTTATTACATCGCCTTTCTATTGATTTTTGCATTAGGACTTGTTTGGTATTTTTACTCAAAAAAACACAAATCCAGAATTATTGTTAAAGTGAATGAAGATGATACAGTCCATTTTAATGATTCTATTTCAAAAGTTAACGAAATTGATTTTGAACCAATTTCTAGTGACGTGGATTATCAAATAATATTTTTTGGAGGTTTCCAAATTATAGATAATAAACAAAATGATATTACGAATAAGTTTTCACCACTTTTAAAAGAACTGTTTTTATTAATATGGTTATATAGCCTTAAAAATAATAAAGGAATATCTCCTGATAAATTAATTGAGATCTTATGGTATGATAAAGATACTAAAAGTGCTCAAAATAATAAATCTGTTAACATAGCTAAATTAAAAGGGCTGTTGAGTGAGGTTGGTAATTGTAAATTAACAATCGATACTGGCTACTGGAAAATTAAGTTTGATCCTAAAATACTGAAAAATGATTATTTTGAAGTAATGCAAATTATGGGGACTAAAAGAAAAGAAATCAATAAAAAGCATATTAAACATTTGATAAAAATTACCAAAAAGGGCTCCTTTTTGCTTAATTTAAATTATGAATGGTTGGATAGTTTTAAATCTGATGTTTCGGATAGAATAGTTGATACTTTGGTCGATTTTGGAGAAAATTTCACTATTGAAGAAGAACCAGATTTTATGATTAACTTGGCTGATTCTATATTTAATTTTGACTCAATAAACGAAGAAGCAATGTTTTTCAAATGCAAAGCTCAATATATAATGGGTAAGCACAGTTTAGCTGAAAGTACATTTAAGAAATTCGTAAAGGAATATGAAGTTCTTTATGGACAAAAATACCAACATTCTTTTGTTAAAGTGCTCAATAATATGAACTCAAAAAAAAACTAGATTCAAAATAATAAGTAGCAATCATCATATAGAGCAATTGATAATATTTTTATATAAAGATTATGGAAAACCGTTAAATATGAAAAATGTATATTTATGAAGTTATTCAGATGGGGATTACACAAACTCTAATACTTTTTTACTTACACGCTTTATAGGATACTACCTTTCAATCTAAATTTCCTTACCCACCAATTACTATTTTTCTGGAAAAAGTTTTTCCTGAAACTTTTCCAACTAATATATAGACACCATTTTTTAACTGTTCTAAATATATCGATTGAGCGTTACGAATGTTTTTAATAGTAAATATTTTAGTACCTAAAACATTGTAAATTTCAATGTTCAGCGGTTCAGCACTTGAATGTTGAATATATAATCTTTTGGTTTGACTTTCATAAAAAATCATCAAATCTTTAACAACAAAGTCTTCAATACTTAATGTGAATTCTGAATCCCAAGCTCCCGCATCATTACCATCGTCACCAAAATCTATTGGACTGTCTATTCCTGCAGCTACATTGTCATAAATCACTTTTCCAAGCGTAGCATCAAAACGTAAATTGGAAGATGTCAAATTAGCAGCTACTTCAAGTGGGTTAAGATTGCCTTTTACAGATGAAATAAAATTTGATCTAGTATCTACATTACTACTTATCCATTGACCTATAGAATTAGTAAACGACTGTATTCCAAGTGAAGCGGAACCAAAATCACTAGAGACTCCTGCGCCACCATTAATTTTGTTATTATAAAATAAACTATTTGACACAGAAACAGAGGAGTTTGTTGATCTAATTGCTCCTCCATAATCAGGATTAGTACTAGAAATTTTATTTTCAAAAAAAGTACAATTTGTAACGGAAACAGTAGCAAAAACAGTAGCTGTAGAAGGTCCTTCTGCAAAAATAGCCCCACCCCCATCAGAAGTTCCTGTGCCTTGAGCTAAATTGTTATAAAAAGTTGTTCCTGTTATGGTAACTTGAGGTTGGATTGATGTGGTTGCAAAAACACTTATAGCACCTCCACTTTTTCCTGCTGTATTATTTTTAAATAGTGAATTTGTTATAGTTAATCTTCCATTACTTATAGAAATAGCACCCCCTGAAAAAGAACCTGATATAGAATTGCCATCAAAAGTACAATTGCTAAAATAAATATCTGAATCACCAGTTATTGAAAATACAGCTCCATTGGATGCCGTTTTATTACTACTTCCCTGAAAGATTATATCCGTAAAAGAAACCGTTAATCCTGCTCCTGAAAGTGCAAACATCTTAGCAACAGTTCCGCCATTAACTCCGTTAATGGTTGCATTATTCTGTCCTACAAAATAAACAGATTTAGAGAGTGCAACTTGATCAACTTGGCTGATTGTTCCCACTACAATAATTGTATCGCCATCAATAGCTGTTGTGACAGCTGTACTTAATGTAGGGAAAGCGCTAGCTTCACTCAACCCATTATTAGTGTTTAACCCATCTGCTTTTACATAGTAAGTACTTGGTCCTTGAGAACCAAGTGTCTGGATTGTGTTAGATGCTGGAGAGGTACCTATTGCATTTTTTGCTTTTATCCTATAAAAATAGTTAGCTTGTTGCAAATCGCTATCTGTATAAGTTACTGTATTTGCAGGAAGCGTTGCTATTGTTTGAAAGCTAACCCCGTCTGATGAACGTTCTAAAATATAATCGGTTTCCTCTATAGAAATATCATACCAACTCAGCTCTACATATTTTTCTGTTTCAGAAAATTTATAATTTTTTACGGATAATTTTCCAGGAGTATCCGGTAATATACCAAACGTTTTTCTATCATTAAGTTGTGCCGCATATAGAGATGGTATTTTTAAAGTCTTTCCTGTTCCTTCAATATAACCTACTGGTTTTAAAAAAGGACCATTAGCATTTACATAACCGGCTTTACAACCAATAGCATAATTCTGCCCAATGGGTGGTTTTTGAACTACAATTTTATTTCTGGCTTCAGTATCAATATTCCAAGCTACACCATTGGTTAGCGTCCAACCATGACCTGTTCCATAGTCTCCTCTATTGTGCAACCCTAAAACAAAACCTGCCCTGGTATTTCTCCAAGAAATATTATCAAAAAGCATTCCTTGCCCCCAACGTCTATGAGATTCAGAAGTGGTATAGTCACCAGTAGAGGAACAATTGGTAAAAACAATTCCATTAACATCGCTTGCCCCATTGGCAACAAATGAATGTCTGCCATCTGAGGCTGTACAATTATTAAAAAGAATATTATTACAGTGATCGCCTACATTAAAATTATATCTCCACCCACCATCAAGTGGGCCATGCACCTCTAGAACTTTGGTATCAACAACTGAACAACGAGTGGCTTCGTCAAATTTAACACCAGAATAACTCATTCTCAAAGTTGTTACACCTTTGATCCAAGAATTATCTACACCCACCATATTAATACATGTATAGACATGCGCTCTGCCCAAGACTCCAGAGGATTCTACAAAAATTCGTAAATTTTCAACGCCACACTCTTTTATTTGACTTGTTCCACTATTCTTATAAATGAATGATTGAGATAGGGATTTGTCTAACACATCGTAAATTGGTGTATCTACTTGAATTTTATTCCCATCAATTTTTGTAATATACCTATTAAAAACCAAATCTATTTCACCAGGCAGCCAAGGGCTGTCAGAAGCTACACCACCATTATCAACTAAATTTAACCATGCAGTTGTACTAGGATGTCTTATGATAATATTATCGCCAATGGCAAGACCCGATACATTTTCAACTTCAATAGTTCTGCTACCAGCAGGGATGTAAGGACTAGTTATTTTTTTATTAGTTCCTGTAACTTCTGGTTTAAAACCGTTTTTGATATTTGTACCAATAGTAATTAAGGTTCGTTCGGAGGGAGTGTTTCCTACACCAATAATAACTGTATTTGATAAAGGATCTTGACCATCACCTGAGCCACGAATTACAACTCCGCCTTTGTTAATGGTTAATACGCCATTAACACGATATTCTCCTGGTAATAATAACAAAGCTCCTCTATGTCCATTAGCGTTAGGTGTAAGTGCTTCAACTTCGTCAATTGCAGCTTGAATATGTGCTGTATTATCACCAACTATAGGGCTTATTTGTTTAACAACTGCTACATTTGGTAAGGCCGCATCACCATTTTTGTAGCCTGCAAAACTAAAATCAGGAATATGGTTACCGTCTTTATCAGATACATAAGTTAACTGATTTGAATTATTAAAGAATAATATTGATGAATCAATTTGCGCATAAGTCAAGTTTAATCCTAAGAAAAGGAAATAAATTGAAGAAAAAATTAAATAATTACTATTCTTCATAGGGTAGTCTATTATTGATTATAAAATTAGTTGAATAATTCAATGTGTAAATTAAAATCAAAATACTTAATAATTAATTAATTATACATTAATGAATAACTTCACTTGCAATTAGGTCTGACTTTGTTTTTGTAGATCGGTAATTATTAAGACCTACAAAAAAAGTTGGGGAGAAGTACTAAATTTGTAAAAAAAACAAGTGAATTTTTCGATATTTTCTTCATTTTGCCAAAAGGCTTTTATCTTGGCTTTAATTCATTGGTCATTGAATAAGGGAAATCACTTTCGTTAACTCCTTTGCTCTTATTCGGTTCCGAAGACATTGTTAAATTAAATGTTCCGCCATTTGTAATATCAGAATGATTCAAATAGGTTTTTGTGTGTCTTTTGCCATTTAGTTTTGCTTTTT
>JBIIFA010000131.1:0-5532 GCA_044237565.1 Flavobacterium sp.
AAGCCTTATATTTTAACTATTGTTCCGATATTTTCGCCTTCGCAAATTTTCAATAAGTTTCCTTCTTTGTTCATATCAAAAACTACGATTGGCAATTTATTTTCTTGGCTTAGCGTGAAAGCGGTTGAATCCATTACGTTTAATCCTTTTTTGATTACATCGTCAAAAGAAATGGTATCAAATTTTGTAGCAGTAGCATCTTTTTCAGGATCGGCAGAATAAATTCCGTCAACACGTGTCCCTTTCAAAATTACATCGGCGTGAATTTCTACACCTCTCAAAACGGCAGCAGTATCTGTCGTAAAATATGGATTTCCTGTTCCTGCTCCGAAAATTACAATTCGTCCTTTTTCAAGGTGACGAACGGCTCTTCTTTTTATATATGGTTCTGCGATTGCTTCAATTTTCAAAGCAGTTTGCAAACGAGTTAACATTCCTTTTTCTTCCAATGCGCCTTGCAAAGCCATTCCGTTGATAACGGTAGCAAGCATTCCCATATAATCACCTTGAACACGATCCATTCCGTTGCTAGCTCCTGCAACTCCTCTAAAAATATTTCCACCACCAATAACGATGGCAATTTCAACTCCTTTGGCGTGAATTTTTTTGATTTCTTCGGCATATTCTGCCAATCTCGCTGGGTCAATTCCATATTGTCTTTCGCCCATTAGCGCTTCGCCACTTAATTTCAGAAGAATTCTTTTGTATTTCATAATTTGGTTGAGTTGTATTTTGCAAATATAGACATATTCTTTTTTTATGAAATAGACTTCGTTACTTTTTTGAGATTAGTTGCGAATATGATTTTTCAGCTTCATTATATCCGATAGTAAAAATCACTTTCATTTTGGACTTATTGGTTTCAAATGTACTGAAATTACTCAGTTCCTTTGGCGCAATAATCCAATCACAGTTATAAAATTTATGAACATTTGAATTTTCCGAAAGTAAGTCGAAAGCCCTCGTTGTAACTGCTTTTATAGATGATAAATCTTTAGCTTGAATTTTTTGAATTGGACTTACATAAACACCAATTAATGTTTCGCATTTCCCTTTGATAATGTCTGTAGGGAAATGGTTTAATATTCCGCCATCACTGTATAAATTTCCCTCGAATTCATAGGGTGATAGTACGCCAGGAAATGCTGATGAAGCCAATATAGCATCAACAATTTTAGTTTTGGCATCAAATATTCTCAGGGTTCCATTTACCATATCGGTTGCCGTAATATGGGTTTGAATTTTTAAATCTCCCAAAACCGCCTCTTGAAAAATATCGGTGAAATAACTTTTAAAAGAATTAGAATCAATAAATCCCGCTTTTTTAAACGTGAAATGTTTCCAATGAAAAATATAAATCGACTGAAAAAACTCTAAGATTTCTTCGGGTGATTTTCCAAAAGCATAGAGCGCTCCTACAATTGAACCTGCGCTTGTTCCTGCAATTTGGGTTGGACGAATATTTTGTTCTTCTAAAAATTTAATCGCTCCAGCTTGGGCAATTCCTTTTGAACCACCTCCAGAAAGCACCAAACCTATTGAACGGGTTTTCAATTCCATCTTTTATTTTTTATAAATGTACGCTTTTTGTTGCATTGAAAATGACAATTATCCTATAATAAAAAGCAGCTATTTCGTATATTTGTGAAAATCAATTTCTATGAAAACAGTTATAGCCAAGGCACTAATAAATAGCTATTCGTATAATGAATACAGAAAAATTATTTCTGATTTATTAATTGAAGGGAAATCTTCGGGCGCTATTCAATCGGAAGATTTGACACATTATAGCAGTTTGAACGAAACCAGAATGCATCGATTAGACAAAACGATTACAATTTCTAATGAGAATTCATTAAAATTACAATCGTTAAAAAGCGACTATATTTGGCTTGTAATTTCAGAAGGTTGGTGTGGCGATGCGGCACAATTGCTTCCAATTTTCAATAAAATGGATGAGGTTTTTGATAAAATTGAAATGAAAATTGTTTTCCGTGATGAAAATGAAGAATTGATGAATTTGTTTTTAACTAATGGTGCCAAAGCAATTCCAAAATTAATTATTTTGGACAAAAACACCTTGAATGTTGAAGGAAATTGGGGGCCACGACCAAAAGGCGCAATCGAATTAATACAAAATTATAAAGAAAAATTTGGTGCAATTGATGAAACCGCCAAAGCCGAATTACAATTGTGGTATTTGCACGATAAAGGGTTTTCAACACAAAACGAAGTGATTGAATTACTTCTTGCCGTTGAATCTGAAAATGCGATTAAAATGTAATTAATGATATTCCAATACTCAAACTAGACAACGATTTAATATTTTCAAATGGAATTCCAAAGTCGGAAACCTGAATAAATATTGAAACTCCATCATCGTTTTCAACTCCTAAACTAATTTTTCTGTAAATACCAATCAAGCTCCCTCTTCCAATTCCGAAGGATTTTCCATAGCCTACTTGAGTATAAACTCTTACATCCTCTGATACTTTTGGGCTCAATTTAAAATTAGCAAATACAGGAACGACAACTAATTTTTGAGTTGCAATCCAGTCAATTCCTGTTTGTACTCCTATAGAAACCCATTTTTTATGGTCAATTCCAAATCCATATTTTAAGCTTAATCCATCAGGCAGCAACCGATAATCGCTTCTAATACCGTTACTGTCAATTTCTCCATAGGTTGAATTTCCTTTCAAAGGGGCTGAAATGTCAAATTGTGTAAATCGGTTGTTCTTTTGTTGTGAATGCATTGAAATTGTAACCAAGAACAAAACTAATAATAGTATTTTTTTCACAGTAAATTATTTAAAGTAAACTCTCAAAAACAGTTACATCCACAGCATTATCTACATTATAATCACCGATTTTGGTTCTTCGTAAAGCAGTCAAGTGCGAACCAGAATCCATTGCTTTTCCAAAATCATACGCTAAAGAACGAATATATGTTCCTTTGCTGCAAACTACTCGGAAATCTATTTCTGGCAAACCAATTCTTGTGATTTCAAATTCGTGAATCGTAGTTTTTCGGGATGCAATTTCTACTGTTTCTCCTGCTCGAGCGTGTTCATAAAGGCGAACACCATCTTTTTTTATTGCAGAATAAATGGGTGGTTTTTGGTCTATTTCACCCAAAAATTGTTTTACAGTTTCGTGAATTAAAACTTCATCAATATGTGAAATTGGAAAAGTTTCATCAATTTCTGTTTCTAAATCATACGAAGGCGTAGTCGCTCCAATATAGAAAGTGCCAGTATATTCCTTGGCTTGTCCTTGCAATTCCGAAATTCTTTTGGTGAATTTCCCAGTGCAAACCAATAACAATCCTGTTGCCAAAGGATCTAAAGTTCCTGCGTGACCAATTTTAAACTTTTTAGAAAGACCAACTTTATTAATTAAAGCATATTTTAATTTGTTTACCGCCTGAAACGAACTCCAATTCAATGGTTTGTCAATCAATAAAATCTGTCCATTTTGGAAATCTTCAATTGTAGCCAAATTTAAATTATTTGATGTATGAAAAATAAATTACAAGAAAAATTCCCATAATTATTCGATAATAACCCCAAGGTTTGAAGCCGTATTTTTTTATAATTCCGATAAAGAATTTAATAGCTAAAACCGCCACAATAAAAGCAATAACATTCCCAATCAAAAACAATTTAATATTGTCTTTCGATTGCAAAAGCAATTCGTATCCTTTCAAATGCGTAGTTTCATACGTTTTCAAAAACACAGAATACAACGTCACCGCCATCATCGTTGGAACCGCTAAAAAGAATGAAAATTCTGCTGCCGCTTGTCGTGTTAATCCTTGTTGCATCCCTCCAATTATCGAAGCTGCTGAACGACTAGTTCCCGGCATCATTGCCAAACATTGCCAAAAACCAATGGTCACGGCTTTTTTAATTGTAATATCTTCTTCTACAGCAACCGTTGGATTTTGAAATCTGCTGTCAATAAACAACAGAACAATTCCGCCTACTATCAAGACAATTGCAATCGGAATTGGATCGCCTAAAACAGCTTCTATTTTATCATCAAATAACTTTCCTAAAACCAAAGCTGGGATTACGGCACAAGCTAATTTGATGTAAAAATTGAATTTTGAGAAGTCGAAAAACTTCTTCCAATACAAAGCTACAACTGCTAAAATAGCACCGAACTGAATGGAAACTTGAAATAATTTGACGAAATCATCATTTTGAATTCCAAAATAAGAACTCGCAAAAATCATATGACCTGTAGAAGAAATCGGGAGATATTCTGTTACGCCTTCAATAATTGCCAGAATAAAGGCTTGAATAGTAGTCATTAATTACTTTTTCGGGGATTTAAAAATCGAATAAATGGTAATTCCAAAACCGATTAAAACCACCGTTGGTGCCAATCGAATTCTTCTGAAATTGAAAATTGCATCGTTAAAAACTTTCGGATCATCACTTCCGCCGCCCGACATCAAAATAAATCCAATGGCAATCACGGCAATTCCAATCAATAGAATTTTGTAGTTTATTTTATCAAAAAGAAATTCTGATTTTTGTTTGTTATTTTTCATTTTTATTATATTTTTTTAAAAGTTGAGTTGCGACAATTCGAATAAACAAATAACCAAATCAACGAATAACCTTTAGTATAAATCGTCTGTTCTTAAATTCAAAAAGCGTTGCGTTGCAAAATAAGTGCTAATCCAAGTGATTAAAATCCCAACAGCAACAACGCCTAACAATACCAAAGCAATCATTAATTGATCGTCTAAAATCCCTAAATTCGGGAAACTTGTATTCAAATAAATCAAAGTTCCAATTAGCGCCAAAACTGCCAACACAGAACCAATCATTCCTAATTTGATACTTCTCCAAATAAATGGTTTTCTAATAAACGCCTTTGTAGCACCCACCATTTGCATCGTTTTAATAATAAATCGGTTCGAATGAATCGACAATCGCATCGAACTATTTATCAATAAAACCGCCACTAAAGTTAGAAATCCGCTAATTATCAAAATCCAAAAACTCACTTTCTTAATATTGTCATTCACCAAATTTACCAATTGTTTGTCATAAACAATATCAGAAACCATCGGATTTTCCCGCAATTTATTTTCAATTCTTCGGATATTTTTTGCATCAATAAAATCAGCTTTCAAGTGAATATCAAACGAATTTTGCAACGGATTAGCACCTAAAAAAGTCATAAAATCCTCGCCAATAATTTCCGTATGCACTTTTGCAGCATCATCTTTGGAAACAAAAACACTTGATTTTACGAATTTTGCAGTTTTCAATTCCGCTTCAAAAGCCTTCAAAACCGTGTCGTTTGCCTCGCTTTTAAAGAAAACCGTCATCGCAATTTGCTCTTTGAAATCATCAGATAATTTCTTAGAATTCAAGACAAATAATCCTAAAATTCCAACCAAAAACAACACTAAAAACACGCTCAGGATTACCGAAAAATAAGAAGAAATCAACCTGCGTTTTTGAAATTTATCGTACGAAGAACTCATATATCATAATAATTAATGTGTAA
>JBIIFA010000132.1:0-5518 GCA_044237565.1 Flavobacterium sp.
TGGGTTATAGAATAGACATTATCGTAGAAAATAAGTTTATAATTGAAATAAAATCGGTGGTTGAATTAAACGATGTTCACCTAGCTCAATTACTAACTTATTTAAAATTATCGAATTGCAAATTAGGCTTATTAATTAATTTCAATGTAAGATTATTAAAAGAAGGCGTTCGAAGAGTAGTAAACGGAACCCTTTAATAATCCAGTTCTTTGTGAAACTTAGTGCCCTTAGTGGTTAAATAATTATGAAAAATTTACTTTATATCGTATTACTTACAACGCAAGTTTTCTTTGCTCAAAGTGGCTTTGAAAATGGGAATGCGTTGTATCAAAAAGGGAAATATCAAGAAGCAATTACGGCTTATGAAAGTGTTTTTAGAACGAAAAAGCAATCCGCAGAATTGTATTTTAATATTGGAAATTGCTATTATAAATTGAATAAAGTAGCGCCTGCAATTTACAATTATGAAAAAGCATTGTTGTTGAATCCAAACGATACTGAAATTCAAAACAACCTTAAATTTGCTCAAAAACTACAAATTGACGACATAAAAACAGTTGAAAAAGTAGGATTCAATAAACTCATTCAAGATTTCACTAACACCTTTCATTACAATACTTGGGGAGGAATTGCCGTTGGATTATCAATAGTGTTTTTATTATTTTTTGTTGGTTATTATTTCTCACAGATTACCGTTTCAAAAAGATTGTTTTTCTTTGGAATGTTCTTTGGAATGTTACTATTAATTGTGAGTGTTGCGGCTGCTATTTTTGAAAAAAATCAATACAATAAAGACCAGCCAGCCATTGTATTTTCTGAAATTGTATCGGTAAAAAGCGAACCTAAAAATGGCGCAACGGATGCTTTTGTAATCCACGAAGGAACGAAAGTATATGTGATTGAAAGCTTAGACAATTGGGATAAAATCCAACTGACTGACGGTAACGAAGGTTGGATAGAAAACAGCGCAATTAAAAGGTTGAAGTAAGCGATTATTTATCGGATTTTATCTTAATTTCCTTATACCATTCTTCTACAGATGGATAAATTATGGCAGCCATTTTTTGAATTGGGTTGTAAAACAAGGATTTATCAATAGTAGCTTTATCAGCAAAAGTATAATTCACATTTATTTTTTGGAATAAATTCAAGGAAATACTCAACATTAAAATTGTTTTTAAAAGTCCGAAAACGCCGCCTGTTACTTTATTTACAATTCCCAAACTGGCAAAATTTGCCATCTTAGTTAGGAATTTAGCCAATAATGAAATCCCAATTACCACAATAATAAAAGTGATTATAAAAGCTACTATTTGAATGGTTTTTGGATTCCAAGAAACGTGGCTTCCAAAGTATGTTTTCATTAAATAGGAGAATTTTATCGCCACATAAATCCCAAGAAGCAGCGAAACAAATGAAGCCAATTCAATGAAAAAACCATTCCAAATGCCACGGATAAATCCATAAATTAATAAAACGCCAAGAAAAATATCTAAATAACTCATGTAAAAAGAATTAAGAGCAAAGAATTAAGAGCAAAGATAAAAAAGCAAAGATAAAAGAATTATGTTGGTATCTTTACCGAAATAATTTCAGATTTCAGAACTCATAATTAATCAAGAATGTCAAGAGATATACAACTCAAAGAACGCTGGGAACAGCTTGTAAATATACTTTCCAATCAATTTTCGCAAGGCGAAGATTTAGATTTAGATGCCATAATTTATTTAATTGGTGTTCAGGAATTGGGCAAAATTCACCAATCCTACGTAAAAGACGAAAAATTGAACCTGATGCACATTGCAATTTGCAGATTATTAGAACCTTACGGGTATTATGAATTTGATTATGTAGATGTTGACGGTTGGCCACATTACAAAGTAAAAGAGGAATTACCGCCTTTAAAAGCAGGAGAACAATCGGTTTTGATGAAAGAAGCTATTGTGAATTATTTTATCGAAAAAGAACTTATTGATTAAAGAATGTCAATTTGCTTGAAAAACTTATAACATTCAACCTACAACTTACAACTTTTTACCTAAATTTGCACTTCAATTATTGAATGAAAATGACAGATAAGATAAAAGAATATATTGGCGAAGCACACGCTTTTCAAACTCAAGACGCAGCCGAATTAGAAGCTTTTCGCATCAAATTCTTAGGTAAAAAAGGACTTTTAAATGACTTTTTTGCCGAATTTAAATTGGTGCCAAACGACCAAAAAAAGGAGTTTGGACAAGTAATCAATTTACTGAAAACTACTGCCGAAGAAAAGATAAAAACAATCCAAGAAGCACTTGAGAGCAAAATAGAAATCAAAGGGTTTTATGGCGATTTAACACGTCCGTCAGAACCTTTAGTTATCGGTTCTCGTCACCCGATTTCATTGGTTAAAAACCAAATTATCGACATATTTTCTACCATCGGTTTCAACGTTTCTGAAGGGCCAGAAATCGAAGACGATTGGCATAATTTCACCGCATTAAACTTACCAGAATACCATCCAGCAAGAGACATGCAGGACACTTTTTTTATACAAACCAACCCCGATATTTTACTGCGAACACACACTTCATCCGTGCAAGTTCGGTATATGGAAAACAACAAACCACCAATTCGTACGATTTCACCTGGAAGAGTTTTCCGAAACGAAGCCGTTTCGTCGCGTTCTCACTGTATTTTCCACCAAGTTGAAGGCTTGTATATTGATAAAGACGTTTCCTTTGCCGATTTAAAACAAACCTTGTTGTATTTCACTAAAGAAATGTTCGGAAAATCGAAAATTCGCTTGCGTCCGTCGTATTTTCCTTTCACAGAACCAAGTGCAGAAATTGATATTTATTGGGGATTGAAAACCGAAACCGATTACCGAATTACAAAAGGAACCGGTTGGTTAGAAATTGGAGGTTGCGGAATGGTAGATCCAAATGTACTAAAAAATTGCGGCATCGACACCAATGAATTCAACGGTTTTGCCTTCGGAATGGGCGTTGAACGCATCGCAATGTTGCTCTATCAAATCGGCGATATTCGTATGTTTTACGAAAATGACGTGCGCTTTTTAGAACAATTTAAAGCAAGCATATAAAAAAATAGATAATAGACGGATAGATGAAAGACATTATCCGTCTATTATCTTTTAGTCTATCATCTATCATCTCAAAATGAAAAAAGACATAACAATTCCAGAAGTAGAAAATGTTTTCGTAGCTGCTGTTCAAGAATGGAGCGACGATTTTATGGAAAAAGTTTGGTATATCTATTTGATAAACGATAGCGATTTTAACCTTGATGGCGTAATGGTTGTTTCCAAAGCTTTTGGAACTATTGACGGGGAAATGAAAAAAACTTCGCTTTTGCGTCACGCCTTTGTTGAAATTCCTGCAGTTTCAGTGGTGAAAGTAGAGATGCTTGAAAAAAGTGTAACTACTTTGAACAATGAATTTATGGTGACTTTCTTTATTGGAAATACCTTATACGACAAGAAATTCATCTTTAAAGCCAATTTCATTTCAGAAAAAAATGTGGAAGAAGTGCCTATTTTATTTGTTGACGGCGTAATTGTGAGGTAAAATAAACTATTTGTCTTCTTTTTTAAGTTTGGCTTTCCAATTGATATTTACATCTTTCGGCCTTGATTAATCTAATTTATCCGTTAGTTTCTTAAATACTTTTTTAGCTTCTTTCCCTTCGTATAAAATTTCGTGAACGGCATCTATAATTGGTGTTTTCGCACCATACGTTTGGTTGAGTTCCCAAGCACTTTTGGTGGCGTAATAGCCTTCTGCAACCATACTCATTTCCATCATTGCGGATTTTACGGTGTAGCCTTTCCCGATCATATTTCCGAACATTCTGTTTCTTGAAAAAACAGAATATCCAGTTACTAACAAATCGCCTAAATAAGCCGAATCATTAATGTTACGTTTCATTTTGTGGACTTTTCGAATGAATTTCTTCATTTCACGAATTCCGTTGCTCATCAAAACCGATTGAAAATTATCACCATAACCCAATCCGTGCGCCATTCCAGCTGCAATTGCATAAATATTTTTTAGCATTGCCGCATATTCTGTTCCAATAATATCGTCGCTAATTTTAGTTTTGATGTAATTACTCGATAAATATTTGGCTACAACTTTTGCTTTTGAAGCGTCGCCGCAAGCAATGGTTAAATACGATAAACGTTCCAAGGCAACTTCTTCGGCGTGACAAGGCCCTGTGATTACGCCAATATTTTCTAAAGGAATATCGTATACTTTATTGAAATGTTCGCCAACAATTAGGCTAGTTTCTGGGACAATTCCTTTTATGGCGGAGAAAATCACTTTTCCTTCTAAACTCTCGGTTAGGTTTTTTAATTCGCCACCTAAGAATGCTGATGGAATTGCAAAAATTATATAATCGGCAGCTGCAACGGCTTCATTTATATTACTTGTTAATTGGAGTTGTTCAACGTGAAATTCTACTGAACTCAAGTAATTTGGATTGTGATGCTCGGTTTTTATGTGTTCGATTGCCTCTTCGTTTCGCATGTACCAAGTAATTTCTGGTAAATTAGCACAAAGCATTTTTACAATTGCTGTAGCCCAACTTCCTCCTCCTATTACTGCAAATTTTGGTTGATCTGTCATTTTATTTTATTTTAGCCCTGATAGCAGCGGTATCCCACGCTTTTTAGCGTGGATATAGCGGATAGCGGGAATAGCTTCTAAAAATTATGCTTCAAAAGTACTGAAATTTGATTGATATAGACACAAATTTGATTTTTGAATTGAAAACTCAAAAAAAGGCAGTTTAAAAATTAACGTATTATTATGATTTTCAGCACAATAGGGAAAGATCTATTCCGTTATCATTTTATAATAGTCAATTGTGCAATTGGTTATTATTATTGGGTTAGTTAAATTCATTTGTTTTTTGTTTCATTAAAAAGGCGTTCCTGAAATAAATTCGGGAACGCCTTTAGTTTTTTATGTAGGTATTTTCAGTAACTCATTTCCACAATTTCACGTACTTTTTCGGGTGTAATATTTTGCTTTTCACCAAGTCCGTTCCAGCCTCTTTCTTTGAAACGATTCACAATAAAATCGGATGTTTTGCTATATTCTTCGGTGTATTCCGACAGTTTGGTTTGCATTCCCATAGTGTGAAAAAACGCTTCGGTTCGGTTGATGGCTTCGGCTGCAATTTCATCTTCCGTTCCCGATAAATTGAAAATTCGTTTCCCGTATTGTGCGAGTTTTTGCTTTTTAGTTTCAAACATCACTTTGTATAAATTTGGTGCTATTACAGCCAATGTTCTAGCGTGATCGATGTTATATAAAGCGGTCAATTCGTGCCCGATCATGTGAGTCGCCCAGTCTGAAGGAACGCCTTTTTGGATTAATCCGTTCAGCGCCATTGTGCAACTCCACATATAATTTGATGCTAACGCATAATCGGTTGGATTTTCGACGACTTTTGGACCAATCTCAATTAAGGTTTGCAAAATTCCTTCGGCAATTCTGTCTTGTAA
>JBIIFA010000028.1:0-15275 GCA_044237565.1 Flavobacterium sp.
AGTAATTGTGAGAGTGCAATTCAGGTGATGGAAACATTTGCTTTGTTCCGATTGTGTGATTGGGAAAACCCTGCGGTTGATATTATTCCGCTATTTGAAGTGATTGATGATTTGCAAAATGCACATCTTGTAATGGAGCAATTATATACCAATGAAACGTATTTAAATCACATTAAAAAAAGAGGAAATAAGCAAACAGTAATGTTAGGTTTTTCTGATGGAACTAAAGACGGTGGTTATTTAATGGCAAATTGGAGTATTTATAAGGCGAAGGAAAATATTACAACTGTTTCAAGAAAATATGGAATTAAAGTGGTTTTCTTTGACGGTAGAGGCGGTCCGCCAGCTCGTGGAGGTGGAAAAACACATAAGTTCTATGCTTCATTAGGTTCAAATATTGAAAATGAGCAAATTCAAATTACAGTTCAAGGCCAAACCATTAGTTCTAATTTTGGAACATTAGATTCTTGTCGGTATAATTTAGAAAACCTTTTGAGTGCTGGTGTAACCAATAAAATTTTTGATGATGGGTCTAATTTATTGACTTCTTTTGAGAAAAGTATGTTAGATGAATTAGCAGAAGTCGGTTTTAATAAATATATAAATTTTAAAAATCACCCAAAATTCATCCCTTATTTGGAGCAAATGAGTACGTTGAATTATTATGCAAAAACCAATATCGGAAGTCGTCCTTCAAAAAGAGGAAAGTCGGAAAAGCTAGATTTTGCTGATTTGCGGGCAATTCCATTTGTGGGTTCTTGGAGCCAATTGAAACAAAATGTGCCCGGTTTCTTTGGTGTTGGTTCTGCTTTAAAACATTTTGAAGATAATAATAAGTGGGATGCTATTCAGAATTTGTACCACAGTTCTTTATTTTTCAGAACACTTCTTGAAAACAGTATGATGGCTTTGGCAAAATCATTTTTCCCTTTAACTGCTTATATGAAAGAAGATCCTGAATTTGGAGCCTTTTGGCAAATTATTTATGACGAATTCCTCGAAACTAAACGTCTACTATTGAAAATTGCAGGACACAAAGATTTAATGGAAAATTATCCTGATGGAAAGGCCTCAATTGAAACAAGGGAAGCTATTGTAAAACCACTTTTGACGATTCAACAATATGCGCTTTCAAAAATTCACGAGCAAAATAAGAGTATAAATCCCAATGAAAAACTCATTAAAGTATATGAAAAAATTGTAATGCGCTCCCTTTTTGGAAATACAAATGCTAGTAGAAATTCGGCTTAAAAATCAAATATGAAATCAAATCAATTGCCTGTAAATGAATATTCAGATTTTTACAAATCGTACATTCGAGTTCTTGAAGACGTTGATTTAATTGAAGAATTAGAAATCTGTTTACACGATTTCATCAAATTTGTTCAAAATATTCCGATGGATAAATTCGATTATCGGTATAAAGCAGGGAAGTGGACAATCAAGGAAATTATCCAGCATCTGATTGATTCTGAGCGTGTTTTTAGTTATCGAGCACTAAGAATTTCAAGAAAAGATAAAACACCTTTACCGGGTTTTGATGAAAATGATTATGCAGCTAATTCAAATGGTAATACTAGAAATTTGCAAGGATTATTAACGGAATTGGCGGTTGTTCGCCAAGCCACTTTGTCGCTTTTTAATAGTTTTTCTCAAGAACAACTCACGAGAATAGGAATAGCTTCAAATAATGAAGTTTCTGTTCGCGCTATTGGTTTTATTATTATTGGACATCAAAAACACCACCAAAAAATATTTGCCGAAAGGTATTTGTAATTGTATTAAAATATAAAAGGAACTCAATTGAGTTCCTTTTATATATAATGTATTTAATCTTCATCTTCATCTTCATCCGATTCCTCATCTGCGATATCGTCTTCTTCAATGTCATCTTCATCATCGCCATTGTCAACTGAATCTTCTGAATCTTTCGTTAAATCTACTTCTTCCTCATCATCTTCTGTTGTATCTTCATCACCAAGGTCAATTCCTTTTATAGCGTCTAAAGGGACAACGATATCATCTTCAAAATTAATTAGTCTGTCTGATAGTTTTGTGCTAATTTTCACTAAGTAAATAGTGTCTTCGGTTCTCACTTCAACAGCTTCAATAGTTTCATCTTTGTGGTTTTTAAATCGAATAATATTCGAATCATCATACCCATCAGGAAATTTCTCAACTAATAAGTTTAAGATTTCATTGGTTAGTTTGGCATAATCAACAATAACTCTTTTCATAAAAATTCTATTATAAATCTAATAAATAAGCAAATATTAAGGGCACTACAATTGTAGCATCCGATTCTATTATAAATTTTGGTGTATGAATATCTAATTTTCCCCAAGTAATTTTCTCGTTTGGAACTGCTCCAGAATACGAACCGTAACTAGTTGTTGAATCAGAAATCTGACAGAAGTAACTCCAAAATGGTACTTCATGCATTTCCATATCTTGGTACAACATCGGTACCACACATATTGGGAAATCTCCAGCAATTCCTCCACCAATTTGGAAGAAACCAATTCCATTTTCACTATTTTTTGGATACCAATCTGCAAGATAAATCATGTATTCAATTCCTGATTTCATCGTTGAAGCTTTCAAATCACCTTTAATTACGTAAGAAGCGAAAATATTTCCCATCGTACTGTCTTCCCAACCTGGAACAATAATTGGAAGGTTTTTTTCGGCTGCGGCATACATCCAACTGTCTTTCAAATCAATTTCATAGTATTCTTCAAGAACACCAGAAAGTAGCATTTTGTACATGAATTCGTGAGGAAAATAACGTTCTCCTTTGTCATCTGCATCTTTCCAAATTTTGTAGATATGTTTTTGCAAACGTCTAAATGCTTCGTGTTCTGGAATACAGGTGTCAGTTACACGGTTTAAACCACGCTCCATCAAATCCCATTCTTGTTGTGGCGTCAAATCTCTGTAATTAGGAACTCTTTCATAATGTGAATGAGCAACCAAATTCATTATATCTTCTTCAAGATTGGCTCCTGTGCAAGAAATAATTTGAACTTTATCTTTTCGAATCATTTCTGCAAAAATCTTTCCTATCTCAGCAGTACTCATTGCACCGGCTAACGTCACCATCATTTTGGCACCTTTTTCTAATTGTTGTTCGTAAGCTTTTGCTGCATCAACAACAGTTGCAGAATTGAAATGCAGGTAATACTTCTCAATAAACTGACTAATAGGTCCTTTGCTCATTTTTATTTTTTTATTTTTAATGGTTTCAAATTAACAAATTTTATATTTCATATACAATTTGAAATTCAATTTTTTTTTTATAATTTTCTTCGCCTCTGCATTGCTGATAATTACAATGCAATATTAAATTAATATTTAAGAAGTATACGGTAATTAACTTAAAAACCGTTTAAATACTATTAATCAATGTTATATGTAATTTTATGAATTGCAACAGCAAAACACTTTATTTATTATCGTAACCTAATATTTTTAATACGTCATCTGAAGTTTGTTGTTCTGAAAAAACACTCGTAATTATTTCTCCATTTTCATCACGGTCTATTAATATATGTTTAGGTTCTGGTATTAAACAATGGTGTAATCCTCCAAAACCTCCAATGGTTTCTTGATAAGCACCCGTATTAAAAAATCCAATATATAGTGGTTTTTCCTTATTGTATTTTGGTAAATAAATCGCATTCATATTTTGTTCGGAGTTATAATAATCATCACTATCACAAGTCATTCCGCCCAATAAAACTCTTTCATAAGTATCGTTCCAACGGTTAATCGCAAGCATCACAAAACGTTTGTTAATGGCCCAAGTATCAGGCAAAGTTGTAATGAAAGAAGAATCAATCATGTTCCATTTCTCTCTGTCATTTTGCTGTTTTTGATACAAAATTTGATAAATTGCACCGCCACTTTCTCCAACGGTAAAAGAACCAAATTCGGTGAATATATTTGGTACATCAACCTCTGCTTCATCACAAGCAATTTTAATTTGATTGATGATTTCGTCAATCATGTACTGATAATCGTATTCAAATGCCAATGAGTTTTTAATTGGAAATCCACCACCAACATTCAAACTGTCTAAGCTTGGACATTCTTTCTTTAAAGCTACATAAACCTTAATACATTTGATTAATTCATTCCAATAATAAGCGTTATCATTAATCCCAGTATTGATAAAAAAGTGTAACATTTTGAGTTCCAAATTTTTATTTTCCTGAATCTGTTTTTTGTAAAAAGGAACGATGTTTTTGTATCCAATTCCTAATCTTGAAGTGTAGAATTCAAATTTTGGTTCTTCTTCGGCAGCAATACGAATTCCAATTTTGAATTTTCCTTTTATTTGTGCTTGAAGCAAATCCAATTCTTCATAATTATCGATAATTGGAATTGTATTTTTATGTCCATTGTTAATAATACGTGCAATATTTTCAATGTATTGGTCTCTTTTGAAACCGTTACAAATCACATACGTACTTTTATTTATTTTTCCAGATTGCATCAAATTTTCAACAATATTGATGTCAAATGCCGAAGAGGTTTCAATATGAATGTTGTTTTTGAAAGCTTCATTCATTACATATTCAAAATGGGAACTCTTCGTGCAATAGCAAAAGTAGTACTTACCTTTATAGTCATTCTTATCCATTGCAATTTTGAACCATTTTTTGGCTCTTTGGATGTTGTTCGAAATTTGAGGTAAATAGGTAAATTTTAAAGGCGTACCATATTGTTCAACTAATTTCATCAAATCGATGTCATGAAATTGAAGGTTGTCTTTATTCAACTTAAATTCTTCTTGCGGGAAATAATAATTTTGATTTATTAAATCAGAATATTTTGTATTCATTTATTTATCAGTAAATTAGATTAAAAATAATTATAATAATTAAATTGCTCTAATTTTTCAAACCCTAATATTTGCATAGATGATTTGAAGTTTATCATCATAAATAATAGAATGTCTCAATTTATCAAAATTCATCAACCCATTTATGGCAAAATAACGATTTAATAATGCTTTGAAAGCCTTATTTGTCTCGTTTTTTGTAAAAGAAGCGTTGCTTGTATTTTGTTTTTTGTTCATCGGCACAAATGTAAAAAAATATTATTTCTGTCAACCATTCATTATGATTTTTTTTTTAAGATTTATAATCTAAAAAAGCAGCCGCAATTAGTTCATTTTCAATTTCTTGACCAGTAATAAATTTACCAATTCCATCTAGCAATACAAATTTAATTGCTCCATATTCATTTTTTTTGTCGTGAATAAGCAATTCTAATATTGGATTCATATCACTTTCTTCAAAAACAACAGACTCATAAATTGAATTGATAGTAGTTTTAATTTCTAGATATTCGTTTGCTGAAATTAAATTTTTTTGCATCGAAATATAACTTTCCAATATCATTCCAATGGCAATTGCCTCACCGTGTAATAAGATTTTTTTATTTTTATTTTCTAAAAAATAACTTTCAATAGCATGTCCCAAAGTGTGCCCGAAATTTAAAGCTTTTCGAATCCCTTGTTCATTAGGATCTTGCATTACAATTTTATTTTTTATTTTAATAGAATCATAAATTATTTGGTCGAAATTGGCATAATCAATTTTTGATAAATCTAAAAACTGTTTCCAATATGCTTTATCAAAAATCAATCCGTGTTTCAAAATTTCTGCCAACCCAGAACGCATTTCTATTTGCGAAAGCGTATCCAAATAAGAAGTATCAATTAATACAATTTTCGGGGTATTTATGACTCCAATTTGGTTTTTTAAATTACCTAAATCCACACCCGTTTTTCCTCCCACAGAAGCATCAACCATTGATAATAAAGTGGTTGGAATATTTATAAAATCGATTCCACGTTTAAAAGTTGAGGCAACAAAGCCACCTAAATCAGTAACTACGCCTCCACCTAAATTGATAATTAAGCTTTTTCGGTCTGCGCCTAATTCTGTTAAAACATTCCAAATCTGAATGCAGGTTTCTATGTTTTTATTGATTTCACCCGATTCGAATTCGATAATTTCGATGGTAAGTTCTGTAGCAATATAAGGAAGCAATTTTGGCAAACATACTTCACTGGTTATACTATCCACGATAATAAATATCTTGGAATAATTGTTTTCAGATATTTGATTATTGAGTGCTTTGTAACCTTCTTCATTGAAAATTACAGAATAACCATTTGCTTCAATTGGTTGCATATTTAAAAATAGGTATAATATTACATTTAATACTGCAAAATAAGGGAATTTTTGATTATAAATCTACATTGTATTCTTATATTTGTTTAATTTTTAAGATACAAATGAAAAAAATTTTCGACAATACAGAAATTGCGTTTTCTTTAAAAAGTGATACCGAACTCGATAGGGCTTATTTCCTTTTTAAAATGATTGATAATCAGCCGTTAGTTCGCATTGGGACCGCAGTTACCAATTTTGCTATAAAAGCACATTTGCCAGTTGAGGGTTTGATTCGTGCAACTGTTTTTGATCATTTTTGTGGTGGTGTAAATGAAATGGATTGCCTTTCTGTGGTTGATAAAATGTACACCAAAGGAGTTTCTTCTGTTTTGGACTATTCTGTAGAAGGAAAAGAAGAAGAAGATCAGTTTGATGCAGCCTTGAAAATGACTTTAAAGACCATTGAATTCGCCAAAGAACGTCAAGCAATTCCTTTTGCAGTTTTTAAACCAACAGGTTTTGGAAGATTGGATTTGTATGAAAAAGTTGGAAATAAATCAGAATTAACTTCAGATGAAACTTCGGAATGGAATAGGGTAGAAGCCCGTTTTGACTTGGTTTGTAGTGAAGCTCATAAGAAAAATGTACCGTTATTAATTGATGCTGAAGAAAGTTGGATGCAAGATGCCGCTGATGCTTTGGTTACTCGAATGATGCAAAAGTATAATAAGGAAAAAGCGATAGTTTTTAATACCTTACAAATGTACCGTTGGGATCGTTTGGATTATTTAAAAAATTTGCACGAGCTATCCAAAACAGAAGGTTTTTATATTGGTATGAAAATAGTTCGTGGCGCGTATATGGAAAAAGAGAATTTGCGTGCCGAAGAAAATGGTTATCCAACACCCATTTGTGAATCGAAAGAAGTTACGGATAAAAATTACGACGCTGCTATATATTATATGATTGAAAATATTGATAAAATGTCAATTTTTGCTGGAACTCATAATGAATTATCATCATATACATTGATGGAATTTATGCAAGAACGAAACATTGATAAAAAAGATCAAAGAATTTGGTTTGGACAATTGTACGGAATGAGCGATAATATAAGTTATAATTTGGCTGCCAATGGTTATAATAATGCAAAATATTTGCCTTTTGGACCTGTTCGTGATGTGATGCCGTATTTGATTCGTCGTGCTGAAGAAAATACTTCAGTTGCAGGACAAACTAGTAGAGAATTAAAGTTGATTAAAGCGGAACGAGACAGAAGAAAAGGGAAGTAATATTCAATTACATTATTTTTTTGCCACGAATTACACGAATTACCACCAATTATTTTAATTAAAATGAATTAAAATTAGTGAAAATTAGTGCAATTCGTGGCTGTTTTTTTGATTTTAATCTTAACCCTTTAAAAATTATTAAACTGTAAATTACTCAAGTTTTTATAAATTCCATTTTCCAAAGCAATCAATTCTTGGTGCGTGCCTTGCTCTTTGATAGTTCCATCATCCAAAACGATAATTTGATCCGCCGAGCGAATGGTTGAAAGTCGGTGTGCAATAATTATGCTTGTTCTTCCTTCCATTAAAATTTCTAAAGCTTCTTGAACCAATTTTTCACTTTCACTATCCAATGAAGACGTGGCTTCGTCTAAAATTAATATGCGTGGATTTTTTAATAAGGCTCGTGCAATGGCAATTCGTTGGCGTTGTCCCCCAGAAAGTTTGATGCCTCGTTCTCCAACAATGGTTTCAAATTTTTCGGGAAAACCTTTGATAAACTGATAGGCATTGGCTTGTTTTGCAGCTTTAATTATTTCATCTTCAGTTGCATTTGGTTTCCCGTACGCTATGTTTTCACGAATTGTACCGCCAAATAAAATAACATCTTGTGGTACAATACTCATATTTCCTCGAAGAGTTTCTAAATCATAATCGTAAATGTTTTTTCCGTCTATGCTGATTTCACCTCCATTAATATCATAAAATCTCAATAGCAAAGAGGCTATTGTTGATTTCCCTGCGCCACTCGGTCCAACAATTGCTATTTTCTGTCCAAAATTTGCGTTAAAACTTACTTCTTTTAATACTTGGATTTCTTTTCTTGAAGGATAATAAAAAGCGACTTTATTGAAACTCACATCACCCTTAATTTTTTCATTTGAATTCGAAATAGTATTTTTTATTTTTTCGGGGATTTCTTCTAATAATTCGAAAACACGTTCTGTCGCACCAACTGCCTTTTGGATTTGCGCATACAATTCGGCAATTCCACCAAAAGAAGCTCCTACAAAAGTGGAATACAATACAAATGATATTAATTGCCCAACGCTCATTTCGCCGCTAATGCTCAATCGAACTCCAAACCAAACCACGGCAACAATAGCTCCAAAGAGACAAAATATAATAAAGGAAGCAAAATACCCGCGGTATTTCCCACCTTTAATTGCGATTTTTACGATTTCTTTAATTTTACCATTATACCGTGCAATTTCATACCATTCATTGGCGAAAGCCTTAACGATACTAATTCCTTGCATCGTTTCTTCTACAATTACCTGACTTTCCGCAACTTGGTCTTGTACTTTTTTGGAATATTTTCTAATGAAGCGGCCAAAAATAACAGCAGCAACAGCAACCAAAGGAACGACGGATAACATTAACAAAGTCAGTTTAAAACTTTCGTTGGCTAATAATGCAATACCTCCAAAAATTAAAATAGATTGCCTTAAAAATTCTGCAATTGTAGAAGTTAATGTATCTTGAATTTGAGTAATATCAGAACTTATCCGACTGTTTAATTCACCCACACGTTTTTGTGAAAAGAAAGTCATAGGCAGTTTTATAAGATTACTGTACAACGCCAATCGTAAATTTGCCAACGTATTTTCAGTAAAATTTACAAACAAAGACAATCTGAAAAAAGAAAAAATTGATTGTAAAAACAAAATTACTAAAAGTCCCCCTGCGATAAAATTAGCTTGAGCATTGTCTTTATTTTTAACACAATCGATTAGCATTCCCATAAGTTTTGGAAAGGCCAGTGCAGTTCCCCCAGTTAATAATAAGAAGACCAATCCTACATAAAATTTCCATTTGTGATTTCCAGCATATTGAAAAATTAATAGCGCTTTATTGAGCGAACTCTTAGTAATTTTTGATTTTGGTAAATCATTTTCTTTGAACCTTGCCATTATAATTTGTTTATTTTACAAATGTAAACTTTAACTAATTGAATTAAAAAGTAAATTATAATTTAATTAAAAAAGCACCGACTAATTGTCGGTGCTTTTGAATATTAAGAACTATTTTAAGTAATTTCAATCTTCGATTTTTTTCGTCTCCTTAGTTTCTCTTCTTGATTCACTTCGGGGTGCTACATTAGTTCTTGAATTTCCTCTTGGTGTTTCTGTCCGACTCCTATTTTCTCTCGGAGTTACACTTTGGGTTCTATTATTTCGTGGAGTTACTACTTCTGTTCTATTATTTTCTCTTGGAGAAACAGCATTATTATTTGTTCTTGTTCTTGATGAATTGGTTCTTATTCGTTCTAATTCATATCTATTTTTAATGCTAGAATTTCGTCTTTCAAAGGAACGTTCTGGATTTCTGACCTCATAACTATTGGCTCGTAAATTTCTGTGTAAATTTATCGCAACAGAACTTCTTCTTACATTTACATAATTATAGCGATGGCTATAGTTTATGCAACTATGTACATTTCTTCTGTATTTGTATATCGGAAACGGTTGCCAATAATAGTAATAACTTGGGTAAAATCTCCAATTCCAAGAAGAATAATAAGGTCTGTAATTTGAAACCCATAAATAGGAGAAAATTATTGGAGTTCGAACATAAATAGGTTCGTAGATATAATTATTTCCGTACATAAAAACATCACCAACTACTTGTACTTGCATGCGATTGTTAGCGTCTTTTTCTACTTCAATTGTGGCAACATCTTGAAAAATATCTTTTTCTAATATTGCTTGGATTATAATTAAATGTGTTCTGCCTTGAACAGATTCGATTACTCGTAAATAATCAACTTGGTTGTCATTGTTTAAATCTAAATTTGAAATTTTCAATTTAGGGTTATTTAAACGTCTTTCAAAATCTTCTAAATTTTCAGAATCTCCGAAAATTGAAGCAACCGCTTTTAAGTCTAAATTGTCACTAATTTCTGAAGTACTTGCGTTGATTGTAGTTTTGTCTTGTGCAAATATCAAATTCACAAAAAATAAAGAAATAAAAGCAAAGGAAATGATTTTCGTTTTCATAGTATTTGATGTTTTAATTATTACAATTAATTCATTATTCAATTTCTATGCCAACAATTTATTAATAATTTATTTAGATTCTTATAGTAATATTAATTGTAATTTAGCTTTTGATAAAAATAGTTATACAATGAAAAACAGTTTTATATTTATAATTTTTGTGATTGTCATTTTTGTATTCAATCCAATGAAAATAACCGCTCAAAATAGTATACCTAAAAAGGTACAAAGTATTTCGATTGATACTATTTTCAAAGATAATATTAGTATTCGAGCTATTCTAATGGACAAAAATAAAGTTTGGTATGCTGCTGATAAAAATAGATTTGGCTATTATGATTTGGTTAAGAACAAACGCATAGAGCGAAAAATTAGTTTTGATTCCTTACAATTAGAATTTAGAAGTATCGCTCAAACGGATAAAGCTATTTTTATTTTAAGTATTGGAAATCCTGGACTGTTATACAAAATCAATAAGAATGATTTATCTACAACATTGGTTCATAAAGAAGTCCATGAAAAAGTATTTTATGATGCGATTCAATTCTGGAATAACAAAGAGGGAATTGCAATTGGCGACCCAATTCAAGATTGTTTTTCAATACTAATCACTCGAGACGGAGGTAATTCTTGGAATAAAACAACTTGCGAAAATTTACCTAAAATTGATCAAGGGGAAGCTTTTTTTGCAGCGAGTAATACCAATATTTGTATAAAAGGATCAAAAACTTTTATAGTTTCTGGTGGAAATAAATCGAGGGTTTTTGTAAGTGAAAATAAAGGAATTTCATGGAAGGTTTTTGAAACCCCAATTTTCCAAGGTCATGCGATGACAGGAATTTTTTCGGCTGATTTTTTTAATGAAAAAATTGGAATTATCGTTGGGGGAAATTACGAGGAACAATCGGATAATTCTGCCAACAAAGCGATTACTTTCAATGGTGGAAAAACATGGAAATTAATTGGAGTAAATGAAAGTTTCGGATATTCTTCGTGTGTTCAGTTTGTTCCAAATTCAAGTGGAGAAAAGTTGGTAAGCGTTGGGACTTCGGGATTATATCATTCGAATAATCAAGGGGCTTCTTGGAACAAACTATTAGAAGATAAAGATTTATATACGATTAAATTTCAAAATGGTTCAACGGCTTTTACAGCTGGGAAAAATAAGTTATTACGCATTGATTTCAAAAATACTAATAAGTAGTTTAATCCATTATAACATTAAAAATGTGGACTTAATGGTTACAATTTCAGCAATTTTATATTGTACTATTTTAGGAATTTTGATGTTAAAGTCGTTGGTGTTTATTTTGAAATTAGTTATTATTTCTAAACCTTTTTCCGTTTTTTGAATTAGTGCAATTGTATTTATAAATTTTGATTTCCCATGCATTGATAGTATTCCAGTCATAAAAAATTCCTTTGGAAAATTTCCAATTATTGCCAAATTAAATCCTTGAATAATTCCTTTGAATGTTGCTTTAGGATATTTATGACTTTCAAAATAATTATCATTAAAGTGGTTTTCCATCATCGTCATTTTAAAGTGAAATTCTCTTATAAAAGCCAAGCTAGAAATTTCACCTGTTGACGTATTTACAATGCAACTTACACTGTTATTGTCTGCTTTTACTTCTTCAAAAGATGGAATTGATGCCTCAAAAAGAATAGACCCGGTTTTTGTTGCGATTTTATTTTGTGAAAAGCCAATTGTAAAGAGTAATAATACCGAATATAAAATCCCTAACTTTTTCATGATTGACAGGTTAATTTAGAATTAATTTAAATGGTAAATGTCCAATCTTTCAAATAAGATTTGTTCATAAAGTTACGAATAGTATTCAATGTAAAGTGGTAAGTGATTGTTAATATTAATCACAAAAAAGGTTTAAAAATGTACCGTTAAGTAACTTTTAAACCTTTTTAAAATAAATAAATTTTCAGAATCTCTAACTCAATTTATTAGAGATTAAGCTAATGAATTCTTTTCTAGTTTTATCTCTTTCAAAAGCTCCTGTAAAAGAAGAAGTAGTTGTATAAGAATTCTGTTTTTGGATTCCTCGCATTTGCATACACATGTGTTGCGCTTCAATCACAACGGCAACACCAAGCGGACTTAATGCTTCTTGAATACAGTTTTTAATTTCATCTGTCAGGCGTTCTTGAACCTGCATCCTTCTGGCAAAAGCATCCACAATCCTCGGAATTTTACTCAATCCAACGATTTTTCCATTCGGAATATAAGCTACATGCGCTTTTCCAAAAAATGGTAACATGTGATGCTCACACATCGAGTATATTTCGATGTCTTTTACCACAATCATTTGTTGGTGATCCTCTGTAAACAAAGCGGATTTTAATATTTCTAATGGATTAAGATCGTAACCGTGTGTCAAATATTGCATCGCTTTGGCAACACGTTCTGGAGTTTTTTGAAGTCCTTCACGGTTTACATCTTCACCTAAATTTTCAATTATGGTTTTATAATTTTTCGACATTGATTCAATCAAATCTGTGTCGTAAATTTCAATTTTCTCGTAACTTTTCATCTATTATCCTTGGGTTTTTGTTTAAATTTTAAAACTTACAATGCCATAATCCATTTCAAAAACTTGTCCTGAAATTGATTTTGCATTTTCTGAAATTAAGAATTGTGCCATTCCTGCCACTTCTTCGGGCTTCAAATATCCTTTCATTGGATGACGCTCAATCATATTTTCTTTCATTCTATCATTACGAAGAATATTTGCCGATAATGACGTTTCGGTAATTGTTGGAGCAATCGCATTCACTCGAATTGTTGGAGCTAATTCTGCACCAAGTGATTTTACCAATCCCTCAACACCTGATTTTGCAGTTGCGATACTTGCGTGAAATGGCATTCCTAATTTTGCTGCCACGGTGCTAAACAATAAAATAGAAGGATTATTTCCTTTTTTTAATGCTGGTAAATACTTCTGAATCGCTTTTACCGCACCGATTACATTGATTTCGAAATCATTTCTAAAATCATCAATACTCAAACTCATTATTGGTTTTAAATTGATAGAACCTGGGCAATAAATCAAAATATCAATATTTTCAATTTCTGGAAGTTCGTCTTCTAAAACGTTCAATTCGTAGTGTTTCAAATTTGGATGTGTAACCGTTGGTGCACTTCTACTAATATTAACAACTTTATTTTCACCAACCATTAGCGATGCTATTGCATTTCCAATTCCTTTGCTACCGCCTATAATTACTATGCTTTTCATATTATTTGACTTGTAAATTATCTTTTTGAAATTTTATTATTATTAATCTGTCTTTGCATGGTACATTTAAATCTGCCTTCCCGAAAATCTCTAAGTTTTTCGTGTTTTGTTTTCCGACCTTGAACTCGAGCACGCCACATTCTAAAACTTGACGCCTTCATTTCCTTACGCATCAAGTCGATTACTTCTTGTTCTTTTATTCCAAATTGTAACAAAATAGCATCAAAAGTGGTGCGGTCTTCCCAGGCCATTTCAATTATTCTATCAATTTCTAATTCTGTAAATTCTTTAGTCATAATTTGCTATTTATGATTCGTTATCATTGGCATTACTCATCGTATGCAATTTTAATATTCTGAAACTTTCCTCTTTCACCAATGGATTTTTACGCATTTCCCATAAAAAATCACTTGCAAATTTTCGAGTTCGTTCCATATTTATTATTGGTTTTGGATAATTTATACCCAACTCAAAATTGTTGAATTTTTGATCCAAATAAGTCATTTTATGAGGCTCGTGAATAAATTGTAATGGCAAACTCTCTAATTCTGGAACCCAACGTTTTATGAATTCTCCCTGAGGATCGTGCTCCAAACTGTTCTTTATTGGATTGTAAATCCGTAACATATTTACACCCGTTTCTCCCGCTTGCATCTGTAATTGTGGAAAGTGAATTCCTGGTTCAAAATCTAAAAACATTTGTGATAAATGTTGTGTCGCTGCTTGCCAAGGTTGCCACAAATTATGTGTAAAAAACGAAACCACCATCGCTCGCATTCTAAAATTTAAGTAACCCGTTTCATTTAAACAGCGCATACAAGCGTCAACTAATGGAAAACCAGTTTGACCATTTTGCCAAGCTTTGATATAATTTTCGTTATTTTTTTTCTTTAATTTATGAAAACCTTTGTTTACACTTTCAAATTCCATTATTTCTTCCATTTCAAATTTCTGAATAAAATGGGCTTGCCAAGTTAATCTGGAAGTAAATGAATCTATTTGCTTTTTGTCTTTTACTGTCAACACAAAACCTGCCGCTTTTTGCAATATTTGTCTTGTTGATAAATTTCCCCAAGCGATATATGGCGATAATCTGCTGCAACTTTTTCTTGCCAATGAAGGTTTTGATATGTTGTAACTATAATTATGATAGCGGTCATCAAAGAAAGTTTTCATATATTTTAAACCTGTTGATGTTCCTCCTTTTTGAAATACTGAATTTAAATCCGTATTCAAATCGACCATTGTCATATTGGATTTTAATTCATTAATTGCTTCAATAGAAAACAAATTTTCAGAATTCGGATTGAATGTAAACTGCTCAGAGTTCATATATTTTTCCCATTTGGAAACCCAATTACTGCGATTTTCTAAACCTCTGAAAATTCCATTATTGATATTTTCTTCCCAATGAATCATTGAGTTTTTACAAAATCTTTTGAAAGTTTTATCTCTTTCATACGTTATTTTCAAACCCGTTTCCTGATGTGAAAAAACAGTATCAATCTTATAGAATTCTTGAATTATATTAAAAGCATTGAT
>JBIIFA010000133.1:0-5449 GCA_044237565.1 Flavobacterium sp.
CTTTATCTCTCCACTTCGTTACGAGGATATCGGCTCCATCGGGGCTAAAGGAATATTCATTTTTGTGTTTTAAATTAAGAGAAGTTTATCCTTTGATTAACAAGAAATTAGTAGTCAAAAAAACATTTACTCTTTTGGTTTAGATATTTTTACAAAATGAAATGGTCTCAAATCAAATTTGTAGTTTTCTTCCTATTCTTCAGTATTCAAATCAGTTTTTCTCAATCGGAAACTGTTTATAAAGGCAAAATTCTATGCAATAATTTTCCCATTGAAAATATTGAAATAATCAACTTAAATTCTGAAATAAGTGCCTTTTCAAGTAGTGCTGGAGAATTTTTCATTGCAGCAAAATCGGAAGATATAGTAGTTTTTGCATCAAAACTTTACGAATACAAAAGAATTTCTGTTCATCCCGAATACCTTAATAATTTAATTCAAATCATTTCATTAATAAAAAAACCTGAAGAACTTAAAGAGGTAATCATAACAAAAGTGAAATGGCAACATATTGGCTCCGATAAAAACGCATCAAATCAAATTGCTTTAGATAAGATGCAATCTCAAATTAAAAACCCATTTATTTATGACGGAAGCATTACAAATGGTCTTGATTTTATAAAAATTGGAAGATTGATTATCGATTTATTTAAAAAAGATAAAACCGAAATTAAAAATAAAATACCCGAAATTCAATTTTATGAATTAGCAAAAAACAAAAATTACCAAGAATATTACAGTAAAAGTTTAAATTTAAAACCTGACGAAATAGAATTATTTCTACAATTTTGTGATGCCGATCCAAAATCTAAAATTGTTGCTCAAAACAATAATTCATTGGCAATGATGGATTTTTTATTTGCAAAAAGCCTTGAATTCAAAAAACTGAAACCAGAATAAATAGAAGTTTAATTAATTTTAATGTTATTTACATTATAAATTTTCCAAATTGCACGAATCAATTAATGTGGGACTATTATTAAGAAATTTATCATGAAAAATTGACCATAATTTCTAGCCCCGGTAGCAGCGGCATCCTATTGTGGCGGGGTTCGCCACAAGAGATATAGCGAATGGCGGGTGGAATGCTGTTATGGAAAATAATATGGGTGCTTCAAAAGAAAAAAATCCCGTTTAGCAATGAAACTAAACGGGATTTCTATTTTATAAAACTGTTACTAAGACGCTATTTCCAAGCGTTTCAACAAGTTTTTACTCAATGTATGTTCGGCATATTCTCGGTCAATTTCTAATATTTTTTCATCGGAACTTGGCAAATCGTACATCGCATCGGTAAGAATCGCTTCGCATAAAGAACGCAAACCGCGAGCGCCTAATTTGTATTCCAAGGCCTTATCTACAACAAAATCTAATGCTTCATTTGTTATTGAAAAAACAACTTCATCCATCAAAAACAGTTTTTGGTATTGCTTGATTAAGGCATTTTTAGGTTCTGTTAAAATGGCGCGCAACGTTTCTCTATCTAAAGGATCCATGTGAGTTAATACTGGCAAACGACCAATAATTTCAGGAATCAAACCAAAATCTTTAATGTCTTTTGGAATAATATATTGCAACAAATTGTCTTTGTTAATAGTATCTGCATTTTTAGAAGAGCTGTACCCCATAGCTTGACGGTTCAATCTTTTAGAAATTATTCTTTCAATTCCATCAAAAGCACCGCCAGCAATAAACAGAATATTTTGTGTATTTACTTCCACAAATTTCTGATCTGGGTGTTTTCTTCCTCCTTTTGGTGGCACGTTTACAACTGTTCCTTCTAACAATTTCAATAACGCTTGTTGTACGCCTTCTCCAGAAACATCACGAGTTATGGATGGATTATCGCCTTTGCGCGCAATTTTATCAATTTCGTCAATGAATACGATTCCTCTTTCGGCTTTGGCAACATCATAATCGGCAGCTTGAAGCAAACGGGTCAAAATACTTTCTACATCTTCACCTACATAACCTGCTTCTGTTAAAACCGTAGCGTCAACAATAGCCAAGGGAACGTCTAACATTTTTGCGATGGTTTTTGCCACTAATGTTTTTCCTGTTCCTGTTTGCCCAACCATAATAATATTGGACTTTTCAATTTCAACCTCGTCGTCTAATTCTTGTTGCATCAATCGTTTGTAATGATTGTAAACCGCAACTGCCATTACTTTTTTGGTTTGGTCTTGCCCGATAACATATTTATCTAGGAATGCTCTAATTTCTTTTGGTTTTTTTAGAATTAAATCACCAACTGCATTTGAACTTCCATTTGCTTTGATTTCTTCTACAACAATTCCATGCGCTTGTTCAATGCATTTATCGCAAATATGGGCATCAATACCCGCTATTAACAAATTGGTTTCTGGTTTTTTTCTTCCACAGAAAGAACATTCTAATTTTTGTTTTGCCATTTGTTTTTGGTTGGTAGTTGATGGTTGATAGTTGATGGTAAAACACCAACAACCATTAACCATCAACCAATAACTATTTATCCTCTTCTCAACACTTCGTCAATCATTCCGTACGTCTTTGCTTCTTCCGCAATCATCCAATAATCGCGTTCTGAATCTAAGTGCACTTTCTCGAAAGTTTGACCTGAATGCTTAGAAATTATTTGGTATAATTCGTCTTTCAATTTCAACATTTCACGCAAGTTAATTTCCATATCTGTTGCAACTCCTTGAGCTCCGCCTGATGGTTGGTGAATCATAACTCTTGAATGTGGCAACGCCGAACGTTTTCCTGTAGCTCCTGCGCACAATAAAACAGCGCCCATTGAAGCGGCCATTCCAGTACAAATTGTTGCTACATCAGGTTTGATATATTGCATTGTGTCGTAAATTCCCAATCCTGCATAAACACTTCCACCTGGAGAATTGATATAAATTTGAATGTCTTTTGACGCGTCAGCACTTTCTAAAAACAACAATTGCGCCTGAACAATGTTTGCAATTTGGTCGTCAATTCCTGTTCCTAAAAATATAATTCTGTCCATCATTAATCTCGAAAACACATCTAATTGAGAAATATTTAATTGACGTTCTTCGATGATATATGGAGTCATTCCCTTTGGAGTCATTGCATTTACGATTTTATCGTAATACAAATTATTTACTCCTTGGTGTTTTATAGCAAATTTTTTAAATTGCTTCGCCTGTTCGAGCGCAGCTCTCGGGTCTTTACCGTAGTTCATTTTTTTTAGTTTAAAAGTTTGAAAGTTCTTTGAAATTGATGCAAAGCGTAAAATAAAAGAGCGTCAAAAATATTTTTTTGACACTCAAATATAAGAATTTTTATTTGAATTTCACATAAGAGCAATTGCTTTTAATGCTATTCTTTTATAGTTCCTGTGGCTTTATTCGCCGTAAGAAGCCGCAATAAATTCAGGATACGTAACTTCTTTTACCGTTGCATTCGCTTTTTCTTTGAATAAAAGCAACAATTTATCGCCTACAACTTGGTCAGAAAGTTTCTTAACTTCCTCCTGATTTGATAAAACTCTCGCTACAATTCCTTGAACTTCTTCATCTGTAGGATTAGTTTGACCAAATTGCGCCATTTGTTGTCGAATTGATTTTGCTGTAAATGCTTTTAAATCCTCAAATGTAATTTGGATATTTGCTTGTGATAAAGCTCTTCCTTCGATTAATTGGTAACGCAAACCTTTTTCAGATCTTGCATATTCCACTTCTGCTTCTTCAGGTGAAAGATTTTTCTCACCTACCGTTTGCAACCATCTTTTTAAGAAGGCATCTGGCAAATCAAATTTTGTGTTTTCAACCAAGAAATCGGTTACATCTGCCATTAATTTTTGGTCTGCTTGTTGCGCAAATTGAATTTCAGCATCTTCTTTGATTTTTGACTTCAATTCTTCTAAAGTAGCAACATTTCCAGGGCCAAAAAGTTTATCAAATAACTCTTGATTCAATTCTGCAAGTTCTGTTCCAGTAATTTTTTCGATTTTAAAATCCACATCAATAGCCAAACCGTGAACATCATCGTGGCTTACTTTCAGAACGTCCATCAATTGATGGTCGTCTTCAAATAAACCTTTTGTGTTAACAGTAATAACATCGCCTACTTTTTTACCAATGAATTTTGCCCCAGTTTTTTTACTTTTAAAAATAGAAACCGTAATTGTAGCAGGAGAATTGATTTCTTTTTCGGCATTGGTGAAAGTTCCAGAAATATCGAAACTTTCTTCAACAACCGTTTGAGGTGTTGGGGTTCCAAATTGTTTCTGAATACGCACTACTTGCTCGTCAATCATTTTATCATCAGCTGTAACTACATATTTTACGATATCGTTTTTAGCTTCTAAATCCAAATCAAAACTTGGCACTAAACCAATTTCATATTCAAATACCATTTCTTCATCATCCCAAGAAAAAGCAGGATTTTCTTTTGCTAAAGGTGTTCCAAGAAGATTCAAACGTTCTGATTGAATATATCTTTCTAAAGCTAGAGAAACTACTTTATCAACTTCTTCGATTTTAATTGCTCTTCCGTATTGTTTTTCAACTAAATCTTTAGGCACAGCACCTTTTCTAAACCCTTTAACGGTTGCCAAAGGCATTTTTTCGTTTATTCTTTTTTGCACCTGACCTTTGTAATCCATGTGAACTACAGTCATCACAATCACTTCATTTACAGCGTTTATTGCTACTCTTTTGATATCCATTTTCTTTCTTAATTTACATACTAAATTTGGGTTGCAAAATTATAAAATTTTTGCAACCCAAGCAAGTTTTAATTAAATTGAATTTATTTAAATAAAGTCCCATTAAATCTTATAAAAACGCGTCTATTTCTGAAGCCAACTTAAAATCTTTATCCGTTACGCCGCCTGCATCGTGAGTAGTTAATCGGATGTTTACTTTATTGTAAACATTAAATAATTCTGGATGGTGGTTCATTTTTTCAGAAATTATTCCAACTTTTACTATAAAACCAAGTGCCTCAGTAAAATTCTTAAACTGAAATTTTTTCTCAATTCCATCTGAGTTAAAGTGCCAATCGTTTAAATTTGAGAGCATTGGTGTCGCTTCAATAACATTATATTTTTTCATTTCTAAACATTTTGATAAAAATAGTTAAAAATTGCTGAATTGTTTTCTACTTTAACTTTAAATAGTATTTTAGACAACAATTAATTTGCCATTCATTTGAACACAACTATAAGTTACAAAATCTATTCTTCAACTTCAGAATTTCCTTCAAATTGGGATGCGTTTTCTGGTAAAAATGTTTTTCTATCCAAGGAATATTTACACATTTTAGAGATTTCGTCTCCAGAAAACATGAAATGTAATTTTATTGGTTTGTTTCAAAATGAGGAATTGGTTGGAATTGCTTTGACACAATTCATCAATTTAAGTGCTGTGAGTTCCTATGGCGAAAGAGACCATTGTATAAAAACGGAGATTCGTAATTTCACTTTTAAAAAATT
>JBIIFA010000134.1:0-5376 GCA_044237565.1 Flavobacterium sp.
GTAGGGTTTGCTGGCGTTTGCGTAATTTTTTACGAACATTTAAGTGATTTTTTAATTTTCGATTTTCGATTTGGCATCATAATTTCGATAATATCTACTTTAACATGGGCATTTGCGACTTTGTACACCAAGAAAAAAGCGGCAAGCTTTAATCCTTATTTCAGTTTAGGAATCCAAATGTTCATTTCAAGTATTTTTCTTTTTGCTTATTTGGGAGCAACGGGGTCGGCAGTAAGTTTGAGTTCAATTCCGATGATTTCTTGGATTTCTATTGGTTATTTAGTGCTTTTTGGTTCGGTGCTGACATTCATCGCATTCATCTATGCTTTGCAACATTTGCCTGCAGAAATCAATAGTATTTATGCGTATATCAATCCGATTATTGCGGTGCTTTTAGGAGCTTATGTTTTTGGGGAACCGTTAACTATTTCTATTGCTGTAGGCGGAATAATAACACTTTTTGGATTGTATTTGGTTAATAAATCGTTCAGAAATTCAAAAATATAAATATAAAAACCCCATTTTGCTTTGAAAAAAAATGGGTTTTTATAGTTTATAAAAATAGGTTTTACCAAATTTTCTGACGCTTTTAAAGAAATCTTCGTTAGGCTTAACCGATTTATCCATAAAAGAAACATTTATCCCAGTTTTTTTGGGTTACCGCTTTTTGAGCATTACTATTTGCAAATGCAATCAAAGCCGGAATTACAAACAACATTTTTTATACAGTTGTATTTTCATGTTTTTTTAGATATCAAAAATAGTACTTTTATTTTTTGTTAAATTCATAAAATTTGTAGTTACCGTCTCATTTGATATAATTTTCTCAAAATAAATAGTAAAATCTGTTTTCAGCTATATTACTTTCGTAAATTTGTGAAAAATTATAAATGCTTTCTACTTTAAGAAAATACAAGTTATTTCTAAGTACTGTAATTGTTCTTTCGGCAATTATATTAACGCTCTTTTATTCGGCTATAAAGCCAAAAAAAATGCTACCGATTTATAATCCTTCGATGGTAAATCCTGAATTGGTAGATTCCACCGTTCAATATATTAGCAAATACCACACCATTTCAGATTTTTCTTTCACCAATCAAAACGGCAAAATAATTACTCAAAAAGATTATGATGGGAAAATATATGTTGCCGATTTTTTCTTTACTACCTGTGGTTCGATTTGCCCAAAAATGACAATGAATTTAGCTGTAATTCAGAAAGAAATAATCAATAATCCAAAAGTAATGTTGCTTTCTCATACTGTTTTCCCCGAAACAGATAGTGTTTATGTTTTGAAAAATTATGCAGTTAAAAATGGAGTTATTGATAACAAATGGAACTTGGTTACGGGCGATAAAAAACAAATTTATACGATGGCTAGAAAGTCTTATTTGGCTGTAAAATTGGGCAAACCAAATGAATTATATGACATGGTTCACACCGAGAATTTTGTTTTGGTTGATTCAAAAAGGCGTGTTCGTGGGTTTTATGATGGTACAAAGGAAGAAGACATTCAACGATTAATTGATGACATTAATTTCTTGTGTTCCGAATAACGTTTTATTACAAAAACAGATTAACATTTGCCTAAAAATGTCATAAAACTGATAATTATCATTTTTGTAAACATTATTATATTTACTTTTGTAATCTAAATTCAATCTAAATAAGGTTTGCGAACTACAATAAATTCTCTTAAAAAAGGCGAAAAAGCAATCATCAAAGAATTCGACATCGATACCATTCCATTAAAATTATTGGAAATGGGTTGTTTGCCAGGAAACGTCGTGGAAATGCTTCAAATTGCACCTTTTGGAGACCCTTTGTATTTGAATATAAACGGTTCACATCTTGCTATTCGAATTGAAACTGCGAAAGAAATTGAAGTTGAAATTCTAAAATCCAACTTGAAATGAGTAGCAAAAACATAAATGTTGCCTTAATTGGAAATCCGAATACTGGAAAGACTTCCGTTTTTAACCAGTTGACTGGTTTGAATCAACAAGTAGGGAATTACCCAGGAATTACGGTCGAAAAGAAGATTGGTTTTTGCAAATTAACTTCGAAAATTAAAGCCAACATCCTTGATTTACCTGGAACATATAGTTTAAATGCTAGTTCCATTGACGAAAATGTCGTTATTGAATTGCTGTTAAATAAAAATGATAAATTATTTCCAGATGTAGCTCTTGTTGTTACAGATGTGGAAAATTTAAAGCGAAACTTATTGCTTTTCACGCAAATAAAAGACCTTGAAATCCCAACTATTTTAGTCATAAATATGGCCGATAGAATGAAATTTAAAGGCATCTCTCTAGATATTCCCTATTTAGAAGAACAATTGAAAACGAAGATTGCCTTGATTAGTTCCCGAAAAGGATATGGAATCGATGTGTTGAAAAATCTTATAATTAATTATACTTCACTTTCCAGCGAGCCGTGTTTGAATGCGTCAAGTATTGATTCCGAATATTTTGACACGCTTCGAAAAACATTTCCAAATCAGTTGCTTTATAAGTTATGGTTGGTCATTACGCAAGATGTGAATTTTATGAATTTAGAGCGTAATGAGATCCGAAATTCCTTCACGAAATCACATTCCGATTTGAAGCGATTGCAACAAAAAGAAACCATAAAAAGATACCAATTTATTAATAATGTTTTGAAAGTTGGACATAAAATTGACACTTCCGTTGCCAAAGATTTCCGAAGCAAGTTAGACCGTATTTTAACTCATAAATTTTGGGGTTATTTTATCTTTTTCGTCATATTATTTGTCATTTTTCAATCTATTTTCGAATGGTCAAAAGTGCCAATGGAATTTATAGATACTACTTTTGCGTCATTAAGTACTTTAGTAAATGAATCCTTGCCTGCTGGAGTTTTAACAAATTTGATTTCTCAAGGAATAATTCCAGGAATAGGCGGAATTTTGATTTTTATTCCACAAATAGCTTTCTTATTTATGTTTATTTCTATTTTGGAAGAAAGCGGTTATATGAGTCGCGTGGTTTTTTTGATGGATAAAATAATGCGAAAATTTGGACTTTCTGGAAAAAGTGTTGTGCCTTTAATTTCAGGAACGGCTTGTGCGATTCCGGCAATAATGGCAACCAGAAATATCGAAAATTGGAAAGAAAGATTGATCACAATTTTGGTTACGCCCTTCACAACATGTTCTGCAAGACTGCCTGTTTATGCTATAATTATTGCATTGGTAATTCCAGATACAAGAATATTAGGCTTTCTAAATTTACAAGGTTTAACTTTAATGTTGCTATATCTTTTAGGTTTTGGAATGGCTATTTTTTCGGCTTATATTCTAAATAAAATATTGAAAATTAAAGGCAAAACCTTTTTTGTAGTTGAAATGCCAAACTATAAATTACCAATGTTTAAAAATGTTGCCATTAATGTAGTTGAAAAAACGAGGGCGTTTATTTTTGGAGCTGGAAAAATAATCCTTGCCATTTCAATCGTGTTATGGTTTATGGCTTCTTACGGACCTGGAAAAAAATTCAATGATGCGGAAATTATTTTAACTGCAAAAATAGAAAATAGCGCTTTGTCAAAATTAGAATTTAAGAATAAAGTTGCTGCCTACAAATTAGAAAATTCCTATATCGGGATTATGGGAAAAGCAATTGAACCCGCAATTTCACCCTTAGGTTACGATTGGAAAATAGGAATTGCAATCATCAGTTCATTTGCCGCAAGGGAAGTTTTTGTAGGGACTTTAGCAACCATTTATAGTGTTGGCGGTAATGAAAATGAAGATACTATAAAAAATAAAATGGGTGCTGAAATTAATCCCGTAACAGGCACTAAAATATTCAATTTTGCATCTGGAATTTCCTTGTTATTGTTCTATGCATTTGCAATGCAATGTGCAAGTACATTGGCAATTACCAAAAAAGAAACGAACACTTGGAAATGGCCTTTGGGACAACTTATTTTCATGACTGGATTGGCATATATTGTAGCTTTAATTGCTTTTCAAATATTAAAATAGTTACTGATGACTCAAGAAATAATCGCTTTTATCACTTTGGGAATTGCAATTGCTTTTTTGATTAAAAAATTCTTTTTCAAGAAAGATAAATCAAAAAATTGCGGCCCAGATGATTGTGGATGCCACTGAAATTTTATGTTTTTAGTTTTTTTTTAACTCATTTCCCCATTACTTTTTTTATTAACAATCCTAAAAATTAACTAGTGTGTAGTATTTCAATACCTACTTATTCAGTAATTTTGTAGTATGTATGCTTTAGTTGATTGTAATAATTTTTATGCTTCTTGCGAACGTGTTTTTCAACCGAAACTCAACGGAAGACCTGTTGTTATACTATCAAATAATGATGGCTGTGTAATTTCCAGGAGCAACGAAGCCAAAGCAGTTGGTGTTCCGATGGGCGCACCTTTATTCAAAATTAAAGAGCTAGTCAAAGAGAAAAACATCACTATTTTTTCATCAAATTATGCTTTATACGGCGATTTAAGTAATCGAGTAATGGCTATTTTAGGGCAATTTTCACCCAATTTAGAAATTTATAGTATTGACGAAGCGTTCCTAAATTTTGATGGCATGTCAGTTTTGGACTATGATTTGTATGGTATTCAAATGAAAACCAGAATTCAAAAATGGGTTGGAATTCCTGTTTGTGTTGGTTTTGCACCCACAAAAGTATTGGCAAAAGTAGCCAATAAAATCGCTAAAAAATTTCAAGACAGAACCTCTGGAGTATATACAATTGATACTGACGAGAAACGAATCAAAGCTCTAAAATGGACTAAAATTGAAGATGTTTGGGGTATTGGAAACAGAACTACCAAAAAAGCGAAACTTCGAAATATCAATACTGCGTTAGATTTTATTCAACCACAACACGAAAGTTGGATTAGAAAAGAACTTGGGGTTGTAGGACTTCGATTAAAGTTTGAGTTGGAAGGAAAATCAGTTTTAGATTTAGAACCTATTTCAAATCAGAAAAAAAGTATCGCCACCACAAGAAGTTTCCCGAAACAGATTTCTGACTTTGATTTATTGCGAGAGCGAGTTGCTACTTTTGCATCTATTTGTGCTGAAAAATTACGGAAGCAAAATTCCTGTTGCCATACAATAATTGTAATGTTGGTAATTGATAGACATACCATAAAAACATCCAAATATTATTTTAATATGGCGGTTACGTTACCTTTTGCTACAAATTCTTCAATAACAATTTCAAATGTTGCTATTGCCATTTTAAAAAAATTATATTTTGGGAATGAAAATATTAAATTCAAAAAGGCAGGAGTAATTGTCACTGAATTTATTCCTGAAGATCAAAAACAGTTTCAATTATTTGAAGAAGAAAATCCCAAGCATTTGGCATT
>JBIIFA010000029.1:0-14963 GCA_044237565.1 Flavobacterium sp.
TGACGAAACCGAAATTGTGATTGCTGGAATTGCTTCAAACGGGTTTGTATTTGCCAAGAAAATCACTGCAGAATTAGAACAAATTTCTACTTTAAAAGTCACACTTTGCGAAGTTTTCATCAACAAACAAAACGTAAATGCACCCATAACCACTTCATTGTCTAAAGAAAAATACGAAAATAAAGGTTTGGTATTGGTTGACGACGTGCTCAATTCTGGAACTACTTTAATATATGGTGTAAAACATTTTTTAGATGTTCCTTTGAAGAAATTAAAAACCGCGGTATTGGTGGATCGAAACCACAAGAAATATCCTGTAAAAGCTGATTTCAAGGGAATTTCACTTTCCACTTCCTTATTAGAACACGTGCAAGTTGTTTTTGATGAAAAAGGCGATTATGCTTATTTAAGCTAAAAGTTTTTCGATTTCGGCAACAATTTCCCCAACCGATTTATTGTCAACGGTTACTTTATATTTTGCTTGATTGTAGTAATAGCTTCTGTCGAATAGATTCTTGGCTATAAATTCTTTCATTTCCTCCTCGCTTTTATTGGCAATTAAAGGTCGGTTTTGATTTTCATTTTTGAGGCGGTCGTAAAGCGTATCTATAGAAGCGCTCAAATAAATAGCGTCTTTGTTTTCTCCTTTCAACAGTTCGTGATTGTTTGCATAACAAGGGGTTCCTCCTCCTAAACTGAGAATAAACCCGTCTTGGTTTTTCATTAAATCTGAGAGTATTTCGTGTTCTACTTTTCGGAAATAGAGTTCCCCTTTTTCTGAAAACAGATTTTTTATGGTTGCATTTTCTCTTTTTTCGATGATTTCATCCAAATCTAAATACGGCAAACCGACATTTGTTGCTAATAATTTAGCAATAGTTGACTTCCCGCAACCCATATATCCTAATAAAATTATTTTTTTCATGGCAACAATGCCTTATAAACTAAGGCGTTAAGATTATTTAATTAAAAAAGTAAATTTATAATAAAATAGCTTTGAAAAATAAATAATAACGCCTTATATTTGCACCCGCAATGAAGGAATAAAATTGACTCGATAGCTCAGTTGGTAGAGCACATCACTTTTAATGATGGGGTCCTGGGTTCGAGCCCCAGTCGGGTCACAATTTTATTTAAGAAAGTTATTTTTTATTCCTTCACGCAATGACTCGATAGCTCAGTTGGTAGAGCACATCACTTTTAATGATGGGGTCCTGGGTTCGAGCCCCAGTCGGGTCACAAAAAGTTGTCCGCCACAGGCGGATGACTTTTTTTATTTTCGGCCACGTGGAGAAACGGTAGACTTGCCAGCTTGAGGGGCTGGTGCTCGCAAGGGCGTGTGGGTTCAAATCCCACCGTGGTCACGAATAAAAAGAAATGCCCTAACCAAATAATTTCAAGCAAGCTTGATTATTTGGTTAGGGCATTTCTTTTTTCAAAGCGGAGCTTTGTTGGGAAAGACGAAGTCAATCCCTCGTGATAAAACCACAATTGCCTTGCTTGAAATTGTTTTATTTGGATTTCTTTTTTCAAAGCGAAGCTTTGTTGGGAAAGACGAAGTCAATCCCTCGTGATTATATCTATTATCTATTTATAGGTTACTGCTAAACATTTGCTAAACAAAATTAAAAACACTCTTTAAAGAAATAATTCCAATTTTCCATAACTAATTTAGAAGTATTAAAAAGATTTAATGATTTAAAATACACTGATTTGCAAATAAAATATACTAAATCAATTATTTTTTGTAGGTTTGTTATAATCTTTTATACAAGCCAAATCATGAATCAATTATCTGCAGTAGTTCTAAAAAACCCAGAAATTTTTTTTAAGGAAACCGTAACTTACGACTTATTAATCGCCCTAATAACAGGCGTTTTGTCCTGTCTTATTTTCTTTGGAATTTTAAGAATTTTTAGACCTAATATTAAAACCTGTAATTTAATTTGCAAAAAAGAGATTACAGATTCATTAGGTAATAAATCCAATCAGTATTCTATAAAATTTTATAATATGACTTTTTCAGATATTGAAAATGTGTCTGTTGATTTGTTTTTAATGGAAGATTATTTTCATGGAACTGCTAAAAATTATAAATACAAAAAACTTAATCTTGCACGGCCAGAATTAAAGTATCTAACTGGTAGAATCAATCGAAATAAAGAAAGATATGACAATTGCGTCCAAATGGTTGTATTAGAAGATTTAGAAAAAATTTGGAATGGTTCTAAAGAATGGCTTCACCTACAGATTGACTCAACACATTCTAAAAGTGGGAGAAGAAAAGTAAAAGTACAACTTTACAAAGATCCAAATAATACCATAAAAAACGGGAAATTTGATTCGGGAGAAAACTTTAACATAATAAAAAATTAAAATAATAAATAATTGCATTTTATATCTTTTAATTTTAATACATTTACGGAGTAATAAATAATTAAGAAAAATAATCTAAAAAACACACGCTATGAAAAATGATATAATTTTCGAGTAATTTAAAAATAAAGATTATCTAACAAATAGGAGAAACCACTTTAAATAGTGGTTTTTTTATTCCCAATCCACAATGACCTAGATCAAATTATTTGGTTAGGGCATTTCTTTTTTCAAAGCGGAGCTTTGTTGGGAAAGACGAAGTCAATCCCTAATAAAAAAAGAGCAACTTTTGGTTGCTCTTTTTTTTGTTTATTTTAAAGACTTGAGGTTAAAGTTATATTACCTTTCAAATCAAATTCAAAAAAAGATTTCGACTCACTCTCAACACCGTAAGCATTTTTACCAACAAATTCACTAATTGCGTTGTATTTATCTTCAACTTTAAATATTGTTAATTTTTTCGGTTTATATGATAATTGATTTTTAATACAAATTTAGATTTAACCATAACATTCATTACAACATCATCTAAAATTTTTTTATCTATTTTTTCTTCCAATCCATATAAAAAGTTACATCGTAATATTTATCGTCACCACCTTTCCAAACAAAACTCTTACTATCATATTTAGGAAGAGTAGTTGTTTTTTTATTTTGAGCAAAACTACCATTACTAAAACTCATTATCATTAATAATCCGAATACTATTTTTTTCATTTTATTTGATGGTTTTAAATTTTATTATAATTTTTATTCAATTAATGTAAAAGTTCTATTTGTTAGTTCTGTTTTATATTTTAAAATATCGTCAATGTGTTCTAGGTTATATTCATTATCGCCAATAAACATTTTCATTTTATTACCATTGAAAACTAATTTACAGATAACTTTCTTTGAACTATCATCTACACTAATATTAAAAAAGCTTTTGAAATCTCTATAACTTATTCTATCTCCTGCAATTTTTTTATTTTGAATAAGCAAGGTTCTAATTGTATGGTATGCTTGTATTTCTAACTCGGTTGTCATAATTCCTAATGAATTAGAATTAGACTCCTCAACAACTTTTTTATCGAATAAAGACTTCAATAAAGACGAGTTGATTAAACTAATCATCTTGAGTTGGGTTTCATCATTAAATTTTGTTTTGAAATTCATATTTTTATGAATTATTTTCAATAAATCTTTTGAGGGAGCAACTAATTCTTTAAATAAAGAAGTTTCAAAATTTTCAGCAAATACAATTTCTTGAGCATTTTTGACTATTTCTATAATCTTAATAAATCGTTTGTCAAAAAATATTAAATTTTCAATATCGTTATCTGAATAACTAGTAAGGTTAAATTCAAAGAATGGTTTGCTGTCAATAATATTAGATTCAACAACATCCGAATAAAATTTATACTCAATCCCGTTAGTAAGAATAGCAATTTTCGAATTTTTGGTATTATTAAAATATCCATTTAATTGGCCAGCTTCTTTATCTGTTAAACGGCTATTTAGTTTTTTTGCTTCAACAAGAATAGTATCTTTTTTATTCAAAATGATTGCATAATCTATTTTCTGACTAATTCTATCTCCAAAATCTGCATTGAACTCTGGAATTAAATCATTTGAAACATAATTTAAGGCTAAAAAAAACGGTTCTATTAGAAATTTTCTTGTTTGCGCTTCATTTGAACAAAGCTCCATTGCTTCATTTAGTTTGAAATTCTCAAACGATTTCTTTAATTGATTAATGGCTTGTTTAGGTATTATTGTAGTCATAACATATTTTTAAATTAAACTCAAAAGTAAGTTTAATATTTAATTTAAACAATTAGTTTTACTATTTTAAACAAAAAAAGCAACTTTATAAGTTGCTTTAGTTTTTATGCTGCGAAGTGTTCTTTGGAACGGAAGGAGGTTACGACTGACTGAAAAAGCATCACGAAACAAAATGAACTCCCGAAGAGAGACCGATTGATTGCCAATTAAAGCCTTGTGGGGCTTGTGTAAATGTTGCAATAGTTGCAATTAATGCTAAAAGAGTGATTAGTTTTTTCATAAGTTTTAGTTTTTTAACTTATTTTCAATTTTTTTTATTCTCATGTTCAATGATTTGTTTTGTTTTTTCAAACCTTCAATCAATACCTGTTGCTCCTTAATAGCTTGGGTCAAAACAGAAATTAGTCCTGTATAATTTATTCCTTTGAACTCCTCTTTTGTGCTTTTTTCAATAGGAGTTGTTGCTGGATTTTCATTTTCAGAAACCAATCCTTTTTCATCTGGATTAATTGATGCTTTTTTGTTTCCTGCATTAGCTGTAGTTTCCAAATTAAAAACTTGAGTAGTCACCAATTCAGGAAAAACTGTTTCTAAATCTTGAGCAATAAATCCGTATTGTAAATTTGTTGGCAAATTAATTTTTGATTCTTTTTCGTTTTTATAATAATAGGTAACAGGAGACAAAGCATTTATTTTATCTAAAGCAGAGGCAAAAAGCTTAATGTCTTTCTTTAATTTTCTATCGGAAGGTTGTACAAAGTTTCCTGTAATTGTTACATTTCCATTAAAAAACCCAGCATAATTTGTAGCTCCATTACTTGCTTCACTATAAATACCATAGTTAGTCCCTGTAGTTGTTACTGAAGAAGCACGGGCATAAACTCCATAATTCGATCCATTAGTTGTATTTCCTAATTCAGAATAGGCCCCAACAGCAATATTAAATACTTCAGAATTTTTTGCCAATCCTGTCAAACCATAGTTTTTTCCAGATGCAGTAACACCATATGCGTAACCAATTGTACCTCTATTGTCGTTACCATTAATAGCTCCGTCAGCATTACCTTGAACTCCAGTATTATGCCCGGAATTGACTGTATTAGCAGGCGTATAACCTCTTGAATAAATCCCAATATTTTCAACTGCCGAATTAGATGCATAACTCGTTAAACCCCAATTAATTCCTTGACTTACCCCATTTGAAGCCGATAAAATACCTCTATTATTTCCATTGGTGCCATCAATTTGACTTTTTATTCCATAAAAATAACTACCAGCAGTACTTCCTCCTATTGTGTTCACTTTTAGTGATGCATCATCATTTATAGTAACCGTTTTATTAGCGATATTCCCAGCAGTCAAAACTTGTTGTATTGTTGGTATAGTTGAATTTTGAGCATACAAAGCATACGGAACACTCAACAACTGAGTGGTTCCCATAGCAACGTAGCCGCTACCTGAATTCAATTCAATTCCTAAAAAGTAAGAGTCACTTCCCCAATTAATGGCGAAAAATGTTCCTGTGGTCGGTGTTCCTTGACCTACCACTAAATTAATATGTCCTAAATCGTCAGTATTTGCACTTTGATTTTCGCTATAAACTATTGTTCCATTTGCTGAATTTTGTAAAATATTAAATTTTACCAAAACTGGTTGGTTCAATAATAGTTGTCCAGAATTATTACGAACTGTAGCTTGGTAGTTGAAGCCCTGAGGAGCTTGAGCATTTATTGCAATTGTAGCAATTAATGCTAAAAGGGTGATTAATTTTTTCATGATTAATTTTATATTATTAGTCTTTTATACATCTTATTGAAACGCCAGCTTTTTCAGTGAAATGATTATAGTATCCAAATAAGTTATATGCATTAATTGTTCTCAAATTATATCTCAAATTTTTATACAAAGCAGGATTAAAAAAAGTGTTATTAAGTGATATCCAAAATTCATCATTTTTATTATAAAAATCCCCTTGATTGGAGCGATAACCTGCTGGTAAAGCTGTAAAACCTGATACATTGGTTGCGATGTTTGGACTTTGCCAAAGAGTGCTTGTTGATTTCAACTTTTCTCCAGCAACTGATGCATCTCCCAAGCAATTAGTTAATGAAGACCATTCTGCAGCTGTTGGCACATGCCAACCTTGAGGAGCTAATCCTCGTGGGTCATTTACTGCATACCAATTATATAATATACCATAAATAGCTCCATTTGCAGGATCATTATTATAATAACACCAAGCTCCTGTGGTTAAATTAGCCCATTGTGTTGGATCTGTTACTTGTGGTATGACATCTCCATTTCTATAATGGGTCACATTTAAGTTTGATTTAGTCCATGTTTGATTACAAATTGTTACTGGTAAATAAGTATTTCCATCAACATCTGTTACTGGTAAAGTATTAATATAATTTTGTAAAAGTAATATCTTTGCATCAACATACTCCTTATTTACTGCATCTTTAGGGTTTACTGGGTCGCCAAGATTAATAATTTTTGTAGTGTTAGCGCTATTTCCAGCATTCAATACCGAATTTAAGTTTTGAGGAGTTGATGATGCTGAGCTATTAGCATACAATGCATAGGGAACGCTTAATAATTGCGTAGTTCCCATAGCTACATAGCCGCTACCTATATTTAATTCTATTTCTAAATAATACGAGCCGCTTCCCCAATTAATAGTTGAAAAAGTACCTGTGGTAGCAGTACCTTGACCTACCACTAAATTAATATGTCCTAAATCATCTGTATTTGCACTTTGATTTTCGCTATAAACTATTGTTCCATTTGCTGAATTTTGTAAAACATTAAATTTTACCAAAACATTTTGGTTAACGATTAAAACACCTGAGCTATTTCTAACCGTTGCTTGATAATTGAAGCCTTGAGGGACTTGGGCAAATGTTATTAATGTAATAACAAGTGCTAATAAGGTAAATAGTTTTTTCATTATTTCTTTATGATTTTATAGGTGTTTTTCTTGTTCGATTCTTTGTTTTCAATAGTAATCAAATACATTCCTTGAGTATAATTAGAGACATCTAATGGAATTTCTTTTTCAATTGTTCCTATGTAAACTTGCTTTCCATTCAAATCAGTAATTTGTATTTGAAAAGAGTTCAGTTCTGGATGAGAAACATACAAAGATTGAGAGGTGGGGTTAGGATACACTTTTATTTGCACATTTAAAGTAGCATCATCAATACTCAAAGCTTGTAAATCCATTGCAGGATAATACCCATTTCCCAATTGATTGCCTCCAGCAGACATTAAACCCACTACAGGTTCTCCAGCAGTCCAAGACACTTTGAGATTAGAATTGCTTTGTGTTTTTCCAGCTGTTCCTATTACTTGCTTAGAAATAGTTTGCGAGTAGCCTATACTAGTCACTAATAAAATTACTATAAAATATTTCATATGCTTTTAAATTATAAGTTAATACCTAACAAATGTACTGATAAATTTTAGCTTAATTTAACAATCTTATAAAAATAGATTATCAAATAGTTATCGTGTATAAATAGCTGGTATACGTTTAATTTAATAACATTATGAGGGGAGGATGCCCAATGTGAAATTTGCATTTTTTTTTGGGGGGGGGCTGGAGGATGCTTCAAATTCACGTCAATTAAAGAAATCAGCTATCCTAAAAAACAGATTTACTAGAAAAATAGTTGATTTTACTAATCTTTTTTAGTCTTTTGCAAAACCAAATTATGATTTTAATTGAGAAGCCATTTTTATGGCTTCTCGGTTATTTATTTTTATCGGACAACAATGATATAATTTAAAGTTTTAAAAATCTCTATTTACGTCAAAAGCTTCCAAATATTCCGCTACGCGTTTTACAAAACTTCCTCCAAGCGCTCCATCTACAACACGGTGATCGTAACTGTGAGATAAGAACATTTTGTTGCGAATACCAATGAAATCTCCTTCTGGAGTTTCTATTACAGCAGGAACTTTGCGAATTGCTCCCAATGCTAAAATCCCAACTTGCGGTTGATTGATGATTGGTGTTCCGAAAACACTTCCAAAAGTACCAACATTGGTAACAGTATAAGTCCCGCCTTGGGTATCGTCTGGTTTTAATTTACCAGTTTTTGCGCGGTTTCCTAAATCGTTAACGGCTTTTGCCATACCAACTAAATTCAATTGATCGGCATTTTTGATTACTGGAACAATTAGGTTTCCATTTGGCAAAGAAGCTGCCATTCCGAGGTTGATGTTTTTCTTTTTTATAATGTAGTCGCCATCAACAGAAATGTTCATTCCTGGGAAATCTTTCAATGCTTTGGCAACGGCTTCCATAAAAATTGGAGTAAAAGTTAGCTTCTCTCCTTCTCTTATTTCGAATTCATTTTTATTTTTCTCGCGCCATTTCCAGATATTAGTTACATCGACTTCTATGAAAGATTGCACATGAGCTGAGGTGTTTATTGAAGCCATCATATATCCAGAAATCAGCTTGCGCATTCTGTCCATTTCCACTATTTCGTCACCACCATTTACAGAAATAGTTGCTGGTTGTTGGCTGTTAGTTGTTGATTTAGAAACTGGGACAACAACATTTGACTTTCTACTTTCGACAAATTTCAGAATATCTTCTTTTGTAACGCGACCTTCTTTTCCAGAACCGCTTATGGATTCTAATTCGGAAATTGAAATTCCTTCTTGTTTGGCGATATTTTTTACCAATGGAGAAAAGAATTTATCTGAATCAGAAAAATTTGAAGGCGCTGTTACTGTATTTATTGCCGTTTCGATAGTTTCTTGAACCGCAGCAACAGCTTCGGTAACAATTTCTTCTTTAGGACTTTCTTGTATTGGACTTTCTGAAACTACGCCTTCGGTTTCTATAATTGCAATAGTTTGGCCCACTTTTACAATATCATCAACATTGAAAAGTATTTCCGATAAAACACCTGAAACTTCCGATGGGATTTCGCTATCAACTTTGTCCGTAGCGATTTCTAAAACTGCTTCGTCAACTTCGATTTTTTCGCCTACTTTTTTTAACCAATTGGTAATTGTTGCTTCGGCAACGCTTTCACCCATTTTTGGTAATTTCAATTCAAACTTTGCCATATTCTTAAACTAAAGTTGTTTTTGTGTGTTCAATTTGCAAAATTACTGTTTATTTTGAATAATAACTGCATTAAATGTATTTATTAATCGATTTTTATAACCGTTCCTTTATCATTACTATTATTACTACCAATCATAAAAAAGGTGTTTTTAGGAATAATTTTAAAGGTAAAACCTTGATTTTTATTCTCTTCTAAAAAAGAAATGATTTCCTTGAACGATAAATCAGTGTTGTCAAAGATGATTTCTGTTTGTGTTTTATTTAAAATACTATGCGAAAATAAGGTATTTCCTTCAATTTGAGATTGCCAATGTACTTTTTTATGGAACAGGTTTTCTAGTTTATTTTTCAACTTTTCATTTTTTGAGAATAAAACATATTCCTCGGCTTTCAACGGTTTTAGTTTGCTTTGATTTTTCTTTATTAATGCAAAAAAGAAGGCACCAATTTTCATAAAAACATCAAATATGATGGAACTTCTAAAATGTTTTCTATAGAAAAACTGCATCGCTTCTCGAAAGTGTTTCATGTACAATCCATCTTTTACGGTACTTTCCCCTTTGTAATGAATTACGGTTGTTTCGTGAAAATAGTAATTTGTTTTTCCTTTTTTAAGTGCCATATACGACAAATCAATATCGTCAGAATACATAAAACAATTCTCGTCAAAACCACCGATTTCTTGGTATAAATTGCGCTTCATAATCATAAAAGCTCCAACAAGAATACCGACTTTTCCAGTTTCATTTTCTGATAAATGTTGGGCGTAATATCGATTAAAAAGAGCTGTTTTTGGAAATAATTTATACAAGCCGAAAATTTTGGTTAGTGCCACTAATGGAGTTGGAACGCCACGTTTACATTCTGGTAGAAAATTTCCTGTTCCGTCGATAAGTTTACAACCTACAATTCCGATGTTTTTTTGCTTTTCAGCAAATGCGAGTACCTTTTCAAACGTATCTTCTGCAACAACCGTATCAGGATTTAAAATACAAATATAATCGCCTTTGGCATGAACTACTCCGATGTTATTCCCTTTTGGGAAACCTAAATTCGTAGTATTTTCAATGAGTTTCACGTTTGGAAAATGCGTTTTCATCATTTCACAACTATCGTCTAATGAATTATTATCGACTACAATAATTTCTCCGTCAATATTTGAAAGCGCTTCTTGAACACTAGCAACACATTGCTCCAAAAAGTAGCGGACGTTATAATTGAGAATGATTACGGATAATTGCATTTGACAAATATAATGAAAAACTATACTTTTTTAATTATATACAGAAAACTAAATACGACTTTATATACCAATACAATTGCTGGAAAAAAAAGCATAAACTCTTTATTTAGATAACTAGAAATACAAAATATCATTTCTCAAGTAGCCCCGATGGAAGGGAAAATCCTGTGAAATTGGTCGGAACGAAGCAATTAAACAGATTGGAATGACAGCGGGAAATAGCTTCAAAAAATAATTTCAAAAAAAAATATTGCAAAACAATTATTTAGTAAATTTACATAAATGTATTTTTTTGGAATCAAAAAACAAAATGTCGGCACTTAAAGAAAAAGCTGGAATTTCGCCTCCTGAAATTGTTAGTGAAAAAGTAGCAGAACAAATTCACACCTTTAGAAAATTACAACCTTCTGCAAAAGAATTAGTTAACGGAATTTTAAATGGAAATATTTCGGCTTTGAGCAGGGCGATTACCTTGATTGAAAGTACGAATAGTGAACATTTAGAACGCGCAAATGAAGTCATTAATGCGTGTTTGCCTCATGCCAACAAATCGGTAAGAATTGGGATTACTGGTGTTCCTGGTGTTGGAAAAAGTACATTTATTGAAGCTTTCGGAAAATATTTAACGGGTTTAGGAAAGAAAGTCGCCGTTCTTGCCGTGGATCCAACTAGTACAATTTCTCATGGAAGTATTTTGGGGGATAAAACCAGAATGGAAGAATTGGTCAAAGACAAAAATGCCTATATTCGACCTTCGGCTTCGGGGGAAACATTGGGTGGAGTTGCCAGAAAAACACGCGAATCAATTACGCTTTGTGAAGCCTGCGGATTTGATACTATAATTATTGAAACTGTTGGCGTTGGACAAAGTGAAATTGCGGTTCACAGTATGGTTGATTTCTTTTTGCTGCTGAAAATTTCGGGAGCTGGCGATGAATTACAAGGTATTAAAAGAGGTATTATGGAAATGGCAGATGCTATCGTCATTAACAAAGCCGATGGAGATAATGTGGGAAAATCAAATTTAGCGAAAGTAGAATTTGGTCGTGCGTTGCATTTATTTCCTGCAAAAAAATCGGGTTGGATTCCCACTACGTCAACCTGTAGTGCTATAACTCATGACGGAATTCCTGAAGTTTGGGAAACGATTTTGAAGTTTTTAGAACTTACGAAAACGAACAATTATTTCTTCGAAAAACGCAAAGAGCAAAATCAATATTGGATGTTGGAAACGATAAATGAGCAATTGAAAACTAATTTTTTCAATCATGCTGAAATTCAAAAATTATTGGAAGAAAATAAAAAAGCGGTTCAAAATAGTGAAATTTCACCTTTTGCAGCCGCTCAAATTTTATTAGAAAAGTATTTTAAAAAATAAAAAAAACTGATTTTTAAACTACTTTTTAATAGTTTTGCTTTCATTGATATTAAATGCTTTTGCAACCGAATTATAATTATTAAAATTTGCTGCTTTATTGCTCTTATTCGAGAAATATCCTGGGATAATTACCACTCTAAAAACTTGATTTTGAGCCCAAGTAGTACTTAAAGTTGTTAAATCAAAGTTGGAATCTAGAAAAATATTAATATCGTTTCTTGTAAAATCAAAATTATAATCCAATTCACCTTGAGGTAAATAAACTGTTTGAGGTAATGACCGCCATACATCTTGACCGCCTACAACGTCAAAAAGGCGATAAACCAAAACCATGTCAGAACTTTGAATTGGTGGGTTTAGCGTTACCAATCTTGAAAAATTATTGGCAGCAGAAAACGAAGCTGTAACTTCAAATACTTCTGCTTCTGTAGAGTAACCTGTTTCTCCTTGAGGACCTTCTGGACCTGCACATCCTTGAAATGCAAAAGTTCCCACAATTGCTAAAAGTAAAATTATTCTTTTCATGGTATAAATATTTAAGTTATTGTCAAAAGTATGCCAAAAATCAAACCAAAAAAACTAATTATGATATTATTAATGAAAATAATATAGAGTACTTTTGTTTTCAAGAAAAACGAATGGTTTAAAATTCATTAGTGCAGTTGCAACCATATTAAAATTGCTAAAAAAACAAATAGATTATATGAGATTATACATGATAATGATTGGTTGTAGACCAAAAGGAAGGTTTACAGAACAACACGATATATTTTTTGGAATTGGGAATTCTTTATCAGAATTGGTTCCACAAATGAAGGCGTTTTGGCCAGAAGCTAAAGGTAAAATCCATATTGATGCTTGGCGAGAGGTTACCGTTGTTGATAATCATAAAATAGATATTGTTTCCAAAGTTGATTCTGTTGCAAATGATTCTCAGCTTTTTTTTATCAATCTTGGAGGTTATAAGGAAAATGAATTTGAGGAATACCACTATAAAATTTTAGCAACTGGAACTTCATTGGCGGAAGCCACAAAAAAAGCAAAGGCTACAAGTTTCTACAAACATTATGGATTTAAAGGAGCAACATCACACATTGACGATAAATTCGGAATTGATGTAGATGATATTTTTAATGTAGCGGATATTTTAGCACCTGAATTAAAAGAAAAGTTTGCTTTGAAAATTTCCGAAAACAATAGCTCTATTGAAGATGAATTGCATATTGGATATTTGAAATTAGAGAAAATAATATAATATTTACCTTAATATTATCTGGTTACTTTCTTCAATATTCTTAACTGATTTAGTAAATAAATTGATAAAGTAAGCTTTATTTTTTGTTTTGAATTTTCAACTGGAGTTACTATAACTTTAAGAATATACTTTTCATCAATCAAATAACTATCATAGTTTGCGTCTATAATATTACCATCAATTTGAAAAACTGTTGCATTTTCACTTGGACTTATGTATTTCAACTTAAATTCATTTAGACTAATATAATTTTGGTTGCTTGTTGTTTTACCTTGAATCATAATTCTCCCATAATATTTTACAGAATTAATAATGGTGTCTTTTTTAACAACATTCATCGTTGCAATACTTTCTGGATTAAATGTTGACATTAAGGTGTTGTCAACTAATTTTCCATTAAAAAAAATAGCGGGAGGATTATTTAATACTTTTTTGTAATTATAAATAACTTTTATTATTGTGCCGTTAATAGATGTCGGTTTAGTAATGTTCAAACCCTTAACTTTACCTGTAAGTTGCCCAAAAGTTGTCATTGAGAAAAAAACAACTATTGTAGTTATGATTAATTTCATATTTAGAAAATTAAGGTTGGGTGTAAAGATATTGAATTAATACTATTTACCACTAAAAGCGGGAGAAGCGATTCAAACGGTTTTTGATTTTCAGAAGTAATTCAAAAAAAAATCCCCGCAATTGCGGGGATTTTCTATATAAAAATCAAGAAATTATTTTTTCTCGCTCTTTTCCATTTTGGCTTTTAATGCAGCTAACATATCGTTGTTGTCTCCTAATGTAGCTGCTTGCGCATTTGTATTATTAGCAACAGCTTCAGTAACCGCTTTCACATTTTTCTCTTCTTCTTCACGGAAGATAGCAGTGTGAGATGCAACTACTCTTTTAAATTCTTTGTTGAATTCAATTACTTTAAATTCAGCTGAATCTCCTTTTTTCAATTTTTTACCGTCTTCTTTTTCAAGGTGACGTGTAGGAATGAAAGCAACGATATCATCTCCGAATTCTACAGTAGCTCCTTTGTCAACGATTTCAGAAATTTCACCTGTGTGGATTGTTCCAACAGCGAAAGAATCTTCATATTGATCCCAAGGGTTAGCAGTAGTTTGTTTGTGTCCTAAAGACAATTTACGACCTTCAACATCTAATTCTAATACTACTACGTCTAATTTTTCACCAACATTTACAAATTCAGATGGATGTTTGATTTTCTTAGTCCAAGAAAGATCAGAGATATAAATCAATCCGTCAATTCCTTCTTCTAATTCTACGAAAATTCCAAAGTTTGTAAAGTTTCTAACGATACCAGAATGTTTAGAACCTACTGGGTATTTAGCAGTGATATCAGTCCAAGGATCTTGAGACAATTGTTTGATACCTAATGACATTTTACGGTCATCTCTGTCTAATGTTAAAATTTGAGCTTCAACAACATCACCCACTTTCACGAAATCTTGAGCCGAACGCAAGTGCGTTGACCAAGACATTTCAGAAACGTGGATTAAACCTTCAACACCTTCAGCAACTTCAATGAAAGCACCGTAATCAGCGATTACAACTACTTTACCATTTACTTTGTCACCAACTTTCAAGTCAGCATTCAAAGCGTCCCATGGGTGTGCGTTCAATTGTTTCAATCCTAATTGAATTCTTGTTTTCTCGTCATCAAAGTCAAGGATAACAACATTCAATTTTTGGTCTAATTCCAACACTTCACTTGGGTGGTTAATTCTACTCCAAGAAAGGTCAGTAATGTGAATCAATCCATCAACACCACCTAAATCAATAAACACACCATAAGAAGTAATGTTTTTAACAACACCTTCTAATACTTGTCCTTTTT
>JBIIFA010000030.1:0-14929 GCA_044237565.1 Flavobacterium sp.
ATAAAAAAACAGAAATAGCCGAATTTAAAGACAATGAAGTAAATTATCTTTTTGCAGAAACGGTTGAGGAAGAGGAAGAAGAGGTTTTAAGATTGGAACAAAAAGAGATTGAAATGATTAAAAAATCATTGGATAAAAACAAAGGAAAACGAAAAGCAGCTGCCGATGAATTGGGAATTTCCGAAAGAACTTTGTATCGAAAAATAAAGCAATTCGACCTTTAACAAAATGATAATTGGTAATTGACAAATGTCAATTATTTTTGAATATCTTTGGATTTTAAAATGAAAATGAAAAAAACACACTTTATAATTGCACTTTTAATCCTGATAACATTCAGTAGTTGTTCGGTTTATAATTTTACTGGAACTGGAAAAATCGATGCCAAAACATTTCAAGTGAATTATTTTCAAAATAATGCCCCACTGATAGAGCCTGGAATTGAAAGAACATTCACTCAGAAACTGCAGAATTTAATTCAGAATCAAACGAATTTGAATTTGACAAATTCCAACGGAGATTTAGTCTACGAAGGTGAAATTACAGATTATCGAATAAGCCCAATGACGGCAACAGCAGATCTAAAGGCTTCACAAAACAGACTTTCAATTACCGTAAATGTAAGATTTACCAATAAAAATAAAGAGGCCGATAATTTCGAGAAAAAGTTTTCATTCTATAATGATTATGATGGTGCAGACCAATTAGTAGGTTCAAAACTTAACGAAAACTTAGAGATTATATTTGAAAGAATTACGCAAGATATTTTCAATGAATCATTGGCAAAATGGTAAAACTTTATTTTCATGATTTTTAGAAAATAAAAAAATAGTCAAATCGATTACCCTATATGAATATAACAGAATATTTATCTTTAATTAACAACCCCAACGCTATCAACGACAAGCAAACGCAATCGTTGGAAAAAATCGTTGTGGAATTTCCATACTTTCAAAGTGCGCGAGCACTACGATTGAAAGGCTTGTATAATCAAGATAGTTTTCGTTATAATTATGACTTAAAAAATACTGCTGCACATACAACCGACAGAAGTGTTTTGTTCGATTTCATAATTTCAGATACTTTTACACGAATTCATAAAAATTTATACAAAGAAAAATTAGCGGAAATCAATGAGATTTTTGTTGATGCAACCGAATTAATATTCAAAGAAGAAAAAATTGAATCCAAAATAAATCCGTTGGAACAATCAATTTTAACGTCTATAAAAAAAGCTACTCCAACAGGAAAAGTTGAAATTTCAACTCCTACAATTGAGGCGGCGGAAGAAAAGTTAGCAATCGGAAAGCCTTTAGTTTTCGATATAAATGAAAAATATTCTTTTCAGGAATGGTTACAATTATCTAAAATCCATCCTATTGATAGGGAAGATTCAAAGCCAATTGGAATTAAATCTACAGCAATTGATCCTGAAAAACAGAAGAAAAATGATTTAATAGACAAGTTTATTGAGACCAGCCCAAAGATTCTACCAATAAGAAAAGAAGAGCAACCTAAAGTTTTTTTAGAACCTAGTTCAGAAAACAACTCCTATTTAATGACTGAAACATTGGCTCGAGTATATTTAGAACAAAATAAATATGACAAAGCAATTCAAGCTTATGAAATATTAATTTTGAAATATCCAGAAAAAAGTAGTTTCTTTGCAAACCGAATTTCGGATATAAAGATTTTACAACATAATAACAAATAACAATGAGTACATTTTCAATTTTTTTAGTATTAATTACTATCGTGTGTTTTCTTTTAATTGTAGTAATAATGGTTCAAAACCCTAAAGGTGGTGGATTGTCTTCTTCTTTAGGAGGTTCACAAATGATGGGCGGAGTTCAAAAAACTACTGACTTTTTAGATAAAAGCACTTGGACATTGGCATTTATTTTGACAGCGTTGATATTATTATCTTGTTTGAGTTTCACAGGAACTTTAGGAGATTCCGATTCTAAAATTATTGATACAACACAGAAAGCTACACCAGAAGCTACAAAGCCAGCAAGTACTGACGCACCTGCGAAAGCATTGCCAACGCCAGCTCCTGTTAAATAATACAATTCAAATAATAAAAATATAAATGTCAGCCTGTCAATGCTGGCATTTTTTTTAGGCAAAATTGTCAGAATATACATATTGGCATAATTTCTGAAATCATATTTTCATCAAATTAAAATAACATTATAAATATAGTATTATGAGTTTAAATATCAAACCTCTTTCAGACCGTGTCCTAATTGAACCCGTAGCAGCTGAAACAAAAACAGCGTCAGGAATTTTTATTCCAGATACAGCAAAAGAAAAACCACAAAAAGGAACCGTAGTTGCTGTTGGAAATGGAACAAAAGAACACACAATGACCGTTAAAATTGGTGATTCTGTTTTGTACGGAAAATATGCAGGAACCGAATTGAAATTAGAAGGTAAAGATTATTTGATAATGCGTGAAGACGATATTCTTGCGATTATATAATCCCCTCCCGACCTCCCCGAAGTGGAGGAGAAAATAATAAATATAAATATTCAATGAACACCCATCTCGACTCCCTTCCCTTTGGGGAGGGTTGGGGTGGGGAAAAACAAAACAAATACTAATTCAGCAGTAAGGAACAAGCCTAAAGCTTAAAGCCTTCTGCCTAATGCTTAAAATAAAATGGCAAAAGATATAAAATTTGATATTGAAGCACGTGACGGTCTAAAACGTGGTGTTGATGCATTGGCAAATGCAGTAAAAGTAACTTTAGGACCAAAAGGTCGTAATGTAATTATTGGGAAATCTTTTGGAGGACCAACCGTTACAAAAGATGGAGTTACTGTTGCAAAAGAAATAGAATTAAAAGACCCATTGGAAAATATGGGAGCTCAAATGGTAAAAGAAGTAGCGTCTAAAACCAACGATTTAGCTGGTGATGGAACTACAACTGCAACGGTATTAGCTCAAGCAATTGTAAAAGAAGGCTTGAAAAATGTTGCTGCTGGAGCAAATCCAATGGATTTAAAAAGAGGAATCGATAAAGCGGTAGATGCTATTGTTGCTGACTTGGCTAAACAAGCTAAAGTGGTAGGAAGTGATTCTGAAAAAATCAAACAAATTGCTTCTATCTCTGCAAATAATGACGAAGTTATTGGTGAATTAATCGCTAATGCTTTCGCAAAAGTTGGAAAAGAAGGTGTAATTACTGTTGAAGAAGCCAAAGGAACTGATACTTATGTTGATGTTGTGGAAGGAATGCAATTTGACAGAGGTTATTTATCGCCTTATTTTGTTACCAATCCTGAGAAAATGGAAGTAGAACTTGAAAGCCCATATATTCTTTTATATGACAAAAAAGTATCTTCTTTAAAAGAATTATTGCCAGTTTTAGAGCCTGTTGCACAATCTGGAAAACCATTATTAATCATTGCAGAAGATGTTGATGGTGAAGCTTTATCGACATTAGTAGTAAATAAATTACGTGGTGCCTTGAAAATTGCAGCGGTAAAAGCCCCTGGATTTGGTGACAGAAGAAAAGCAATGTTGGAAGATATTGCCATCTTAACCGGAGGAACTGTAATTTCTGAAGAAAGAGGATATACGTTAGAAAATACAACAATTGAAATGTTGGGAACTGCAAAAAGAGTAACCATCGACAAAGACAATACTACCATTGTAAGTGGTGCAGGCGAAGCAGATATGATTAAAAATCGTGTCAACCAAATTAAAGGTCAAATGGAAACGACGACTTCCGAATATGACAAAGAAAAATTGCAAGAACGTTTGGCTAAATTAGCTGGTGGAGTTGCGGTTCTTTATGTTGGAGCAGCTTCTGAAGTAGAAATGAAAGAGAAAAAAGACAGAGTTGACGATGCTTTACACGCAACTCGTGCTGCCGTTGAAGAAGGAATTGTTGCAGGTGGTGGTGTGGCACTTTTGAGAGCAAAAAATGCTTTGAAAGATTTAAAAGCTGATAATGCTGACGAAGCTACAGGAATTCAAATTATTTCTCGCGCGGTGGAATCTCCATTGAGAACTATTGTTGAAAATGCTGGTCTTGAAGGATCTGTTGTTGTTGCAAAAGTTGCAGAAGGAAAAGGAGATTTTGGTTATAATGCCAAAACTGACGAATATGTAGATATGTTAAAAGCTGGAATTATCGATCCTAAAAAAGTAACTCGTGTAGCATTAGAAAACGCAGCTTCAGTTGCAGGAATGATATTGACTACCGAATGTGCATTGGTGGAAATTAAAGAAGAAAATGGCGGCGGAAACCCAATGGGCGGTGGTATGCCGGGAATGATGTAATTCAGATAACATTCAAATAAAAAATCCGCTTCGTCAATAGATGAAGCGGATTTTCCTTTTTATTAATGATGGTAATTATTTTACCACCGTTTTCTTTAATAGTTTAAACAATACTGGCAATGTCGAAATAAGTATGATTCCGATCACGATGTACTCGATATGGTTTTTTAGGTCGATTCCATTTTCTAAAAATATCCCGTACAAATAATGCCCAGAAAATATCAAAACAGAAGACCATAAAAAAGAACTTACAATATTGAAAAACATAAATTTCTTTTTATCCATCGTTACAATTCCAGCAATTATGGGTGCAAAAGTTCTAAAAATTGGTAAAAAACGAGCATAAATTATTGCTTTACCGCCATATCTTTCAAAGAAATCCTTTGATTGAATTAGGTATTTTTTCTTAAACCAAAAGGTATCTTCTTTTTTAAATAAATAATAACCACTTTTTGAACCGAACCAATAACCAACCATATTTCCCAAAATTCCTGCTATCGCCACAAATGTAACTAAGATTAAAACATTGATAAATTCGCTGTCGATGTGAACAAATTGATCTACTAAACCCGGATGATAAACTCCATTAACTACTGATCCTGAAGCATATATCCCAGACAAAAACAACAAACTATCGCCTGGTAAAAAGAAACCTGCAAAAAGTCCTGTTTCCGCAAAAACAATAAACAAGACAATATAAAGTCCAATTTGGATTCCAGCGATTTGTAACGTAATGTAAAATTCTGGATTTATTAATTGAGTCCAATCAAAAGTATTCATAGGTAAATTGGGTTTCTAATTTGAATTTGCTTTGTCTTTTTATGAGAAAAAGTATCGGGCGTGAAAGTAACTAAAATTTAACTTAGACACAATTAATTAGTGTCATTAAAAATTAATTAACGTAATAATAACCTCTTATTTTCTTTCATATTGACAACATCCTGGCAAATTATCATAGCTTTCAACAGTTGATTTTACCTCATCGGTATCATATCCTGCTTTGGCAATTGCCGTTTTTACAGTTAGCAATGTTGCTTTTTCTTCATTAAGAATCAAATTCAATTGATGGGTTTCAATACTCCAAGTTGCCGATTTTACTCCAGAAACTGAATAAGCTGCTTTTTGAATTCTACTTTGACACATTTCACAATTGCCATTCACTTCGATTACATATTTAGAATTTTTATTCGATTTTTCTTGCGCTTGCATTGAAAACCCAGCTAAAAATACCACTGCTGCTAAAATTAAATTTTTCATAATTATTATATTTGAGTTATTATTTTGATATTTATATTTATTATTGATTTACTATTGTCATTGGCATTTTCATTGCATTGCTTTTACCTTTATTTTATCTTAAATCGCAATCCTGCATAATACATTTGCCCAAATATTGGTGCGTAAATTATGGATGTATCAAAAGTAGTTCCAAAAGGATTATCACTTCCTAAAATTGCTTTTTGTTGTTTATAATTTCCAATATTTTCTCCTCCTAAATACACCTCAAAGGTAGATGAAAATACTCTTGTAACTTGCATATTCATAACAGAAAATGAAGGCGAGTATTCTGGAAAGCTTTCAATCATAGAGTTTGAAATGGTATTTGGAAGTTTTTGTTTTCCCAACCAATTCAAAGTATAATCAAATTTCCACTGTTTTTCTTTTTCAGTAAGTTGTGTTTCATATCCTAAATTTCCAAAAAATCGATGTTTAGCTTGCAACGGTCTTTCCTGATTTCCAGATAAATAATCGGTTTGAATATCATAATATTTATAGGCCGTTCTTAGATTAAAATGCTTTGCCAATTCGTAATTAAACTCGACTTGCAAACTATTTGCAAATGACTTTCCGTTCAAATTATAAAACAAAACTTGTTGTGGACTTTGATATAAATCAACTATAACTTGGTTTTGAAAATCAGTTTTATAGAAATCAAATCCAACATCGCCACTTCTATTAAAAAGTTTAAATCCTTGTGAAAAACTCAAACCGTAATTCAAAGCAATTTCAGGATTTAGTCCATAAATTTTTCCTCCAGAATTTAAAATTTCAAAGTTTCTTGAACTCCCAAAAAGTTGTTGATTTTCAGCAAAAATATTCGCACTTCGTTTTCCTCGACCTGCAGAAAATCGCAAAACTCCCTTCTCCCAAGGATTGTATCGAACGTGTAATCTTGGTGTTAAAAAAGTTCCCAATCGGTTATGATTGTCAACTCTACCTCCCAAAATAACACTGAAATTATCCGAATTATCGTATGTATATTCAAAAAACGCTCCCAAAGAATTATCGGCTCTACTGTAATCTGCGACATTCACAAATTCCTCATATTTATCATAGGTGAAATTCAAACCTGTAGCAAATTTATGCATCGTATTGTCAATAATTGAATTAAAAATTAAGTTAGAATAATAGCTTTGTTGCTTGATATTGTATTGGTTCAACCCAAAATACGATTCCTGATTGTGACTGTTAAACGCATTTTGAAATCCAATACTTTGGAACGGCATATCCGGAAAAACATAGCCGATTTTTGTTGAAATATCAATTCGCTCGGTATTGATTTCTGAACCCCAATAATTCGTAGTCAGTTTGTCTCGATTGGGATCAAAATTCAATTCTCCCGTTTGCTTTTTGTCATTCATATAACGAAAATTTACAAAACTAACCCAGCCTTTTTCAGCATTTGTATATTGCCAACGATTCAAAATATTGACTTGCTTCGCCAATGGATTATCGAGAAAACCATCGTTATTCATATCATTTTTTAAAATCCGAGTATTTCCGTGAACAAACAAACTTGTTGCCCATTTATCTGATATTTTTCTGTTGAAATGTGTGTTCAATTCAAAGCGAGAATCTGAAGAACCATAAGCATTCAAGAAAAAAAGAATGTCTTTTATGGGCTTAATTAATTCTGTATTTATTTGTCCTGAAATACTTTCATAACCATTCACGACACTTCCTGCACCTTTCGTAATTTGGATACTTTCAACCCAAGTTCCAGGCGTAAATGACAATCCATACGCTTGTGAAGCACCACGAACAGAAGGAATATTCTCTTCCGTAATCATCAAATACGGACTCGTTAAACCAAGCATTTTGATTTGTTTTGTTCCCGTTAAAGCATCTGAAAAATTCACGTCAATTGATGGATTTGTTTCAAAACTTTCAGCTAAATTACAGCAAGCGGCTTTTAATAATTCTTTACTTGAAAGTAATGTGGTATTGGCTGTTAACTTTAATGATTTCTGCAAACTTTTTTGCGCGCTTTGAACCTTAATTTCTTTCAAAGTATCTTGAGAATAGAAATTAATCGAACAAAACAACAACAATACAAGTATGGAAATTTGTTTTTTCATATTTATAATTTTATGTTTCTTAAATAGTTAGAAACCACAACAATTGTGATTCTATTTATAAAAACATAAAATTAGGCGTAGAAAATATATTGGCTGTACAACTTAAAAAACGGTGGCGCATTGGCATCGCAAAAATAAGAAGTAACTGAATTTCTCTTGAAATTCGGGGTTGAAGTAATTTGAAATGGTTTCCAATCTTGATTCAAAAATAAAATATCAGAATTGAAAGTAAAGACATTGAAAGTTGAAGTTTCTGATTTTTTTTGAAAATGAAGCACTTTATTTTTACAACAATGTGATTTTTCCTCAACAATTCCACAGCAGTTTTCCTCAGTGTTTTTTGATAAAAACGAAGATTTCAAGGAAACAGAAGCAATTTCGTCGCCACAATAATGTACATTAAATGCAAATCCTACGTTGGAAACCAACAATAAAACCGCAAGTAAACTACAAATATGTTTTCTGAAATTCATACTGCAAAGTTAGTAGATAAAATTTGTTTAAAATCAAATTCTTGTTAAATTTTACAATTCAAACTCTTGCCCCATTAATGGAATCGTACAATCAAAGTGATATTTTTCAATGATTTTAATACGTAATTCATCGGCAGGTTGGTTTTCTCCGTGTACTAAAAATACTTTTTTAGGTTGATTTTCCAATTCTGAAAGCCAATTTACCAAATCATTTTGATCGCCGTGAGCGGATAATCCTTCTATTTCGAGAATTGTTGCCAAAACAGGATAATATTTTCCGTGAATTTTCAATTCTTTTGCGCCTTCCAATAATTTTCGTCCACGAGTTCCTTCGGCTTGAAAACCAACAATAATAATCGTTGTTTCGGGCAATCCTATATAATGTTCCAAATAACTCAGAACCCTACCGCCCGTAACCATACCGCTTGCCGCAATTACAACTTTTGGTCGTTCATCAAAAATGACGTTCATCGTTTCTTGATAATCGGAAACTAAAGTGAACATTTTTTCCATTTTAAAACAATCTTCCAAGGATAATTTGTGCCATTTTTTATTTTCTGCAAATATTTTCAGTGCAGAAATTCCCATTGGTGTATCAATAATATAGGGAATATTTGGGATTCTGTTTTCTTTTTTAAGTTGCCAAAGCAAATACATAATACTTTGTGCTCGTTCCACAGCAAAACTCGGAATTATGATTGTTCCTCCTTTTTGAAACGTAGTATTAATATACATTTCCAATTCTAATTTCGAATCTTTATTGGGATGAATCCGATTTCCATACGTGCTTTCAAGGAAAATATAATCTGCTTTTTTAGGTTTTACAGGCGCATACATCAAAACATCATTGTCACGACCAATATCCCCAGAAAAAACTAAAATTTTATTCTCAATTTTTAATTCGATACTGCACGCCCCAATAATATGTCCAGCATTGAAAAACCGCGCTTCAATTTCGGCATCTAAAGCAATTGATTCATTGGTTTTAATGACTCTGAAATGCGGAAAAACTTTTTTAGCTTGTTCCACAGTATAAAGTGGCTCCGCAATTTGATGTTTAGAATAGTTCCCTTCATTTGCTTTTCTCGCCTCTTCTTCTTGAATTTTTGCACTATCCAAAAGAATTAATTTTGCAATATCTTTCGTTGGACTTGTGCAATATATTTTACCCTCAAACCCTTGATTTACGAACCTTGGCAACCATCCAGAATGATCTAAATGTCCGTGAGTCAACAAAACAAAATCAATAGTTGAAGGCAAAATAGGAAGTGGTTCCCAGTTGAGTTCTCGCAGTGGTTTTATTCCTTGAAATAATCCGCAATCAATTAAAATCCGAATTCCGTTGCTTTCAATTAATGTTTTAGAACCTGTTACCGTTCCTGCTCCGCCAATAAATTTAACTTTCATCGTATCTTTTTTTAATGTTATTAAACTCAAATATATTTACATAATTCAGAAGCTTCTTTCAGCACATTTTTTATTCGATTGGGACTCAATCCAATTTTTTCGAGACATTCAGAATTATTGACTATTTCTTTAACTAATAGTACATCTAAAATTAAAAGTTTGTCTTTTTCGCCAAGTGACAAAGTGGTCAAACAGGTTACAGGATACAAATAATCGAAATCGTTTTTTGTTTTTAAGTTATTTAATTCGGGGTAATTCCAACTCAATAAATTCAATCCTGAACATTTTGCAAACGCAATTGCATCAGAAGTAAAACGATTATTGGTGACAATCCAACATTTAGAAATACTATCTTTTTTAGAGAAAATCGTATATTCCTTATCTTTCAAATCATTGAAACGGGACAAAATATACATTGGCACTTTCACATCAGAAACAGCTTCTCTTCCTGCGTGAAACTTACATTCTACCATCGAAATCAGATTATTTTTTTTAATTAAAACATCAATTTCGTGAGAAATACACTTTCCTTGTAACGTCAAATTTAGTTTGGTCTCAAAGTGTTCCGCTTCAAATAGTCGGGCAATATATTTCTCGAAGAAAAATCCTGAAGGACCTAATAACTGAAGTGCTGAACGCAAATTATATCTCGCGGCGTGTGCATTGGCTTCTTTTTTCAACAATGCAAAAGCCATTTTATAAATTTTTTTGGTAGGAATTCCTTCGTATAATTCTTTTCTAATGGATTTTAGAATGTCATTTACAACGTCTGTATTTGCACCAGATTTGAGGAGTGATATTTTTAATTTTTCCGGATTGAAATCAACAATATCGCCAGAATGTTTTACAATTTTCATCTTCTTTAAAATTAATTATTAAAGAATTTAAGGCCTACTTAAAGGTAATGAAAATATTGCATTAACGGGTTTGTTTTTGGATATAAAAACCGGGAATAAATAACAATAATAATAGCGGTTGAATTAAAAATCTTCGAATATAAAACAATGTCATTTTACTTTCTTCACCATAAAATGAAAGCACAAAAAAGAAAACTAGAATTAGAATTACAAAGAAAATAAGATATAATAATGCAGCAAATTTAGTAAGGCCGATGTCTTTAAAAGCAATATAAATTATTGCAATTGATATTGTGGTATTTAAAAAGTATCTAAACATTAATCCAATAAATAAATTGCCGTTGTTTAATAATGGTAATGGCAAATTGGTATAATCAAACTTAAAATATTCCAATAAAGGGTCGTAAAATAATGATTTTTCGAATATTCTAATCGTCGCTAAAAGAGATATTAATACTAATAAAAGTAGTATTCTAAATTTATAATTAAGCAGTTTTTTTAGCATAAAATGAAAATTTATTTACCCAAATTACCCACAAAATAAATACAGTTCCATAAATTGCTAAAGGAAATAGAATATCGTGCAAAAAAGTATTGAATTCGGGAAAGTAGTAAAAAGCAACCATTAGAAGTGCAATTCTAGTAATATTGAGAATATGAATAATCAAACTTCCTACTATTATATATGGAATTGTGTATTTTAATTTTCCAGAAAATGCAATAACAAACGCTATAAAAAGAATTATTACACTCAAGGCATTACATCCTTCAACAATTCTTGAAATGTATTTTCCTTTGTAAAAAAACTTGTAACAAGGTTCTGTTGGGTGCAATCCAATATTTGCGTCACAATTAAAAAACAATAACGTTTGTTCAACCTGACCAGTCACTATTTTTGTAAAACCATCAACTTCGTGATTTTTCACATCAAATTGATTCAGATAATGTTGATAGGCAAATGTCAAAACCAAATAAGTCAAGGCAAATTTTCCTAAGAAAAGTAAAAACGGCTTATATTGATTCCAATATTTCTTCAAAATTTTAATTTTTAACAAATTTATGTAAAAATAGACAACAACAATTAAATACTTTTGTAAAAATATAAATTATGACTTTTGACGCATTAAAACCATTGGTAATTGAGCTAGTTTCTGACAAAATTACAACACGCGATGAAAAACTATATCAAATTTGCAAACTTCTTGAACAAAATATAGACTACTACAACTGGGTTGGTTTTTATTTTCGCAATGGAAATAAAGAAGAACTACTTTTAGGGCCATATGTAGGTGCTCCAACTGATCACACGGTTATTCCATTTGGAAAAGGAATATGTGGGCAAGTAGCGGTTTCAAATCAAAATTTTGTAGTTCCTGATGTGGCTGCACAGGACAATTATATCGCGTGTAGCTTTACCGTAAAGTCAGAAATTGTAGTTCCGTTATTTGTGAATGGAGAAAATATTGGACAAATAGATATTGATTCCAATTTTTTAGATCCTTTTACAGAGGCAGACGAACGCTTTTTGGAGTTTGTGAATAGCGAGATTGCGAAATTGTTTTAATTACCAATTATGATAAAAACGGATTCTAACAAGTGAAAAATAAAATTTGACTTTGATGTAACTATGAAAAATACAATACGCAAAATATTATTTCTGTTGGCACTTTTTATGGTAATACCATTTTTGTCGTGTAGTAAATCTAATACTGAAAATCCAACTCCTATAATTACTGACACATTTGCAAAAGGAGCTGATGTGAGTTGGTTGTCACAAATGGAAGCAACTGAATATAAATTTTATGATGCTGATGGAACAGAAAAAAATTGCTTACAACTACTAAAAGACCGTGGAATAAACACAATTCGTTTGCGTGTTTTTGTGAATCCTTCCAATGATAGAACCAATGGGCACTGCAGCAAAAACGAAACTGTTGCAATGGCGTTGAGAGCAAAAAATATGGGAATGCGCATTATGATTGACTTTCATTATAGCGATACTTGGGCAGATCCAAGACAACAAACAAAACCTGCTGCTTGGGCAAATCACACTTTTTCAACATTACTTACGGATGTTTACAACCATACTTTTGAAGTTCTGACTGCATTAAAAACTGTAGGAGTAACTCCAGAATGGGTTCAAATTGGCAATGAAATTCCAAGTGGGATGTTGTGGCCAGATGGTAGTTATACTAATTTTAGTCAATTAGCGCAATTATTAAATAAAGGATATGAGGCTACAAAAGCAATAAATTCTTCAATAAAAGTGGTAGTTCACATTGACAAAGGAAATGATAATGCACGGTTCAAGTGGTTTTTTGATAATGCCAGAACAAATAATGTAAAATATGACGTAATTGGACTTTCGTATTATCCCTATTGGATTAATAGCGATTACACAGCTACGATTGCAGATTTGCAAAATAACCTCAACGATATGGTTTCTCGATACGGCAAAGAAGTGATGGTTGTAGAAGTTGGTGGCGATTTTACTATGGTTCAAAACACTTATAATATGTTAGCAGCCACAATAACAGCAGTCAAAAATGTTCCCAATCATAAAGGACTTGGGGTAATTTACTGGGAACCCGAAGGAGAAAAAAGCTGGAGTGGTTATCAATTGAATTGTTGGCAATCAAACGGAAAACCTTCAATGGTCTTGGATGCTTTTAGAAATTGAGAATTATAATAAAAAACCATTCTCTCAATTAAAAAAAGAAAAGTGTCTTGTAGAAAAGTCAAATTTGTAATAATTTTTATTTACTTTTGTTTAATAATTACCAAAAAAAACTAAACAAAATCATTTGTTGCCTTTTTAAATTTTAACAAATTAATTTTGACACATTTATAGAATAAAAAAATGAAAAAGGATAAACCGGATAACGTAGTGTTTTCAGAAGAAAAAGGATATAACGCAAGTCTGTTGCCCTATTCAACAAGTGTTGGCGCACCAATTATTAAAATTGATGATGTTGTGGCTTGGAAAAGCAGAGGGATTCATAATGTGAATAAAGAGTTTGAAAATAAGTTTAATGAATTGAAACTGCAGTACCAAAAATTAATGGAAGAATACGAATGGAATGATTTAGTTTACAATGCCAAATTTTCATTTGAACCCGTTATTGGCGAAATCTATCATTTGTATAATGGCACTGACGGAACCAATTTTTTATCCTTAATTTCTCCGCAAGAATGGAATCGAGAACACATTGCTACTTTCAAGCTAAACAGTGATAAAAAGTGGTTGCTATTAAATCATAATGACGCAATGTTTTCGTAGAAACCAATTGATGAAAGACTTCTTTCATTTTTTAAAGTAAATAATAAAATGTCTAAAACCTTACGATTGATTCTTGGTGATCAATTAAACAGCAATCATTCTTGGTTTTCAAAAGTGGATTCTTCGGTGATTTATGTGATGATGGAAGTCCGCACGGAAACTGATTATGCCAAACATCACATCCAAAAAGTGGTCGGATTTTTTGCGTCAATGCAATCTTTTTCTAAATCCTTAAAGTCAGCAAAACACAACATAATTTACATTGGTTTAAATGATGAAAACAACTTACAATCATTCGATAAAAATCTTAATACTCTAATTTCAGAACATCAAATTACCAATTTCGAATACCAATTTCCTGATGAATATCGATTGGATAAAATCCTAAAAGACTACTGCGAAAAACTTACTATTACTACTTCTGTTGTAGATTCGGAACATTTTTTTTCAAGTCGAAATGAACTTGGCGATTTTTTCGAAGGCAAAAAAACATTTTTAATGGAAAGCTTCTATCGAAATATGCGAAAAAAGCACGATGTTTTAATGGAAAACGACAAACCCTTAAATGGGAAATGGAATTATGATGAAGATAATCGAAAGAAATTACCCAAAAATCATAAACCAATAACACCTTTGGTTTTCAATAATAATGTGTCAGATATTCTTGCAGAAATTCACAAAACCGATATTAAAACTATCGGAACTATTGATGCTGAAAATTTTGTTTGGCCAATAAATAGAAAACAATCTCTAGAATTATTAGAATTTTTCGTAAACGAATGTTTATCTTTATTTGGTTCCTACCAAGATGCGATGACACCAAACGAATGGTCGCTTTATCATTCTCGAATTTCATTTTCGATGAATATAAAAATGATTTCCCCACAAGAAGTCATTGAAAAAGCCATTACCGAATGGCGAAAAAGACCTGATGAAATTCAGTACAATCAGTTAGAAGGATTTGTTCGTCAAATAATTGGTTGGCGAGAATATATGCGCGGTATTTATTGGCTGAAAATGCCTGAATATGCAACAATGAATTTCTTTAATAATCAAGAGAAATTACCCGATTGGTTTTGGACTGGAAACACTAAAATGCTGTGCTTAAAAGATTCCATCAAGCAATCTTTGAATTATGCGTATGCCCATCATATTCAGCGATTAATGATTACCGGAAATTTTGCTCTTTTGGCTGGAGTTCACCCTGACGAATTGGATGCTTGGTATTTAGGAATTTATATTGACGCTATAGAATGGGT
>JBIIFA010000135.1:0-5317 GCA_044237565.1 Flavobacterium sp.
ACCGAATTCCAACGGCTGTGTTTACAAAATCGGCTTTGTTGAAGTACATTGCAATGATTTCATTTTTAGTATATTGTCTTTCTAAACGAATAGCGATAATCCATTCTTTTGCTTTTTGAATTATTCTAAAAGGCAAAAATTTCGAACCTTCACCATGAAATAATTGTTTGGCTAATTGTTGCGTTAAGGTACTTGCCCCACCACTCGTTCCTAAGCTGGCAACGGCCCGTAAAGTTCCTCGTCCGTCAATACCAGAGTGTTCATAAAAACGTTCGTCTTCGGTTGCTACCAATGCATTTACAAGGTGTTTTGGTAAATCTTGGTATTTTATGGATGTTCTATTTTCGTTGTAAAATTTCCCAATAGTTACGGCATCCGACGAAATGACTTCTGTAGCCAAATTAGAATCTGGATTTTCTAAATCTTCAAAGGAAGGCATAGACCCTAAAAGTCCCCAAGATGCGAAAAGAAAAAAGACAGCTAATCCTCCAAGACCATAAAAAAAGATTTTCCAAAATTTCTTTTTGTAGTATTCGATGTCTTTACCTTGAGCGTTGTTTTTTTTAACTGCCATATTTTTAATCTAATGATTCTATTCTAAAACCAACTTCTGTAATTCCTTCTAAATTTTCTACGCCAACGACTTTTCCCGTTTGACGCACAACCTGTTTGATGAGGACTTTATTGTTTTCCGAAGCTTTAAACTGAACTTTTTCTTTATAAATAAGTTTGCTTTCTTTTAAATCCGAGAACCCTTCACCAAGTAAAGTACCATCAACATCTGCCATTTGATATTCTAATGTATCTACTTTTGTGAGTCCGTTAGGTTGTTCCAATGAAACGATTAAAAACAAATTATTAAATTTATAGTCATCATTTGCGCGCAAGTTTACATACAAATTATACTTTTTTAAGGTGTCTAATTTTGGAAGATCAAAACTCACTACAGTCTTTTTATTCCAAGCACTTCCAACCGATTTATATTCGTCAAAAACTCTTTTTTTATCACAAGAAATCAAGAGTCCGGTAATTAGAATAAAAAGAAAACTACTCTTTAGGCTCATTTTTAATAGCAGGTTTAATGATGTTTTCGTTAGGTCTAATTTTGTTTTCGTTAGGTCTAATTTTATTATCTCCCGCTGGCTTTGGTTGCCCAGGGCGATTATTATTAGCAACGATTGCATTTTCGTTTGGACGTTTGTTATTTCTATTTGATTTTTTCTTTTTCTTAGGTTGGTCAAAACGCGTTAAACTTTCTTGTCCCATTGCATTATTGAAATCTTTTTCTGGTTCTGCAACGATTTCCAATGCAAAGTCTTCAAGAGACGAAACTTTGTTTTTCAGTTTATTTTCAGCAATAATTTCATTAACCTGATCAATTTTCAAAACATGCCAGTTGGCGAAGTTATTGGTGTAAGCAAACCACATTAATCCTTTAAAAATATCTTGTTTTTGACAAACAGCATCTCCCTTTTCGGTAACTAATTTAGTGTCGAAATCTGGGAAACCTTGCAAAGCATCCATATAGGTATCCAATTCATAGTTTAGGCAACACTTCAATTTTCCGCATTGACCCGCTAATTTTTGAGGATTTAATGACAGTTGTTGGTACCGCGCAGCAGAAGTATTTACACTTCTAAAATCGGTTAACCAAGTAGAACAACATAATTCTCTACCACAAGAACCAATTCCTCCCAAACGAGCCGCTTCTTGTCGAAAACCAACTTGTTTCATTTCAACTCGGGTACTGAATTCTTTAGCAAAATCTTTAATTAAAAGACGGAAATCAATTCGTGCTTCGGCAGTATAATAAAAAGTTGCTTTTGAACCATCGCCTTGAAATTCAATATCTGAAATTTTCATTTCTAATTTTTGAGCAATTGCCAATTCACGGGCTCTCACTTTCATAGGCTCTTCCTTATCGCGAGCTGTTGACCAAATATCAATGTCTCTTTGAGAAGCTTTTCTATAGATTTTAGGAACATCATTACTGGTATGATTGACTCCTTTTTTCTTCATTTGGATTTTTACCAACTCACCGGTTAAGGTCACAATTCCAACATCGTGTCCCGGAGAAGCTTCTGTGGCAACAATATCACCGATGCTTAAAGTTAGTTTTTCGGTATTGCGGTAAAATTCCTTTCTACCGTTCTTAAAACGCACTTCAACGCAATCAAAAGGAGCTTCGCCATTAGGCAAACTCATATTAGAAAGCCAGTCGAAAACGGTTAATTTATTGCAGCTATCGGTGCCGCAAGTCCCATTATTTTTACAACCCTTTGGAGCTCCGCCATCAGAAGTTGAACAACTTGTACATGCCATAATTTATATGTAGTATTGTGATAAACACAATTTAAGTTCTTAAACGATTAATGTGTAAAGATATTATTTTAATTTAAGGTTTAAAAGTTTAAAGTTTAAAGTTTTCCAAAAAGAGAAAACCGCTATTCTTTTGTAGCGGTTTTTATGAATTCTGCTTTATTCTCATTCAATAACTTTATATAACTTATCGGACAATCGGATTCTGAAAGGTACTTTGAAAGTACATATATCGCCAGCAATTGCTTTTTGGGCACGATTTTCATTGACAAAAATCTCCGAAAGGAGCATTTGTTGTTCTCCAGTTGTTTTACCTTTTATAAGGATTATATCACCAATATTGATTTCGTTTTCTTGAATATCAAATTGAGCGATACTTGCTTTTGGATAAAAATGAGTTCCTTTTCCGATGAACATTTTCTTTGTTTTTGTAGCTTTAGCAACCACTGATTTTTTTTCTTCGGCATTAAAAACATCGTGTGTTTCAATATTATTTTTGAACGTTAAAACGTCTGATTTTCCTTTTTTGAAAATTTTATTTCCGTTTTTTATGCCTCGGCGAACGGCTTTTTGTTCGTCTTCGGGAAGATGAATTATCGACACACATTCGTCCGAACAACAGCCTTCCATTTTTGATTTGCACGATTCGCATTGGATAAAAAGCAAGTGACAGCCTTCATTGGCACAATTCGTATGCACGTCGCAAGGAGCGCCACATTGATGGCATTGCGAAACAATATCGTCGGTGATTCTTTCGCCCAAGCGGTGATCGAAAACAAAGTTTTTACCTATGAATTTACTTTCTAAACCTTCGGCTTTTACCTGTCGTGTATATTCAATTATACCGCCTTCGAGTTGATAGACATTTTCAAAACCTTTGTGTTTGAAATAGGCGCTGGCTTTTTCGCATCGAATGCCGCCGGTGCAATACATCAACAATTTTTTGTCTTGTTTATGTGCCGAAAGTTGGTCTTCAATAATGGGCAAACTTTCTCTAAAAGTGTCCACATCGGGTTTTATAGCGCTTGTAAAATGTCCGATTTCTGATTCATAATGGTTTCTCATATCGACCACAATCGTGTTTGGATCTTCAAGCAAATCGTTGAATTCCTTCGCTTTCAAGTGGATTCCAATATTGGTAACATCGAATGTTTCGTCAACTAATCCGTCGGCAACAATTTTGTCACGGACTTTTACGGTAAGTTTCAAAAACGAATGATCATCTTGTTCTACGGCAATATTCAATCGGATTCCTTTCATAAAATCATAGACTTCTATGGAATCTTTAAATGCGTAAAAATTATCTGCGGGTAAAGATAATTGGGCGTTGATGCCTTCATTGGCAACATAAATCCGACCTAAAACTTCGAGTTTGTTCCAAGCAAGAAATAATTCGTTACGGAATTGTGTGGGATTTGAAATTTGCGCATAAGCATAGAAAGACAACGTGAGTCGCTGTTTTCCGGCATCATCAATCATAATGGCTCGCTCTTCTGCGCTTAATGTGTTGTACAGTTGCATGCTATAAACAGTTTAAGTTGAGAAAATATTTGCGCAAAAATAGGGAAAAAGGTGCAAAGTAGCAAAGGTTTAAAGGCGCAAAGGGTCAGAGGTAGAAAAATTGTGAGGTTAATTAAAAATGGGATTTAAAATCGAATTTCTAGCCCAGACCTGCCTGCCTGCCGGCAGGTGGAAGGGAAAATCCTCGCCATTTTTTTTGGCGAGATTTGGAATGACAGCTGGACACGAGCGAAGCGAACTGGCGAAGCAAATAGCTCCAAAAAAAACTATAAACGACATTTTAACTGATTTTTTGATGTGAATTTCTTATTTTTTATGAAACGAGATTTCAAAGCACTAACTTTCAGCAACATAGTATGGATAATAAATAGTTGCAGTATGAAAATCTCATTGGATAAAAAAATAATTATTGGTTTTGTATTTAATTTATTGGTTGTTTTTGCTTCAGGGTTATTGTTTTTTTACAGACATTACCAACAACCAAGTAGAGCAATTGAAGCGATGTTGAATTGGGTTGAACCAATATTGTTTGTGCTTTCAATCGTACTATTGGTTATAGTATTTATCATTATTAGAGCACAATTACGAGCCAAAAACGTATCAATTGATGCGCTTTTGGAAAACAAACAATTGCTGCAATCAATTATTGATAACACATCAAATCCAATATTTATTAAAAAAATTAATGGAGAATATTTACTGATTAACAAGCAATTTGAGACGTTGTTTAAGATTACGAACCTAGAAATTCTAGGAAAATCTGACTATGATTTTATGCCTAAAAATATCGCTGATGCCTATGCCAATTCGGATTTTGAGGTTTTGAAAGCCTTACGAGAATTGAAAAGTGAAGAAACGATTGAGCAATCCGATGGGGCGCATACTTACATTGCGGTAAAATTTCCATTGTATGATATAAAAGGGAGGATTTATGCAATTTGCGGGATTTTCACAGATATTACCGAACGCAAAAAAACCGAACATTCCTTATTGGCGGCAGACAAATTTTTCAATATGTCGGTTGATATTTTGGCGATTGTTTCCAAAGATACTTTCATTAAAATTAATCCAGCAACAGTGGCTATTTTGGGTTATTCTGAACAGGAATTGTTAACGCATAAGTTTTTCGATTATATGTTGCCCGAAGATCACGAAATTACTCGAAAAGAGGTCGAAAAATTGCAAAAAGGTATCTTAACCTTGAATTTTGAGAATCGATATATTTGTAAAAACGGGCAAATAAAAACCATTATTTGGTCGGTATTTCCTGAACTTTCCACAGGATTATTATATGCCGTGGGGCGTGACATTACAGAACACAAAGAGGCCGAAAAAGCATTGATGGCAGCCGAAAACTTTTTCAATATTTCGTTTGATATGTTTGTAATAATTAAAGATGATAAATTTATAAAAGTAAACCCTGCATTCAATAGAATTTTAGGGTACGATTCTAAAGAGATTATTAATAAATCGTATC
>JBIIFA010000136.1:0-5290 GCA_044237565.1 Flavobacterium sp.
TTTTTATTGGTGTGCAATACCATCCAGAATACAAAAGTACTGTTGATAATCCGCACCCACTTTTTGTTAGTTTTGTTGCAGCAACCGTTAAAGCGAAAAAAAAATAGTATTTTCGCTTCTTAAAAAAATAAATTAATAGTAATTCTATATAATGGAAGATAAGAAATTAGACCTCAATTCAATCATTGGCTTCGTTTTAATTTTTGGAATTTTGATTTGGATGATGTACCAAAATCAGCCTACTGAAAAAGAGATTGCTGCCGAAAAAGCAAAAAAAGAACAAGTTGCTGCTGCCGATAAAGCAAAACAATCAGTTGCAAAAGAAGCTGTAATTACTGCTGTGGATGCAACTGTTGGCGATACATTGCAACTGGCAAAGCTTAAAAAATCTTTAGGAAATTTTGCTTATTCTGCAACATTACCCTCTGCAAAAGATACGGTTACAACAATTGAAAATGAATTTGTTCGCATTAAAATCGCTAATAAAGGAGGTTATATTGTAGAAGCAATTTTGAAAAATTTTGAAAAATTCAAGAAAGGTTCAGGTGAAATAGTTGAGTTGATTAAAGACAATAATTCAAATTTAAACATTCAATTAATTACCAACGACAATCATACTTTAAATACAAAAGAGTTGTTTTTTGAACCAACATTAACAAAAGTTGGGGACAATCAAATTCTAACGATGCGTTTGAAAGCTGGGGCAAATGAATTCTTGGAATACCAATATGTTTTGAAACCAAACGATTATATGATTGGTTTTGACCTTCGTTCACAAGGTTTAAATAAAGTCCTAAATACGTCTAAACCATTGGATTTAGAGTGGGATTTGAAATCTTTCAGAACAGAGAAAAGTATCTCTTATGAAAACAGATATACCTTGCTTAATTATGAATATGGTGATGAAAAATTCAATAATGTTAGTGATGGAAACAACCAAGAAGAAACGCTTGATAATGTAAAATTCATCGCGTTCAAACAGCATTTTTTTTCTGCAATTTTATTAACCGACACGCCATTTGCGAAAGCGGTTTTAAAATCTAATAATTTAGTTATTGATGAAAATAAAGATACAATTTTCATCAAACAATTCAATGCTAACGTGCCTTTGGCGTTTGCAAATGGAGAATTAAACTATAAAATGAATTGGTATTTTGGGCCTTCAGATTATAAAACCTTAAGTAATTACAACAAGAATATTGAAAAAATTATTCCATTGGGTTGGGGAATTTTTGGATGGATAAACAAATTTATTTTCATTCCATTATTCGGATTTTTAAGTTCTTATATTTCTTATGGAATTGCAATTATACTATTCACAATTCTGATAAAAATCGCAATGTCACCTATTACATACAAATCATTTTTGTCTCAAGCAAAAATGAAAGTATTGCGACCAGAAATTACAGAATTGAATGAAAAATTTAAAAAAGAGCCTGCCAAAAAGCAACAAGAAACAATGAAATTATACAATAAAGCAGGGGTGAACCCAATGGCTGGTTGTATTCCTGCATTAATTCAGTTGCCGTTTATGTACGCGTCATTTCAGTTTTTCCCGTCAGCATTTGAATTAAGACAAAAAGGATTCCTATGGGCAGACGATTTATCTTCTTTTGATGAAATAGCAAAATTACCGTTCAACATTCCATTTTATGGAAGTCATATCAGTTTGTTTCCGATATTGGCTGCAATTGCGATTTTCTTTTATATGAAAATGACTTCTGGCGATCAACAAATGGCGGCTCCATCGCAAGAAGGAATGCCTGATATGGCTAAAATGATGAAAATCATGATTTATGTTTCACCATTAATGATGTTGTTTTTCTTCAATAGTTACGGAGCTGGATTGAGTTTGTATAACTTTATATCCAATTTAATCACGATTGGAATTATGTTAGTCATCAAAAACTATATCGTTGATAATGATAAAATTCATGCTCAAATTCAAGAAAATAAATTGAAAGAGCCTAAAAAGCAAGGTAAGTTCCAACGAAAAATGCAAGAAATTATGGAACAAGCTGAAGCTCAAAAGGCACAGCAAAAGAAGAAATAATTGATTTGATTTAATATGCAAAAAGCTCCCTAAATATTAAAAAGGGAGCTTTTTTTTATCTTTTTTTTACAAAATAGGTAACAAGACTTTGTCAAGAACATGAATAACCCCGTTAGCGCATTGAACGTCTGTTGCAATTATTGTTGAAAATCTATTGTTGGCATCTCTAATTCTCGCAGTAGTTGTTAATTGAATTGTAAACATCTGGGTCATTTGAAGCGTCTGAACGACTTGTCCGTCTGTTAAACTACTTGCTAAAATTCCACCACTTACCACATGATATTGAAGTACTTTTGTCAAATTACTTGACGAAACTCCAGCAATTCCACCAGGAGCTAATTCTATATTTAATGCTGTAAACGCATCGTTTGTAGGAGCAAATACTGTAAACGGTCCTGTACCAGATAAGATTGAGACAAAATTAGGTTGTCCTGCACTTGTTAAAGCCCCAACCAAACTAGTGAAATTTGGATTTGCAAGTGCATGTGTTACGATGGTAGGCAAATTAATCACTTCGTCAACAATGTGAATTACTCCATTAGAAGCTAATATGTCTGCAGTGGTAACCATGGAAACTCCATTCAGTGTAACGCCGTTAGATCCAATATTTACAAACATACTTAAAGTATTAGTAGTAGATGAGGCTCCTTTTCCTAATGTTTTAATGTATCCAGTGGATAAATCAGTCGATTTTTTTACGCTACCGATAACATGATTTAGTAAAATTTCTTTTAAAACTGCATTAGGAACATCATTTATTGTAGCGTAAGGTGTTGTTGCAAGAAATGTTGTAAACGCCTCGTTCGTCGGTGCAAAAACCGTGTAAGTTCCACTTGATTTTAATGTGGTGGCTAAATCTACTTTGTTTAGCGCTTGAACCAAAATACTTAAATTCGGTGTTTTTGAGGCAATCCCGGAAATTGAATTGTCAATTGCATTATCGTCATTGTCGTCATTTTCACAAGATGTTCCAATGATTGCTAAAAAGGTAATGAGAGCAAGAAAACTAATTTTAAATAAATTTTTCATAGTGTTGATTTTTAATTGTTTACTCTAAATTAATTATTAATTTTGACAAAACCTTTACAAAAAATAAGACACTACCAAAGTTTATTATTATTTTAATTATTGTTTAATAAGTTAATTCCTCTACTTATTTTAAAACCATATGATCATTTCTAAGTTCATTGAAACAGGACAATTTTAATTTGGAAAAATTTAAACATTATGTAAATTATATTTAAATGTTGCAATTCAACGGATTTTTTGGTTCATAATTTAATTAGTAATCTTTCGTTATATATTTATTGGCTATACTTCAGATTAAATTTTTATTCAAAGTATTGATAAAGTCCCCATAATTAAACTAAAGCGCTGATTATTATAACAATATGTTTTTTAAGTCTTAAAAATAATAGCGTATAAGTTCTAATATAATATGTAAATTTGTAGTTATTAATTCGCATAAAATTGTCGTTCCAAAATTAAATAATAATGAAAATTGCTAAGTTCCTTTTTTTAATAGTTATCATGGTCTTCTGCTTTAGTACAACTCTTTTCTCCCAATCTGATTTTAATAAATTAGATGAAAATGGTAATAAAAATGGAGTTTGGAAAGGTATTTATGAAGAATCGAAACGACCTCGATACGAAGGAACTTTTGATCACGGTAAAGAAATAGGTTTGTTTACTTTTTTTGAAGATACCAAATCGAGGACAATTATTGCCACTCGTGAATTTAATAGTAAAGACAATTCAGCGTACACTATTTTTTATGACCAAAATAAAAATAAAGTGAGTGAAGGGAAGGTAATTAACAAACTTCATGAAGGCGCTTGGACCTATTATCATAAAGCTTCTGCAATTATTATGACGTTAGAAAATTATAAAAATGGGAAATTAGAAGGTTTAAAAACGATTAATTTTCCTTCAGGAAATGTCGCGGAATTGACCAATTATAAAAATGGAATCAGAGAAGGTGTTTATAAAAAAATTGCTGAAAACGGAGTAATTCTTGAGGAATCGACTTATCTAAATGGCGAACTTAACGGTACATCAACATTTAAAGCGCCTGACGGATTGGTGGTAGCAAAAGGAATGTTCAAACAAGGAAAAAAAGTTGGAATTTGGTTGTTCTATGAAAATGGAAAAATAGTAAGTAAAGACAATTTTGATACACCTCGAAAAAAATTCCAGAAACGAGAAACAAAAAGAAAAGAGGAATAATTCTTGTCTTCATAAGGTGTCAATCTTTAAAAAAACTAAAATTAATGGTATCTTTACACACCTTTTTTAGGTTTTAAATCTTTCAAATAAATACAAATGAAACGTGTTGTAGTAGGGCTTTCCGGCGGTGTAGATTCAAGTGTTGCAGCCTATTTGTTGCAAGAGCAAGGTTATGAAGTGATTGGACTTTTTATGAAAAATTGGCATGATGATTCTGTAACAATTTCTAATGAATGCCCATGGCTAGAAGACAGTAATGACGCGCTTTTGGTTGCCGAAAAATTAGGAATTCCTTTTCAAACAGTAGACTTAAGCGAGCAATACAAAGAAAAAATCGTTGATTATATGTTCAGCGAATATGAAAAAGGAAGAACTCCAAATCCTGATGTATTGTGCAACCGTGAAATAAAATTTGATGTTTTTATGAAAATCGCTCTAAGTCTTGGTGCCGATTTTGTAGCAACGGGTCATTATTGCAGAAAAGGCGAAACCGAAGTTGATGGAAAAAAAATATTTCAATTGCTTGCCGGTGCAGATAATAATAAAGACCAATCGTATTTTTTATGCCAATTATCGCAAGAACAATTATCAAAATCATTATTCCCAATAGGCGAATTAACCAAGCCTGAAGTTCGTGAAATTGCCACTCAAATGGAATTGGTTACAGCCGAAAAGAAAGATTCGCAAGGCTTATGTTTTATCGGAAAAGTGAGATTGCCCGAGTTTTTACAACAAAAATTACAACAAAAAGAAGGGTTGATTATTCAAATAGATAAATCCGATTTAGTTTATAATAAGGAAGAATTACAATTTGATTCAATTGAACAAGAATTAGCAGTTGAAGCTCGAAATATTTCTTATAATCCTGAAATGGGAAAAGTGGTTGGAAAACATCAAGGTGCACATTATTTTACGACGGGACAACGCAAAGGATTGAATGTTGGCGGGACAAAAGAACCCTTATTTATTATCGCTACGAATGTTGAAACCAATGCAATTTATACTGGTTTG
>JBIIFA010000137.1:0-5256 GCA_044237565.1 Flavobacterium sp.
ATGATCCAAAAGTAATTTCAGCATCTGCTGCCTCGGATAATTATAAAAAATCGGGTTATGACCGAGGTCATTTGTGTGCTGCCGCAGATATGAGGTTTTCTAAAGCGGCTTATGATGAAACTTTTTTCACTTCTAATATTTCTCCCCAAAAGCATAATTTTAACAATGGAATTTGGAAAAAATTATAAGAAAAAACTAGATATTGGGCTCAAAAATACAATGGTATTTATGTTGTAACTGGAGGAATTCTTCAAAAGGGATTACCAACAATTGGTTTCGAAAAGGTTGCTATTCCTAATTATTTTTATAAAGTGCTTTTTTGTAATTATAAAGGAAAGTATAAAATGGTTGCTTTTTTAATGCCGAGTGTAAAAAGTCAAGCCCCTTTATATAAGTTTGTAGTTTCTGTAGATGCAATTGAAAAAATGACAGGAATTGACTTTTTTCCACAATTAAATGACGCTATTGAAAATGATTTAGAACGAAAAAGCGATTATAAATCGTGAATAGCACTTTTACCACTCATTCACTTTATTGGCATCCATTTTTAAAAAAATAAACAATAAAATGGTGAATCCCCAAAGTCCAGAACCTCCATAAGAAAAGAAAGGGAGCGGAACCCCAATAGTTGGAAAGATACCAACTACCATTGCAACATTTACAAAGAAATGTATAAATAGTATTGCTGCGACACATTGCCCGTAAACCCTACTGAATTTCGTTTTTTGCCTTTCCGCAAGGTAAATAACCCTTAAAAAAAGCCCTAAAAATAGTCCTATAACAACAAGTGAACCAAAGAACCCCCATTCTTCACCAACGGTTGTGAAAATATAATCGGTATGTTGTTCAGGGACAAATCCCCCTTTAGTTTGAGTGCCTTCAAGGAATCCCTTTCCGAACCAACCCCCGGAACCAATAGCAATCTCCGACTGATTTGTATTGTAACCAATACCTTTCATATCGACTTCTTTCCCTAATAAAATATTGAAACGGTCTCTGTGGTGTTGTTTAAATACATTGTCAAAAACGTAATCTACGGAAAATACAAATCCAGAAATCATTACAAAAATTATAGCACTTGCAATGATATTTCTATTGCCTAATCTACTTTTGATATAGATAACACAAATTACAATTAAAGCCATTAATACTACTACCCATGGTTCAAAAACAAGTGATAATATAAATAATATTATTGCAATAAATCCAGTCCAAATATACCAAGTTGGCAAACCTTCTCTATATAAAACAAGTATAAATATGCTATAAATCAAAGCGCTTCCAGGATCGGGTTGCGGTAATATTAGCATTATCGGAAGAAAAATGATGGCTAAAGCCTGAATTTGCCTGTTTATATCCTTTAAATTGACTTGAACATCGCTCAAATATTTGGCCAAAGCCAATGCTGTAGCAGCTTTTGCAAATTCTGAAGGTTGAATAGTGAAACTTCCTATAGCATACCAACACCGCTGACCTGCAATTGTTTTTCCTGCAACAAATAACCCTGCTAATAAAACCAAAGCCACGCCAAAAATCACACTAGAATATTTTTCGTAAAATTTTCCGTCAACTGCTAAAATAATAAAAATAAGAGGAATCGTAAATAAAATGAAGAGCATTTGTTTTCCATAAATTTGACTAAAATCAAACAGGGATGCATCTTCAACGGAAGAAGAAAGGGAAGAGGAATAAATATTTAGCCAACCTAATATAACTAGAAGAATATAGATAGCTATGCTGATCCAATCTAGGTTACTTGATATACTTTGGTTTTTCATTTGGAATGAATTTTGTATTAATTGCTTTTATTAGAATCTATTTTTAGCTTTGGAACGATTGTTTTACTTCTTAAAATGGAATCTCTTTTCCGTAATTCTAATTTTACAGTTTCAGATAAACCTCCCAATTTTGCATACCTTCCTTGTAAACTTGTACTCAAAATTCGGGTTTCTAAATCTGTTCTTGTTATTTTTTTTCTAAGGTATTTCTCTATCATTAAACTTGCAATCGGACCAGCAATAGTCGCTCCATAACCTCCATTTTCAATCATAACTGCGATTGCTATTTTAGGATTGTCCTTTGGTGCAAAAGCTACAAATATGGAATGATCTTCCATTTTTGTTCTAACTCCACCAATTTTTGCAAAATTTTCGGCTGTTCCAGTTTTACCACAAATTTCTATTCCCTCAACTTTAAGAGCATAAGCTGTTCCTAAATTATAAACATCAAATAAACCCTCTATCATTGGTGCAAAATGCCTTTTATCAATTGTGGTTACATGCTTTGTTCTAAATTTTTTATCTATAATTTCCCCTTCAATTTTTTTGATGATATGAGGGGTATAATAATAGCCTTTATTGGCAACAGTAGCCATCATATTTGCCAGTTGTATCGGTGTCATCAAAACTTCTCCTTGACCAATTGCATTTGAGATAATCGTTTTTCCACTCCAACCCCAATCAGGATACATTTTTTTATATGTTTTTGCATTTGGTATCTTACCTTTTTTTCCTGTTGGTAAATCGTAGCCCATAAATTGCCCTAAACCAAAACTTTTTATGTGATTACTCCAAACATCAATTGCATAAGTAGGTTTGACGTATTTAGAAATTGTTTTTAAATAAACATTTGAAAAATAGGCATTACAAGATTTGTAAATTCCTACGTGTAAATCGCGTACTCCACCGCCACAGTGACATCCTTGAAATCGACCCCTGGCATAAGAAAAACCGTGATTACACATAAAAGTTGTATTGACATCAATTACTTTTTCTTGAAGTCCAACGAGTCCCGTCATAATTTTGAAAGGGGAACCTGGGGGATATTCGGCTAATAATCCTCTATCGTAAAGTGGTTTTGCAATGGAATCTCGGTACAATAAAGTATAGTTTTTTGAACGTTGTCTTCCAACGAGTATCGCAGGATCGTATGATGGAGCTGTAACCAATGATAATATTTCACCCGTTGAAGGTTCAATAGCAACAATGCCTCCACGTTTGTTCAGCATTAATTCTTCGCCATATTTTTGTAATTCGGCAGAAATAGATAAGTTTATATCTTCACCTTGAACAGCGATAGTGTCATATTTTCCCTCTTTATAGGAGCCGATTTCTCTATTAAATTTATCTTTTTGTATGTATTTTACTCCTTTTACCCCACGTAATGTAATTTCGTAACTTTCTTCAACGCCTTGTTTTCCGATCAAATCACCACTATTGTAATACGGATTTTTAGCAATTTCTCGTTCACTTGCTTGAGTAATAAATCCAAAAACATTGGCCCCAGCCGAAATTTGATAATCTCTCAATGAACGTTTTTGGATATAGAAACCTTCAAATTTTCGTATCTTTTCTTGAAAGGCAGCATATTCTAATTTATTCAATTGGGGTAAAAAAACCGATGGTAATCTTGGGCTGTAAATCTTAGCTTTTGTCATTCTTTCATCAAAATACTCCTTAGTGATATTGAGTAAAAGACAAAATTCAGTGGTGTCAATTTTTTTTAAGTCACGGGGAATTACCATTATATCATAAGAAGGCTGATTGGCAACCAACAATTTCCCATATCGGTCATAAATATAACCTCTTTCAGGATAATCATATTTTATTTTGATAGCATTATTGTCCGATTTTAATTTGAAGGTATCATTGACAACTTGAAGATAAAAAATACGGACCAAAAGCAATGAAGTCGCAACAATAATGATGATTGGAAGTAGCGCTTTTCTCATCTTCGGCTTGGCTTAAAAATGTAGATTATGACGATGCAAATTAGCAATGTAAATAAAGTTCCAAGAATAGTTCTAAGTAAAATATCCCAAAGCGAACTCAATTGAAAAACTTCTAGTATGAATAATGTAAAATGATGAACAATTACAGCAAGTAATAAAAACGAAAATCGTTCTGGCGTTAAGACATCATTAATTCTAACAGTTTGATATTCATAGCTTAAACCGAAAGCAAATTTAAAAATGTAGGGTCTTGCGTAGGCTAATATCAAACAAGATGCTGCATGAACACCACCCGAATTACTGAATAAATCCATTGTAATTCCCAATAAAAAACTTGAAATAATAAGCATTGGTTTATTTCCATTTACAGGATATAAAATTATAAAAAGGATATATGGAAATGGATTTATATAGCCAAACAAATCAATATTATTGAAGATAACGATCTGTGCGGCAAGCAACAAGAAAAACCGAACGAAATTCATTATTACAGCACTATTCATTTTTAGTTTGTTTCTCTAAATTAATAATTTCTTCGCGATTTTTACTTTTAATAATATATACGTGACCCAAATTGGTCATGTCATTAAACAGTTTCACATTAAGAGTATAATAATTGGTTTGGTTGTCAATATAAATTTTATCAATCGTTCCGATATTGATGTTTTCTGGGAAAATAACCGATTGCCCGCCCGTTACAATAGTATCTCCTTTTCTAATGGCTGCCAATCTTGGAACATCAATGAGCTGAACAAATCCCGTGCTTTTTCCATCCCAAATTAGAGAACCGAAATGATTTGTTTTCTTAATTTTTGCGTTGATTTGAGATTTTCGATTTAAAATACTTACAATTGTAGCATAATTTTCAGAAGTTTTATCTACAATTCCAACAATACCAGCACTATTTATTACGCCCATATCGGGTTTAACGCCAGCTTTATCACCACTGTTTATCGTTATGTAATTTTCATAGACATTATAAGAGTTATGAATCACTTTTGAAACGATGATATTTACTTTGTCAACACCTTTTATGCTATCAATTTTTGGAACTAAAGTAGAATCTTTGATGTTGAATAATAAACTTTTCAAACTTGCATTTTCTGTTGCAAGAATTTCATTTTGAGTTTGTAAATTTAAGTATTCACTTATTCGATTAATACGCTCATATACACCACCACTAAGAAAATTGGCAGATGAAATGACCTTACTTCTATGAAAAGAATGCGATTGAATTGTTAAGACTAACGAAACTAACAAAAGCAGCAAAAACAGCAAGCGATTACTGTTTTTAAATATAAAATTGAATATTTGCTGCATCTACTATGCGTATTATTTTATTAAAATACTTCTAAATCTTGGAATGTCTTTAAGCGCCATTCCAGTTCCTCGAACAACTGCTCTTAAAGGATCTTCAGCAATATAAACTGGTAAATCTGTTTTTTGAGAAATTCTTTTATCCAAACCGCGTAACATAGAACCACCACCTGCAAGATAAATACCTGTATTGTAAATATCGGCTGCTA
>JBIIFA010000031.1:0-14540 GCA_044237565.1 Flavobacterium sp.
ATATAAAAGAATTCCTTCGGCGATTTTTAATGCAATGATTAATCCAGTAACTTCTTATACAATAAAAGGCGCTTTATGGTATCAGGGAGAAACGAATCGTGACGAACCAAAAACATACCAGCAATTACTTCCTGAAATGGTAAAAGATTGGCGTAAGCAATGGAATATTGGAGATTTCCCGTTCTATTATGTTCAGATTGCACCAAATAAATATACCGATAAAAGTAATTCTCAATACCTTCGAGAAGCGCAACTCAAAGCATTAGATTTAATTCAAAATTCAGGAATGGCGGTACTTTCTGATATTGGATCAACACAAACAATTCATCCTCCAAGAAAAAAAGAAGTGGCAGAACGATTGCTATTTATGGCACTAAATAAAACCTACGGAATGAAAGATGTGGATGGTGCAAGTCCAGTTTACAAATCAATGGAAGAGAAAGAAGGCGCTTTGTTTTTAAATTTTAACAATGCAGAAACTGGAATATATTCCTCAGAAACCGATGTTAGTAATTTTGAAATAGCGGGTGAAGACAAAATATTTCACCCAGCAAAAGCTGAAATAATTAAACACAAGCAAATCAAAGTATCAAGTCCAGATGTAAAAATTCCTGTTGCCGTTCGTTATGGCTGGAACAATTGGTTTGAAGGCACATTATATGATAATAATATGCTTCCCGCTTCTTCTTTTAGAACGGATAATTGGGAATAAATAACAAAACCACAAATTTTCACAAGATTAAGAGTGAAAATTTGTGGAATATATTTTGAATTAATTACCTTGAATTAGTGTTATTTAATCTTAACCACAAGTGGGTTATTGATTTTAGTAGCGTAAACCCCTAAATACTTTTCCCAAGATTCTTTGGTGGTAAACCCCCCTTGTTTTTTCCATCCAAAACCAGTGTAATAAATAACTTTATTATCTTTTACTTTTAGGTTTACGTATAAATTGCATAAATCCTTTTTAGAAACTACATATTTTTCAAAACTGATTGCAGTACTTTTAGGAAATACAATTCCTGTACCCAATTCAGAATCATCAATAGGCTGCCAATAATCAATCCAACCTTCTTTTATATTTCCCTCTGTTTTCCCATCGTTATTGTGCAATGTAATCCCGGTAGAAATAGAATTTGCTCCAGAAACTACAATTTCGAATTTGGATAAAAAACTTCCGTAATCCAAGCTGATGTGTTTTACTTCTCTGATTTTATTCCCAGCAGCATCCCAATCGGCATAGGTTAAAACAAAACTAGTTCTAATAGGACCTGTTGTGATGGTTTTCCAAGATGTGAAATTTTTAGAATAGTAATACGTAGTGTCTATTTTAACCGCTATCCCTCCAATTCCTCGGCTGTCACCCACATGGAAGTTGTCTAAACCTTCGCCCGTATCTTTGTGATAAGTCCCTGTTCCCGTGGTATATTTTTCGTACCATTTATTCAAAACTGGGTATTCTACTCTTTTCAACCAAGCGTCAATTCCGCTAGTTAATGTCCCACCTTTCACTTTGTCTTCAGCCATTTTTTGAGCTACAGGGCCGTACGTTCTAAAGGCGACTTTATTATTTTCCCAAGCGTAATCGTCTGTTCTTTCAGGAACAAATCTTGAATAACAATAGGCAATTGGCTCTTTGGTTTTAGTATCATTATTTAATACAAGCTCGTATTTTTTTGATGCTGAAGCTTTGATTTTAGGTTGAAATAAAATTACATCTGAAATTCCATCTCCATTTTCATCCACACATTGAGAAATTAAAAAAGTAGTAGTTCCAACTTCACTAATACCAAACTTTTCTAATACATCCGAAGGTTTTAAACCCAAAGAATTTTTAGATAATTCTACCGTTTCAAATTCTCTGTCTATCTTCAATGGATTAGAAATGGTAATAATTTTAGATTTTTGAGAATACGAAAACAAGGTACTTGAAAGTAATAAAGCTACAATTCCTTTAGTAATTTTCATTTTAAATTTCATTTGAAGGTTTTCCAATTGTAGCTAATATTCCGCCATCAACGTACAGAATGTGACCGTTTACGAAATCACTCGCTTTAGAAGAAAGAAATATAGCTGCACCTGATAAATCATCTGGATTTCCCCATTTTGCTGCTGGCGTTCTATTAATGATAAATTCATTAAAAGGATGTCCATCTACGCGAATTGGCTCTGTTTGTGTTGTAGCAAAATAGCCTGGCCCAATTCCGTTCACTTGAACATTGTGTTTTGCCCATTCAGTCGCCATGTTTTTGGTAAGCATTTTCAGTCCTCCTTTTGCAGCAGCATACGCTCCTACTCCATTTCTACCCAACTCACTCATCATAGAACAGATATTGATTATTTTACCTTGTTGTCTTGCAATCATTCCTTTAGCCACGTGTTTTGAAACGATAAAAGGACTTACTAAATCAATATCTATAACTTCTTTAAAATCGGAGACTTCCATTTCAATTAAAGGAATACGTTTGATAATTCCCGCATTATTAATTAAAATATCGATTGGGCCTACTTCACTTTCAATTTTGCTAATAGCTTTGATAACTTCGCTTTCATTGGCAACATTGAATTTATATCCGAAGGCTTTGATACCTTCATTTTTAAACTCTAAAACCGCTTCATCAATTTTTGGTTGTGATGAATTTCCGTTTATTATAATTGTTGCACCTGCATGTCCTAAACCTTTGGCCATTGCCATTCCAAGTCCATGTGTACTGCCCGTTACAAGCGCAATTTTTCCTTTTATGTCAAATAATGAACTTCCCATATTATCTTAAATCTGTAATTTTGCAAACATCCATATCTCCATAATCAAGGTTTTCTCCTGCCATTCCCCAAATAAAAGTGTAATTTGAAGTTCCTGCGCCAGAATGAATTGACCATGGTGGAGAAATTACCGCTTGATGATTGTTCATCCAAATGTGTCGCGTTTCTTGCGGTTGCCCCATAAAATGGCACACACTTTGGTTTTCTGGTATCTCAAAATAGAAATAAACTTCCATACGTCGGTCGTGAACGTGCGCTGGCATTGTATTCCAAACACTTCCCGTTTTCAATTCCGTCATTCCCATTTGCAATTGACACGTAGTTACAATTCCACCGATAATCATTTGGTTAACCGTGCGATGATTTGCAGTTTCCATAGAACCCAATTGTAGTTTATTTGCTTCAGCAAGTCCAACTTTTTTATTTGGATAATTGGTATGTGCCGGAGCAGAATTCAAATAAAATTTCGCTGGATTTGAAACATCATCACTTTTAAAGACAACTTCTTTATTACCACTTCCAATGTATAATGCATCTTTAAAACCCAATTCATAGGCAACTCCATCGGCAATTACGGAACCAGTTCCGCCAACGTTTATAATTCCTAATTCTCTTCTTTCTAGAAAATAACTAGATTTTAAAGGGTCTATTGTTTCTAAAGTTAATGGTTCTAACGGCACTGCTGAACCAGCGATGTATCTATCGTAATGAGAATAAGTAAGATTTACCTTTCCCTCTTCCATTAAATTCTCAATTAAAAATTCAGCTCTTAATTGTGCTGTGTCATATTCTTTTACAGCTTGCGGACTTGAAGCGTATCTTGTTTCGTAGGATGCTGACATTAGTATTATTTAGCGTTTATTGTTCGTATTATTTAGCTACTAAATTAAAAAAAAACAGTGTATGATTTACACTGTTTTTTTTTAATTATTTAATAACTTGGATTCTGTTGAATTGTTATAAATGTATTCGTATCAATTTCGTATTGAGGAATTGGCAGTAAAAAACGATTCCCGTTTGAATTAGTTTGAATTTCAGATAATGTAATTGGTAGCACACTAAATCCAACATATATTTTTGAATACATATTTGTAAAGTGTTTTTTCATAACATATTCCGCTCCTTGTATTTTTATATTTGGAAATGCATCAGTAGAAGCTGATAAAGACGATGTAGTCGTTGTAAATCTAAGAATATCAAACCAACGTTGGTTTTCAAAAGCAAATTCCCATCTTCTTTCACTCGCTAAAGCTTTTTCGTATAGCGCAGTTGTAGTTACAGCAGTTGAAAGAATAGCCGCTAAACCTGATCTAACGCGCACTTGATTGATTAAAGCTAAACTAGAAGTTGTGTTTCCATCAGCTTCAGCTTTCATTAATAAAACGTCTGCAAAGCGAATAACTGGCCAATCATTTTCTGCGTCATTAGGAAGAGCAGTTGGAGAAATATATTTCTTCACATAATAAGTACTTGATCCATACAAACCAATATTAACATTTTTTCTTAATGCTGAAGGGTCTATATAATTAGTGTAGGCAGAATTAGATTTTGTAATTTCTAAAACAGGTGTATTATATCCTTTACCATCACCATTTATAACAGCTAAACCACTATTAGTTGGTGCAAACAGATTAGATAATGGATTTCCTAAACCTATTCCACCCGCTTTAAATCGGATTGCAAAAAGAATTTCAGAATTCATTTCGTTATTAATTGAAAATACACTTTCGTATGTTGGTTGTAAACTATATCCACTTGAAGCGATGATACTATTTAGCAAAGTTGCAGCTTCCGCTTTTCTGTCTAATGTTAAATAAACTTTTGCTAACAATGCTTTAGCCGCCCAAACATTAGCACGACCTAAATCTGTTGAGTTTGCTGTAAAAACTGCTGTTTTACCATTTGCAATAGCATTATTTAAATCGGCTACTATTAATTTATAAATATCCAAAACAGTAGAACGGTTAATTCTTTTTGCTTGTTCTGCGGTTACAGGTTCATCAATTAAAAACACACCACCATACAAACGCACTAAGTTAAAATAGTGATACGCACGAATGAAAGAAGCTTCTGCCGCAACGCTTTTACATTGAGATGCGGTAGCATCAATTGTTACAGGAACATATTCAATTACTCCAGGTGAAGGATTATAATTGGCACCAGAAGCATTCAAAACTGTATTAGTATTTCTAATATTGTTATAGCTTTTAAGCCAATACTTGTACAATCCTTGATGTGTTGTTGAAGGATAAAACTGATCTAAAAAAGCCAAATCATGATTTGGAGTTGAAGTACTTGATCCTCCATCCATAACGGTATTATCACTTCGAAGTTCAGTTAAAGACCACTCATCAGTTAAAGGATCTTGCATCCCTTTATAACAAGCTGTTAATCCGGCTTGTAATTCTGTATAATTAGTATAATAGTTTTCAGCAATAATATTTGATTCAGAATTTAAATCGATTATATCAGAACAACTAGCTATTACTACTAAAAATAAAACACTTAAATATTTTATAGATTTTTTCATTGTAAATACTTTTAAATTAAAAATTAATATCGATACCAAAAACAATAGTTCTAGGAATTGGAAATGCACCTCTTTGGTATCCAGCTACTAAAGCAGAAGCGTAAGGTCCTGAAGTTGATCTACCTTCTGGATTAATTCCTCTATAACTACTAGCGGAATGAAAATATAGATTTTGACCCGATGTGAACAAACGTAAAGAACTCAAACCTATTTTTTTAGCCAAAGAAGATGATAACGTATATCCTAAATTAACTTCTCGAAGAGCAAAATAAGAGGCGTCTTCCACTACATAATCTGTTAACATCCAGTTGAATCCAATTTCTTCATAAGGAGTTCTTCCATCACCCGGATTTTGTGGGCTAATCCATCTATTCTCATTATAATTAATACTTCGTGATTTAGTTTCACTATAATTTGGATCACCATTAATTAACTCACCTCCTTGAACTCCTTGCCATGTAAAGCTAAAGTCAAATGATTTATAACTAAGATTGTTGGTAACGCCCCAAGTAAAGTCTGGGTAAGGATCTCCAATAATAGTTCTATCATTAGTATCAATAATTCCGTTACCATCAACATCAACAAGTCTAAGTCCACCTGGTTTGAAAACTGATGGTAAATCTGATGTTAATCCTGAAGCATTAATTTGTTCTTGAGAAACCCAAATTCCGTCAGTTTTGTATCCAAAAAATTGAATTAACGGACCTCCAACTACACTTTTGTATATTTCATTTCTTTCACCATAATTAAGTAAATACGCTTCATTACCTAATTCTTTAATTTTGTTTTTTGTATGAGCTAAATTATAAGCTGTTGACCACTTAAAATCTTTTGATTTAACGTTTGTGCTTCCTAATTCTATCTCAAAACCTTTATTGTCAAGACTGCCAATGTTATTCCAAGACAAAGGTACTCCAGTAAAAGCCATTGTAGCTTGTTGCAAAAGTAATTTATCTGTTACTGAATTATAGATATCCAAAGAAAGATTAATTCTGTTATTTAATACAGCCAAATCTACACCAAAGTTCGTTTGGTAGGTGCTTTCCCAAGTAATATTTTCATTGGAATTAACACCTATATTTCCAACTTGACCTGTTGCGGGAGTTCCTGTACCTGGGCCAAATGAATAATTAGCCGAAGATAACAAATTTTGGAAACCATAATTTAAAATTCTATTGTTTCCAGAAACTCCATAACTTGTTCTAAAACTCAATTTATTAAGCCAATCTAAATCGCTCAAGAATGGTTCTTTATTTGCTACCCATCCGATAGATGCAGCTGGGAAATTACCCCATTTTTTTCCAGAAGCAAAATACGAACTACCGTCTGTTCTATAACTTACAGAAAGAAGGTATTTACTTTTGAATGCATAATTTACCCTTCCTAAATATGACAATAAACCGATTTGGTTTTTTAAATTAAACGTACCCGATTTATCAATGTAAAGAGCATTGTTTAAAGTTGTTACATCATCGGAAGGGAAATCTAACCCTATAGTTTGTGAAATTGTATTTCTAGTTTTTTGTGCGGTATAACCAGCTAAAACATCGAATGAATGGTTTTCAAATTCTTTTTTGTAATTTAAAGTATTTTCACTCAATAAATCAATATAACTATTATCACTATAAACTCCTCTGTTTACAATACCATCACCATCTGCATTTCTATTTGACCAATCTAATTTTGTGTCATATTTCATGTACAAAGTATTCATAGTTTTAAAATCCAAACCAGGATATAAATTTACATTTAAGGTAGTTCCACCTTGCAAACCATAAGATTTTGCATTAATATCGTGACTTAACAAAGAAGCCATAGGATTGTTTTGAGCAGAATTTGATGGAGAACCATTAGCTGGAGTAAAAGTAGTTCCATCAGGCATGTAAAGTATAGAACCATCAGGATAAACAGGAGTATACGTTAAACCAATAAAATGTCTTGGATGCGCATAATTTCCTGGCTGAATATTAGCCCACTGTGCATTTTGATTAACAAAAGCGGCTGTTAATGCATTGTGTTTATAAGGAAGCCACGTTGGATATCTCCAAAAATTGGTTAAGTTTTCAGAAGGCGATTCTTTGGTAGTATAAGACGGATTAAGATTTACATTTAATTTCACTTTCTTACTTAATTCAATATCAAATTTAGTTCTGAAATTCAATTTTTGGAAATTACTTTTTAACATTATTCCTTGATCACCTTGGTACCCTGCGGAAATATAATATTTTAGATCTTTAGTGCCTCCAGTAGCACCAAATTGAATGTTTTTGAATTCAGCGGTACGCAATACTTCACTTTGATAATCATAACCTTGCCCATTTAACATTGTTTTTTCAACAATATAGGCAGCAATTAAATTATTTGATTTTGTAGCACTACCCTGATAAAAAATATTTAGTGCATTTGGATTAGTTAACGCTTCAGCTTGAATAGCTGGGTCAGTAATCCTTAACGCTCTTTCTCTGTATAATAATTCAGTATAATCAGAAGTTGATAAAAGATTGTATTTTTCATAAGCACTTTTAAAACCAGAGCTGTACTTGAATGAATACTTTACTTTATCTGCCTTTCCACTTTTAGTAGTTATTAATATAACCCCGCTAGCTCCACGAGAACCGTAGATTGCAGCCGAAGCAGCATCTTTTAATACTTCAACAGAAGCTACATCGGCCATATTAAGAGTTCCCAAACCATCTGGAATTGGTTGCCCATCTACTACAATTAAAGGGCTTGCTCCTGCATTTATCGAGCTAATACCACGGACAGTAATTTGAGCGTCTGCTCCTGCTTCAGAAGAAATATTCTGAACTTGAACACCAGCAATTTTACCTTGCAAAGCTTGGTCAAGTCTAGAAACTGCAATTTCATCTAATTTTTCATTTTTATATTTTGAAATTGAACCCGTAACATTAGACCTTTTTTGGGTTCCATATCCAATAACTACGACTTCGTCTAATTCGCTTTTAGATTCCAAAAGTGTAATATTTATTTCCTTGTTTTTGCCTACAACAAAAATTTGAGGAGCAAATCCTAAATAAGAAAATCTTAAAACTGATTTCGAATTCTTAACTTCGATGGTATACTTTCCATCTAAATCTGTTGCGACATCTTTCTCTTCAAATGTAACTGTAACACCAGGAATTGGTAAACCTTTATTATCTACAACAGTACCAGATACTTTTTTAGCATCTACTTGACTGTAAATAATTGAAGTAAAAATTAGTAAAAAAAATAATAATGGTTTTTTCATAATTTGGGTTAATTAATTTTGGTTTTTTGATTAAATCATTCTAAAAATAAATAAAGTGTAAATATATCATTTGTAAGTTGAGCTAAAATCCGTTAATGGTATAAAAATTGTACATAATGCATTTATTGCTGAACTTATTTTCAGTTATCGCAAAAATAATGTAACAACTCAAAGTTATAATTATTTGTTATATAATCAATTAATAAAATATTTTAAAAAAGTAGTACCTTTTTGACAAACTATTTTAAAATAAAAAAAGTACTCTTTCGAATACTTTTTTTTTGAATTTCATAAAAATGTAAATCATATAGGAGTTTTTTTTAAAAGTAAATTAAAAAAATTAACCTGCAAATAAAATCATTTATTCATCTACCTTATCTTTTTTCTTATTCACATTACTAGCATGTCTTCCACTACCATCTGCATTGTCTAAAATCCCTTTCTCGGGACTTAATGATTTTAATGCTATTTGCAATCGCGAATAGGCTGCACTCGCCTCTTTATTTTCAGCATAATTTGTAACTAACTTTTCTTCGAAAGGCGCATTACTCATATCAAAAAGTTCTCCTTCACGGTTTAATTTCCACTTGGCTTCACGAACATACCACTTATTTCCCAATTCAATAAAAATCCATTCTCTAGGATTTCCTTTCTTGCCCAATAATTGAGGCAGGAAACTTCGTCCGTCTATCACATTTTTGGTTGGTAACTTTGCTTCCGCCAAATCCGCAAAAGTGGGCAATATATCGCTAGAATCAATTAATAAATCGTTTACTTTTCCTGCTTCAATAATGCCTGGCCAGTTGGCAATTGTAGGGACTAAACCACCACATTCCAGCATGGATCCTTTTTTACCTGAAAGTGCTTTCCCTCCTATTGAACCTCTTTCTGAATAAATACTTGCCGTTCCATTATCGCCCATAAAAACGACTAAGGTATTTTTTCTTAATTTTAAATCATCCAACGTACTTAATAATTTCCCTACCAATTTATCCATATAGGCAATATTGTCTGAATACAAATCACTACCTGGTTTACTATCGGGCGTGCGCTGAATTAATGAATGTACATGAACCATTGAATAATACAAAAAGAATGGTTTTTCTTTATTTGTTGTAATAAAATCAACCAAATGCTTGTGCATCAAATCAGGCATGTACGTCACAGTGTCTAACTTTTTATTAACTCCATTTTCAATGTAATTCTCCGATTTCTTTTTTTCCGTTGCCCAATAATCTCCACTTCCTTGAAAAGTTATGTAGTCATCAAAACCGAAATCTTTGGGTGTTAAACCAAACTGACTCCATTTTCCTACCATAGCACTTGTATACCCAGCTGTTTTTAATACTGAGGGAATCAAAACTTCATTCTCTGGCTTAATTTGTCCAACCATGTCTTGATTAACGGCACCTGTTCTAAAAGCGTATCGTCCTGTCAAAATCAATGCTCTTGACGGACCGCATAATGGAGCTGTGTAACCGTGAGTAAATCGGATTCCGCCTTTTGCTAAATTATCGATAATTGGAGTTTTGTTATTATCAGAACCGTAACAACTTACATCTCCAATACCTAAATCATCTGCTAGAATGTAAATAATATTAGGTTTTGAATTGCTAGTCCTTACTTTTTTAGTTTGAGCTGAAACGTTGAAAATGCTAGCAAAAACTAGTAATATTAGTGTGAATTGAGTTTTTTTCATGATTTTAAAATAACATTAATAAGTAAGTTCGTTAATTTCTGATTGGTACGTTTTTATATCTATTTTTTTTGCTAATGCTTCATATTCTAGATTGGAATATTTTTTTGATGCATATTTTAAGATTTTAATAGTTTCTCCAAAGCCAATTTTTTGAATTTGCTCGTATTCCCAAATTTTTTCATTTTTCAAATAAGGAACAATCCAATCCAAAGCTTGTTTCATGTTTTTTCCTTCGCTAATTTGCTGGTTCCAAAGTTGAATTTTGGCATTTTCAGCTAATTTTGCAATTAAAAAATAACCGTACAAGTTCATATTAACATAATTCCAAGATTTTGTTCTTGCCAATTCAAAAGGCTGACTTCCATCTGATATTAATTGACTTTCCATTCTGTTTTTAAAAATTTCTATTTCATTTAAAGCAACTTCCGGGCGTTCAGAAAAAAGTGCAAATGCTATTACTTGTTCGCTATAAAAAGTACCGTGATTGTTGTTTGAATCTGCTTCGTCTTTGCCAATTGGGCTTTCCAACATCCAAGTTAAATAATCTGAAAACCATTTTTTTAAGGCTTCATGATTTTCTTTTGACCAATTTGGAGTTTCTTGAATTAAAATCGCAGCATCTTGAACACGATAAACATCACGAGTTTCAATAATTCCAGTGCCACGACCAGTATTCAATCCAGGAATTCCTTGTCCGAAATTTAGATTTGGATTTTGACGCGTTTCAGTATCTAAAAACCACGTTTTAATTAATTTTGATGCAAAATTTGCATATTTATTTTCATGTGTGAAATAGTACGCTAAAGCTAATGTTAATGCACCATCTTCAACTTTATTTATTTCTTGAGAATCGGTAATGTCATAATACGTTGGATTTCGAAGTCCGTCTTTTTTAATATAAGGCAATCCGTCTGGTATAGTTGGATCTGGCCACCAATAAGGACCCGTACTCATATAATCATGTTTGTCACCACTCGGAGGAACTTGTTTTTTATCCATTACTGAATAAACTTTTGCCTCTTCGAGTACTTTATCTGCTTTTTTCAAAAGCAATTTAAGCGCTCTTACTTTATCTACATCATTTGCTACGATTAAATCATAATTCTTTTGTAAAACTTTACCATCTATAGCAAGAGTTTTAGGAAAAGTACCTGACAATTCTGGTTTATTTTGAGAATACAGTGAATTTACAACTAAAAGAACAAAAAGAAATGTTGAGTATTTTATTGGTTTAACCATCTTTGAATTATAAATTATTATTGATATTATTAATAAAAATGGACTAATCGCCTGAAGTTTTCCAATCTAAAGTATCTCCTTTTAATCTTCGTAATGCTTCAGCTTCCGTTTTAATTCCTTTATCTCCTTGGTCTAACATCCATTTTTTTAATTCAGAAACCAATTTAATTTTTACTGAAGAAAGTGCTTTATCATCTGCTAAATTATCCAATTCATAAACATCTTTTTTGATGTTATACAATTCATATTCTGGTCTGTTTCTGAACAATTTTGCGTGTTCAGCTTGTTTTGGCGTTGTATTTGTTGCTTTTAACCAACTGTTATATAATTTATTTTTTGGTTGTGAACCCGAACTTAAAAAAGGCTCATTGAATTGCAAGTTCCAAATCAATTTATAATTATGATCTTGAATGGAGCGAACAGGATAATTATCAGAACCATTTTTTATTCCTCTTGTGGTATGAACTCCATAGACATAGTCGCGAACTTCTTTTGGTTTCCCATTCAATGTAGCATAAAAACTCTTTCCGTCCAATTTCATTGTTTCTTCTTTATTTCCTCTTAATGTTTCAGGATTTCCACCCGCAACTTCAAAAAGCGTAGGAACAAGATCAATATATTGCGCCAAAATATCCGTTCTTGTATCTGGTTTGATGACCTTAGGCCAACGTGCAATGAATGCCGCTTTTAATCCCATATTATAACAAGTCCATTTTGCAAAAGGCATAGAACTTCCGTGTTCGCTTGCGAAAAGAAACAGCGTATTGTCTTTTTTTTTTTGTTTTTCAACCATTTTCGTACATGTTCCAACAAGGCTGTCCATGTAGGTAATTTCGGCATAATATTTCACCAATTCAGCTCTAGTTTCTTTAGTGTCAACCATATAAGGAGCAACAGAAATTTTGCTTGCATCGTATTGTTTTGCATCACCTCTATTCCACGGACCATGTGGCTGGTTTGAAGCAACAATCAACAAATAGGGTTTTGATGTGTCTTTTTTAATCCATTTTTCAGCATCTGCTAATTCTACATCTGGTCCTTTTCCATTGTCACTATTTCTTCCTCCTAAATATTCAAAAGGAAAATTTGCCATTGGTGCATAATGTTGTTTTCCTATCAAAGCCACGCGATATCCAATTTTTTTGAAATGCTGAACAATACTAATTACATTGTCATATACTTGAGCATGATTTGGATAACTTCCATTTTTTACAGGAAATAACCCTGTATATAAACTCTGACGCGTTGGGCCACACATTGCTGTTGCATTATTCATATTATCGAAAGTCATTCCTTCTTTTGCGAGTTTAGCCAAATTGGGAGTATAAACGTCTTTATTTCCATAAGGTTCACAATCTATTGAAGTCATATCATCGGCAATGAAAAACAAAATATCAGGTTTTGATGCTTTCGTTTTAACAATACCACTATTTTGTATTACAATTCCATGTTTTATCAAAGAAGCGACAACAAGTTTTTTTGTACCCAATTTTTCAGATAAAGCAGTTGCTAAGCCAGTTTTTGAGGTATTCGCATTTAGCGTTTTTGAATTTTTTACTATCTTACTTTTTTCGAAATTCGAAAGTTGAAAAGAGGAAGCTGTAATTATTACTAAACTTGCAAAGCCAATTAGCAATAGTGATTTATTTTTCATGTTGAATTATTTATTCTATGTTATTTATTTGTTTCTTTAATGGATTAATTTTTCCAGACTTTAAAATTTCTATAGGCAAAATGAGTCCATTGCATTTGTCGGAATCCGATTTTACCACTTTTTAAAATTTTTCCATATTTTATTCCATCGTCAGTCCAATCAATTACTTTTCTATCATCAATATACATTAGGATTTTACCTTCCTGTTTGATTAATTTCATTTTATGAATTGCCGTTGATTGAACAGGAATGCCAATTTCACCAGTTTGTACCAAATTAAATCCTTTATTTTTTCTCAAATTTGCAGTTTCCCGATTTGGATTGTCCCGACCATTTGCATAATAGGAAATATGATAATCATTCATAGCTCCTTTGGTATAATCTGTAAAAGTTCCAAGCGTTCTTTTGGGCATCGAATCATCAAAAATACTTTGACCTTTCAACCCTTTGGCCGCAAAGAAAACGATACACAAACCCGCATCAATTTCTTGATTTTGTACTTCCCATTCGGCAATAAAATTTCCCGGAAAATCAACAGGGCACCAAAAAACGTGATGTCCTTCTTCATTTGGAGAATAAATATGCATCCAATTATTTTTGAATTCAATTTTTGCTGGACCTTCCAAAGTCCAATCCTTAACCATTTCTGAAGTCGCTAGTGAATTGCTATAAAGCAATTTCCCTTTGGCAAATTCTTGAGCATTCGAATTGAAAGTCCCCAAAAATAGCAATACAAAAAATATTTTTTTTCCTAGATTTCTCATTAACTCTTATTAATGCTCTATTTTATATTCAATGACAATATTAAACAACGGTATTTCACTTAAGTTTTTGGTAACATGTACCATTGGCTCTGCAAATTTTACGGTATTGGCAACTTGAATTCCAGTACCGGGTTTCCCTACAGAATAGCGAGGGTCTGTTAATTGCACTTGATTTAACCGAACTACAACCCTCTGAGCGTGACTGTGTAAAGGTCTTTCGTCGCCTGGATTTAGTCGTTCTTCAAAAACTCGAAACTCATCATTTTCATAAATAATGGTGTTTTTCATTGGTTCAAACCATTCTTTAGGTTTAGTCAAAGGCGGATGAACTTTCTTTAAAGCGATTTCGAAGTAAGAACCTTTCGGCAAATCATAAGATTCATTTTCAAGAAAAACGGCAATTTCACCTCTTTTTATCTTTATTGTTCCTCGATTACTTTTAAATTTGATTTTATCTAAAGCAACAATAATCCGTGTTCCGAAATTTGGCGTATTTGCCAAAGTACACCCTGCGCCATCACGAAGTACTTTCATATAAGCGTTATCTATTGCAACCGAATCTTTATTTGCAATAGCAAAATTTTCCAAACATATATTTGAAATCAAATTACTATTTGCAGTAGCAATTTCAGCCGTTAACG
>JBIIFA010000032.1:0-14497 GCA_044237565.1 Flavobacterium sp.
TTGAAGTTCTATTTTGCATCATATTTTCTAAAGCTATTTGTACAAATTTTTCACTTTCTGTATCCAATGCAGATGTCGCTTCATCCAAAATCATAATCGGTGGGTTTTTCAAAACAGCACGAGCAATCGATAATCGTTGTTTTTGACCGCCCGAAAGTTTGTTTCCGCTGTCGCCAATATTGGTGTAAATGCCTTTTGGTAAGTCTTTTACAAATTCATACGCATTGGCAATTTTTAATGCTGCAATAATTTCTTCATCTGTAGCATCTAATTTACCTAACGAAATATTTGCTTTTATAGTATCGTTAAATAAAATACTGTCTTGGGTTACCAATCCCATTAATCCTCGCAATGATTGCAAATTCATATCTTTTATAGCAACAGCATCAATTTCGATAGTGCCTTCATTTACATCATAAAAACGAGTCAATAAATTCGCAATCGTACTTTTTCCACTTCCCGATTGTCCAACAAGCGCAATAGTTTCTCCTTTTTTTACTTCCAATGAAAAGTCTTTTAAAACATATTCATCTTCATATTTGAAATTGATGTTTTCAATATTGATTTTATCATCGAAACTCGATTTTTCAATAGCATTTTCTTTGTTTAAAATTGGATTTTCTTGTTCCAATATCTCTAAAATTCGTTCCGCTGCAGCATTTCCTCTTTTGATGTTATAAGAAGCCTTAGATATTGATTTTGCTGGCGTTAAGATGTTGTAAGCCAATCCCATATACGTAATAAAGGCAGCGCCATTTAATGTATGTTCTATCAAAACCATATGACCGCCAAACCATAGTAAAATGGCAATGACCATAATTCCCATAAACTCGCTTAAAGGTGAAGCAAGGTTTTGTCGGTTTCCAATTACATTTGATAAACTAAAAAATTTTGTTGTCGAATTTTGAAAGATTTGATTAAAATACTTTTCAGAATTATATCCTTTTACTACTTTTAATCCGCCAAGGGTTTCTTCAATAATAGAAAGGAAAACGCCTTGTTCTTCTTGTGCTTTTGTAGATTGTTTCTTTAATTTTTTTCCGATTAATGAAATTATAGTTCCCGAAATGGGTATGAATACGAACACAAAAATCGTTAATTTTACACTGATTGTAAACATTGCAATTATCGTAAAAATAATTGTCAACGGTTCTTTTACAACCAACTCTAATATCGATAAAAAGGAATTTTGTACTTCATTTACATCTCCTGCAATTCTTGAAATAGTATCTCCTTTTCGTTTTTCCGAGAAAAATGCCAATGGTAAATCTATCGTTTTTTTGTACATCGCATTCCGAATGTCTTTCAGGATACCATTTCTTAAAAAAGTAATAAAAAACATTGCCAAATAATCAGAAAGATTTTTCAATAAAAAGATAGTAATTATTCCGGCAACTAAAACGCCTAATGTAAACCCGATTCCATTAGTATCGGTCATATTCGTCAAGTAGTAACTTGAAAAATCGGATAGGTATTTTTTTAAATTCCAAATCCCAGTATAAATCGGTTCAACATAATTTTTCTTAGATTGCCCAAACAAAACATCCATCATTGGCATCAATGAAATAAAGGAAAGCGTTCCAAAAAGTGCATACAAAACATTGAAAAATATGTTTAAATAGGCATACTTTTTATAAGGCAGTACAAAGGGAAATATTTTCTTAAAATTACTCATCAATCAATTTTTAAATCCTCTAAAATTCTCTTGATTTTAGTATCCAAAATAGCATTTACTTCATCAAAATCGGCAACTGAATCTAAAATCGCATTTACGCTCACATAAAACTTAATTTTGGGTTCTGTTCCGCTTGGTCTTGCAGCAATTTTTGCTCCATCTTCAGTATAATAAATCAACACATCCGATTTCGGAATCAACATAGTTTCCTTTTCGCCTGTCAATAAATTAGTCGCCACCGAAGTTTTATAATCTTCCATCATTACGATGCGTTCGCCATTAATTTCTTTCAAAGGATTCGTTCTCATGTCCACCATCATCTGGTTTATTTCTTCCAAACCTTCAATTCCTTTTTTGGTAATTGAAACCAAAAACTCCTTGTAGAATCCGTAATCCACATACAAATTCAATAATTCTTTATAAACAGAACTTCTTTTTGCTTTGGCTTGAGCTGCAATTTCGCAAATCAGTAGGGTGGAAGCCACCGCATCTTTATCGCGAACGGCATCACCAACCATAAATCCAAAACTTTCTTCGCCTCCGCCAATGAATTCCAATTCAGGAAAATCCTTAATCATTTTTGCAATCCACTTGAATCCCGTCAATCCCACTTTGCATTCCACACCATATGCCGTTGCCAATTCCATCATCATCGGAGTAGAAACTATCGTAGATCCTACAAACTGTTTTCCAGTAATTTTTGCAGATTTTCGCCATTGTTCCAATAAAAATGCCGTCATCAAAATCATCGTTTGATTTCCATTTAAAAGCGTCATTTCACCTTCGTTATTTCTCACCGCAATGCCCAATCTGTCACAGTCAGGATCCGTTCCAATCACAATATCAGCTTTCAATTTGTCTGCCAATTCCAACGCCATTTTCAACGCTTCAGGCTCTTCAGGATTCGGAGATTTCACTGTCGGAAAATCACCATTTGGCTCCGATTGTTCTGCAACAAGATTCACATTGGAATAACCCGCTTGCGCTAAAGTATCAGGAACCGATTTTATAGAAGTTCCGTGCAACGAGGTAAAAACGATATTTAAATCACTTTTTGCCACCGCAGGAGTATTAAAACTTGCGTTTTCAATAGACGATTTTACAAAAGCCGCATCAATTACCGTATCTATATATTCTATCAAACTTTCGTTTGCCTCAAATTTAATTTCGTCGTATTTCAATGCTTCAATAACATTAATAATCTCCACATCCTCAGGTGGAACAAGCTGTCCGCCATCTTCCCAGTACACTTTATAACCATTATATTCTGGTGGATTATGAGAAGCGGTAAGTACGATTCCTGCTTGACAACCCAAATATTTCAAAGCAAAACTCAATTCTGGTGTAGGTCGCAAATCCGAGAATAAATACACTTTTATCCCATTTGCCGAAAAAACATCTGCAACCACTTTCGCCAAAGATTGACTATTATGACGACAATCAAACGCAATTGCAACTTTCAATTCCTTTCCAGGGAAAACCTTGCGCATGTAATTTGAAATCCCTTGCGTGTTTTTTCCAAGCGTATATTTGTTGATTCTATTGGTTCCAACGCCCATAATTCCGCGCATTCCACCCGTTCCAAACTCTAAATTTTTATAGAAACTTTCCTCCAAATTTTTTGGCGACGAAGTCATCATTTCCTTGATTTCCTCTTGCGTTTTTTTATCGAAATTTGGTGTAAGCCATTCATTCACGGCATTTAAAATATTTTGTGGTATATCCATTTTTATTTTTTTTGGAGCTATTTCCTGCTTTCCGTTTCAAGCCACGCTAAAAAGCGTGGGCTTTCCTCTGCAATCAGGGCTAACCTTTTAATAATGTACGTGTTTTAATTATTATTTTGATATTTTAGAAAATTAAGGCGTAATTACAGAAATTTTGTATCGTTCCTCATTGTTTTTTGTTCTCAAAATTATTTCTCCTAAAAATCCAGCTAAAAATAATTGGGTTCCTATAATCATTGTGGTCAACGAAATGTAAAACCAAGGATTGTTAGTCACTAAATCGTATGGCATATTATGGTACAATTTATACAATTTCATAAACCCAATAAACCCTGCAGATATAAAACCAATGATAAACATCACCGATCCCAAAGCGCCAAACAAATGCATGGGTCTTTTTCCAAAACGCGATAGAAACCAAATCGTAATCAAATCCAAGAACCCATTGATAAAGCGTTCCATCCCAAATTTTGTTTCGCCATATTTTCTGGCTTGGTGCAAAACTACCTTTTCTCCAATTTTGCTAAAACCTGCGTTTTTAGCTAAAACAGGAATATAACGGTGCATTTCTCCCGAAACTTCAATGTTTTTGATGACTACATTTTTATACGCTTTCAAGCCACAATTAAAATCATTCAGCTGAACGCCAGATGTTTTTCTTGCTGCCCAATTGAATAATTTTGAAGGTAAGTTTTTAGCAAATACCGAATCGTAACGTTTCTTTTTCCAACCGGATACCAAATCATAATCTTGATTGGTAATCATGTCAATTAATCCCGGAATTTCTTCAGGGCTGTCTTGTAAATCGGCATCCATTGTAATCACAACATCACCCTGCGCTTTTGCAAAACCAGCGTGCAAAGCCTGTGATTTCCCATAGTTTCTCAAAAAGCAAATTCCTTTAATGCTTGAATTTTCAGCAGACAAACGCTCAATGATTGACCAAGAACTGTCGGTACTTCCATCGTCAATAAAGATAACTTCGTAGGAATAATTGTTGGATTTCATCACAGAAACAATCCAATTATGGAGTTCTTGCAACGATTCTTCTTCATTGAGAAGTGGAATTATAATGGATAAATTCATTTATCTACAAACTTTGTGGATTGTCATTTTTTACAAATGCACCGATTATTAATGAATATATTAAGCCTATAAAAGAATACATTGCTATAGTTGCGGGGATTACAATTGCTGGACTCATAAATTTTTTCGTCATAGAAATTGCCATTTCAGCTTGAGCGGAAGTCATACTTGGATTTTGCTTTAGCATTACTTGTCTCGTTTTTTTCATAAGATCTTCTATAAATTCAGGAAATATCATATTAAAAACAGCACTGAAAACACCGTAGATTAAACCTGCTATCAAACAAATTGTAACTCCAATTTTTAAACATTCCCCAAAAGAAATAAAACCATTATTTAAGTTTTTCTTGTAATTCATACAGCCAACTGTAATTATACTTACGGGAAATACAAGGTAATTCAAAGTATTAATGACAATTCCAGCTGCTGGATTTGAAATTGGATCTACATCCATAACATAGACGATTACAAATTCTAATACCATTAAAATTCCGAATAACGCACCATACTGTAAAGCTGATTTTGAAGGAGAAATTTTTTGTTCCATAACACAATTGTTTTAAATTAATTTACAAATATAACAATTCCCAATTTACCTAAGATAAAAATTACATTTTCCTTGAAATAAAAAAAAATGATACTAAGGTTTGATTATTGAAAAATAAGTGTAAATTTGCAATCTCAAAATAATAAAGTTAAAACAAAAAGTTATAGTGTGTTTATACCTTTTCTGTGAGAAGAAAAGCTTCAAAACAAATTATAATTGAAACAAATAAAAAAAGATTTAAGATGAAAAAAGGTGTACACCCAGAAAATTACAGATTAGTTGCTTTTAAAGACATGTCAAATGAAGACGTTTTTATTACAAAATCTACTGCAGATACTAAAGAAACTATCATACACGAAGGTGTTGAATATCCAGTTGTGAAAATGGAGATTTCAAGAACTTCTCACCCTTTTTACACAGGTAAATCTAAACTTATTGATACTGCAGGACGTATTGATAAATTCAAAACGAAATACGCTAAACACGGTAAATAATTGTTATCGCTGTTCAAATTATATAAAACCTCGCAAACTGCGAGGTTTTTTTATGGGCTAATTATTCCCTTTTTCTATTAAACTTTGTAACTTTGGTGTCAATAGTATAAAAATCGGAAAAGTTTTCGGAATCTATTTTCGATTAAACAAATAACCAAATTAACAAATAACCAGTTTTATGAATTATATCCTTTTTGACGGACCTTCCAGAAATGCATTATTGCCTTTCACATTTACGCGCCCTGTTGCCGATATTCGTATTGGAATTTTGACAATTCGTGAAAAATGGGAGAAATATTTAGGTTCTACAACCACTACATTAACCGAAGAATATTTATCGGATAAATTTCCAATGGTTGAATTGGAGGAAAACATAATGATAAATGCATCGTATTTGCCCAATCCAATTTTGGTTGAGTTGATTAGTAATTTAGAGCGAAATCAAGCGGTTTTTAGAGGCGATGAAGTAATTGCTTTCTATACGCAAGAATCGCAAGAAGAAGTTGATTTTGATACGTATGAAATAATTGAATTCAATGGAGATTGTTTGACAGTGGAACATACTTGGGATATTTTTGCCAAAAATGATGCGGCAATTAGAGAAGATTTTGAACTTTTAACTGAAGACAGAACTTCGCAACCCATTCCAAAAAGTGTTAATGTTATTTCCCCATCCTCTATTTTTATTGAAGAAGGAGCAAAATTAGAATTTGTAACTTTAAATGCTTCCACAGGACCTATATATATTGGTAAAAACGCTGAAATTATGGAAGGTTCTGTAATTCGTGGTCCGTTTGCATTGTGCGAAGAAGCGCAAGTAAAATTGGCTACAAAAGTATACGGAGCGACATCTGTTGGTCCGCATTGTAGGATTGGTGGTGAAGTAAATAATTCTGTTTTATTTGGTTATTCTAATAAAGGACACGATGGGTTTTTGGGAAATTCAGTATTGGGAGAATGGTGTAATATTGGTGCTCATTCAAATAATTCTAATTTGAAGAATAACTATGAAGAAGTAAAGTTGTGGAGTTATGAAACGGAGAATTTTGCCAAAACTGGACTTCAATTTTGTGGTTTAATGATGGGCGATCATAGTAAATGCGGAATTAATACGATGTTTAACACAGGAACCGTAGTTGGCGTGAGTGCCAACATCTTCGGAAGTGGTTTTCCTCGTAATTTTGTTCCGAGTTTTTCTTGGGGCGGTGCATCTGGATTTGTAACGTATCTTACCAAAAAAGCTTTTGAAGTCGCAAAAATCGTAATGGACAGAAGACACGTAGAATTTACCGAACAAGACAAAGCCATTTTAGAACACGTTTTTGAAGAATCTAAAAAGTGGAGAAAAGAATAAATTGTTTTTTAATATAATTTGCAAAGCCACAATTGACTATTCAGTTGTGGCTTTTTGATTTACGAATAGTGTTTCATTATACGATTTTTGTGTGTAAATTTGCACGGTGTTCGCGAAAGGGATAGAAGCGGTATCATTTTGTGCAGCGAAAGCGAAACAAAATATATAGCTGAAAGCCCGACCCGCAGGGATTCGCCCAAATAAAACAAATATGACGGATAGAAAAAAAGTTGCTTTTTACACCTTGGGTTGCAAGTTGAATTTTTCGGAGACTTCTACTATTGCTAGAAATTTCACGGAGGAAGGTTTTGACCGTGTCGATTTTGAAGAAGTTGCCGATATTTATGTGATAAATACGTGTTCAGTGACGGAAAATGCGGACAAACAATTCAAGCAGGTGGTGCGAAAAGCGATGAAATTGAATGATAAAGCGTTTGTTGCGGCGGTAGGTTGTTATGCGCAATTGAAGCCGGAGGAATTGGCAAATGTAGACGGTGTGGATTTGGTTTTGGGTGCTACAGAAAAGTTTAAAATTACCGATTATATAAACGATTTGTCCAAAAATGATAGGGGCGAAGTGCATTCTTGTGAGATTTCAGAAGCTGATTTTTACGTTGGAAGTTACTCGATTGGAGATAGAACTCGGGCGTTTTTGAAGGTTCAAGATGGGTGCGATTATAAATGTACGTATTGTACAATTCCTTTGGCAAGGGGAATTTCTAGGAGTGATGCTTTAGAAAATGTATTGAAAAATGCAAAGGAAATTTCGGAGCAAAACATCAAGGAAATTGTTTTGACAGGTGTGAATATTGGAGATTATGGAAAAGGTGAATTTGGGAATAAAAAACACGAGCATACTTTTTTAGAATTGATTCAGGAATTGGATAAGGTGGAAGGGATTGAGCGCTTGCGAATTTCGTCGATTGAGCCTAATTTATTGAAAAATGAAACGATTGATTTTGTGTCTAAAAGCAGAACATTTGTGCCGCATTTTCATATTCCGTTGCAATCTGGAAGCAATGAAATTTTAAAATTAATGAAGCGTCGTTATTTGCGTGAAATTTATACAGAACGCGTGAATAAAATTCGGGAAGTGATGCCGCACGCTTGTATTGGCGTGGATGTAATTGTAGGTTTTCCCGGTGAAACCGACGAACATTTTCTTGAAACCTATCATTTTTTGAATGAAATGGACATTTCGTATTTACATGTTTTTACGTATTCTGAACGTGATAATACTGAAGCTGCAGATATGGAAGGAGTTGTTCCTGCAAATGTTCGAGCCAAAAGAAGTAAAATGTTGCGTGGATTATCGGTGAAAAAACGACGCGCTTTTTATGAAAGTCAACTTGGATCCAACCGAATTGTACTTTTTGAAAGTGAAAATAAAGGTGGTTATATTCACGGTTTTACAGAAAATTATGTAAAAGTGAAAACGCCTTGGAATCCTGAATTAGTGAATACGTTGCACGAAATTAATCTTACCAAAATTGATGAAGACGGAAGCGTGCGAATGGATTTTTTGAAAAGTAAAATTACAGCTTAATTCCGGGAGGCAATAAATCTTTGTAGGTAGCATTTTTTCTAAAAAAAGTTGCTATTTTCGGTAAAATAGGCACTACTTTCAGTTTTCTTTCGTAGGCGATTCCCATAATATTTTTAAGAAAATCATTTATAAAAGCTTCATTTTCAAAGTTATCTGGAGTTTTAATTTTTGTTAGAAATATCTTTTTCTCTTGAAATGAATATTCTAGTATAATCATTTCTCCATCTAAAAATGTTTCGAATTGTCTTGAAAAGGCATTGTCTTTAATTTCCATATTACTGAATTTCCATAAAAGTTATTTTTTTATTTGGCTGGTACTTCGATTAAAAGAATCTTCGATTTTTTTGTAATTTCAATATCAAATTCTTTAAAATCAGATATTCCTAAGGCATCTTTTGCAGTTACTATTTGATTATTAACTTCAATTTCACCTTCAATTAGGAACAAATATACGCTATTATCGGCAAAGTTGATTTTGTAATTCGTTTTGCCAATTTCAAACACGCCTAAATTAAAAAATGTTTTTTGATGAACCCAAAGTGCGTTTCCATCATTTGAGACTTTTGGAGAAACAATATTCACAAATGAGTTTTTATTTTTTTCAAGATCAAAAAACTTTTGCTCGTATCTTGGGGTTACATTTTCGGTATCTGGAAAAACCCACAGTTGTAATAATTTTAATTGATTTGTCTCACTTGCATTGACTTCTGAATGTTGGATTCCTGTTCCAGCACTCATAACTTGAACTTCGCCATAGCTAATTGTACCTTCGTTTCCCATACTGTCTTGGTGTTTCAAAGCGCCTTCAAGAGGAATTGTGATAATTTCCATATTTTCGTGTGGATGTGTTCCAAATCCCATCCCTGGAGCTATTGTATCGTCATTTAAAACACGAAGCATTCCAAATTGTATTCTCTGTGGATTGAAATAATTGGCAAAAGAAAAGGAATAATTGGCATTAAGCCATCCAAAATTTGCCGTTCCGCGTTCCGAAGCTTTGAATAATTGTGTTGTCATAATTTATTCATAATTGTAAAGGAAACTGTTTATATTTCCAATTAATGATTTAATTTTATACAAATTTCGTGATAAATTTCTATTGTTTCAATTTTAGTTCGTTAAATCATTTTAAATGAGTAGAATTCCAGTTTATTTTATGCCAGGATTAGCAGCAAGTTCTTCAATTTTTGAAAGAATTGCTCTTCCTGTTGATGGTTTTGAGATAATTTTATTGGAATGGGAATTGCCTTTAAACAATGAATCGTTGTCGGAATATGCGGAAAGGATTTCTAAAAAAGTAACTCATAAAAACCCCGTATTAATTGGCGTTTCATTTGGTGGTATTTTAGTTCAAGAAATGGCTGAATTTTTGGAAGTAAGAAAGACAATAATAATTTCAAGTGTAAAAAGTAATGTGGAATTTCCAACTGCTTTTAAAGTTGCTAAAACTACAAAAGCGTACAAACTTTTACCAACAAGATTGGTTTTGAATATCGAAAATTTAGCTAAATTTTCTTTTGGAGATAAGATTAAACAAAGATTTGAATTGTATAAAAAGTTTCTTTCTGTTAGAGATAAAAAATATTTGGATTGGGCAATTGAAAAAATAATTTTATGGGATAGAACTGAAATTGTAAATAACGTGATTCACATTCACGGTGATGCAGATGAGGTTTTCCCGATAAAAAATATTCAAAAATGCATTGTTGTAAAAGGCGGGACACACATAATGATTTTGAGTAAATTCAAATGGTTTAATGTCAATTTGCCTAAAATAATTTTAGGCCAAGAAGTAGAATCAGTTTGATTTTTGTAGGTTTACATAATTAAAATAAATAAAATGAATTCGATTAAAAAAGCATGGTTAATTACCGCAATTATAGTAGTAAGTGGAATTTCGATATTTGCTATTTCTTTTGAAAATAAAAACAAAATCACACACGAGGGAACGGCTAATTATTATCCTATAGCTGTAGATTTTGCAGGCGAAAAAACTCCTTTAAATATTCCAGATGTAAACGAACGTTTTGATAGAGAATTGTTGGTCAATGCCAATTTACATGCTTCAACTACGTTAATTTTAAAAAGAGCGAATCGAGCTTTTCCTGTAATTGAACCCATCTTGAAAAAAAATGGAGTTCCGGATGATTTCAAGTATTTGGCTGTAATTGAAAGTGCTTTGATAAATGCGGTTTCAGGTTCCGGAGCAAAAGGAGTTTGGCAATTTATGCCTGAAACTGCCAAGGAAAAAGGGATGGAAGTGAACGATTGTGTTGATGAGCGGTATCACTTAGAGAAGTCTACTGAGGCGGCTTGTAAATATTTATTGGTAGCTAAGGAAAAGTTTGGTTCTTGGACTTTGGCCGCAGCTTCGTATAATGTTGGAATGATGGGTGTTAACAAGCAAATAGAAATTCAAAAAGTGACTAATTATTATGATTTATTGTTAAATGATGAAACGTCTCGCTATGTTTTTAGAATTTTGGCATTGAAGGAAATTATGAAAAGTCCTGAAAAATTTGGATTTGATATTCCAAAGCAAGAATTATATGAATTATTTCCAACACGAAAAATAGAAATTGATAGCACCGTAAATAATTTAGCAGATTTGGCTATTAGTCAAGGGATAAACTATAAAATATTAAAGATTTATAATCCTTGGTTGCGTGATTTTAAATTGGAAAATAAAAATAGAAAGAAATACACACTAGAAATACCTTTGAAATTTAGTCGTTAAATTTATTAAATTAATAAAAGAGCAGTAGTTTTTTTTTGAATGAAAAAATTCTTTAAAGAATTTTAAATCTACTAAAATTTCCAAAAAATCGATTAGCTACTACTCTTTTTTATTTTATAATTGTAACTCTAATTTTTTTTAAATTTCATAAATTAGTTTTGATATTGCAAACACAAAGTAATAAATGGTGTTGTAATGGGTATAAGTGGTAAAGAAAAGTAATAAAGCGTCAATTGCACTTCTTGTTTTAAATTAATTTAAGGATTATTGTCAATAAATAAAATTTAATTCAAATCAATTTCATCTGATTCGATTGTGATATTATGAATGATAGGTGTTTTAAAATTTATAACGTCAATAGGTTTTTCAATTTCAGAAGTAGATTTGTTTTTCCAAGAATAGTTCTTCGGTAAATCGTCGCTCATCAAATATCCCCAAGGTTCTAAAGATTCTATTCTGTCAAAAATCACTTTTAGAATAGCAATTATAGGAATTGCCAAAAACATTCCTGAAAATCCTGCAATTACGCCACCAACTATTATTCCAACAATGGAAACAAAAGCATTGATTTGAACTTTGGAACCAACAATCATTGGGACAATCAAGTTATTATCAATGAGTTGGACTACAATTACAATAATTAAAACACCAATTATCAAGGTTATATCAGGAGAAGCTGTAAGTGTGGCAATAATACTCAAAATTCCTGCAAACAAAATGCCGATGTAGGGAATGAGGTTTAAAAGTCCCGTAATTAATCCTAAAACAATAGCGTATTTCAAGCCAATAATCATAAAACCAACTGATGTTAATGTGGAAACGATGACCATTTCTATTAATAGTCCAACGATATAACTTTGCACCGAAACCTTTATTTGATAGAGAATATCTTGAAGTTTTTCGTGGTATTCTGGTTGAAATAATTTTGATAAAAACGTAATAAAAAGTGTTCTGTATAATAAAAATAAAAAAATGTAAATAGGGATTAACGTAAGATTTAATATTACATCTGAAACGGAAACTAAAGATGTTCCGATGATATTTTTACCAGATTCTAATACATTTTTTGATGCATTATCAATTAATACTTTTTGTTCAACATTGTTTAAATTGAAATTGGAACTTATAAATTTTTGAATAGTATCAAAATGAATGGATAAATTAGTTTGAATTGCATCCCAATCATTAGCAATAGCACTTATCTGCCAAGAAATGAAAAATAAAATTCCAATGACCATTAGCATAAAAAGTACAACGGTACACATTACTGCTAAAACGTGCGGAAAGCGCCATTTTGATTTTAGAAAATGAGCAATTGGACGTAATAAAATTGCAAAAAGTAACGACATTAATATTGGAACAATAATATTTTGTCCTAAATATAAAATAATAAATATAGAAATTAAGCTCAATAATACAAATGCGAGCTTTGCATAAAATGGAAATCGTATGGAATCTTTCATGAAATTTATTAGATTATTAAATATTTTTATATCATTCTAAATTTAAGAAATTTTAGTCGGATTTTAGCTTAAAAATGGCAATTTTTAACAAAAAAATAGTAGTAAGTAAATTCATTTGCAGATGCCAAACCTTGTTTTAAAATTGAAATTTCACTTTGTAAAAGTAGATTATTTGGACAGGTAATCATTGATAGCATTTTAAATTATTTTATACCAATTTAAGTAGATATTCATACACTTTATCAGTTGGCATCCCCATCACATTGGCATACGAACCTTCAATTTTTGAAACGCCAATAAAACCAATCCATTCCTGAATTCCATAGGCACCAGCTTTATCAAAAGGCTTGTAATTTTCCAAATAATAATGGATACTTTCATCGCTCAAAGCATTAAATGTGACTTTGGTAACTTCGTGAAAAGTGGTTGTTTTTTCTGTTGTTTTGAAACAAACGGAAGTGATAACTTCGTGCGTATCATCTGATAAAGATTTCAATATTTGAAAGGCATCTTCATAATCTTTTGGTTTTCCCAAAGCATTATTTTTGTGCCAAACAATCGTGTCGCTTGTAACTAAAATTTCATTTTCATTTAATTCTCCTTCAAAGGCATTGGCTTTTAATTCGGCTAAAAAGTTGGTAATCTCTTCCGCTATTAAAGCATCTGGATAAATTTCTTCAATATCTTTCAATCGAATTTCAAAATTCAAGTCTAAATCTTTGAAAAATTGCTGTCTTCTTGGTGACCCAGAAGCTAAAATAATCGTATGATTTTTTAAAATTGCTTTAAGCATTATGTTTCATATTTAAACTGATTACCAAAATTGAAAGAATACCAAAAAACATAATCCATTTCAAGATTGTACTCAAATGATGAAAATCTTTTGGTTCTTTTGCAGACCAAATTTTAACTGTAAAATAGAGTAGGGGACTTGCAATGAAAATCAATCCGTAAATGGAACTTAAAATTAAATTTCCATCAAAAATATAAGTTTTCAAATAATAAAACACACAAATTATTGGAATGAAACTCAAAGCAAAAACAACTTTAGTAGCTTTTGAAACACCAATAACTATTGGTAAAGTACTCATTCCTTGACCTGAATCGCCATTAATACTTTCAATATCTTTTACTATTTCACGAATTAAATTGATGATAAAAGTAAAAACAGCATAATCAATTAAAATTCCAAAAAGCAAACCCATTATGGACTGATTTCCATCGTAAGTTGCGGGCAATAAATCAAAAAGGCCAATGATTAAAACACTTGCAGAAAGTAGCAAAGCAATGATTATATTTCCAATCAGCAAACTTTGTTTTAAACTTGTGGCATATAAATAAAGTGTGGACGCAATTAGAATAAATACGATTGCGAAATTGGGTCTTTCAATCACATTTGACAAATAGAAACCAATGGCAACGCCTGTAAAAGTAAAGGCTACATATAAATTATAGGCTTTGCTTTCTGTAATATATTTTCCGACAATTACAGAATCAGGTCGGTTTACAGAATCTGTTTCTTGGTCAAAAATACCATTTATGATATAGCCTCCAGCCGCAATGCAAACGGTGGAAAACACAAATAAACCGTATTGCCAATCGGCAAGTGACAAGGGTGCATTTTGAAGTTTTAAAAATCCATATCTGAAGATTAATTGCATAAAAGCAAGCATCAACAGGTTTTGGTAGCGTATTAATTTAAGTAAATTCAACATATTAATTTTAAAAAAATATATTTATTAATCGTGTTTTCCGTCGTAATATAAATGCCATTTTCCTTGCACTTTCATTACTTGTTCAATAACGTCGCGAGCAGCTCCTTTTCCTCCATTTCTATGAGAAATATAAGTGGAAATTGCTTTTATTTC
>JBIIFA010000033.1:0-14465 GCA_044237565.1 Flavobacterium sp.
CCTTAAGGTGGTTATTGCGGCGGGGCTCACCTCTTCCCATCCCGAACAGAGAAGTTAAGCCCGCCTGCGCAGATGGTACTGCAGTTATGTGGGAGAGTATGTCGTCGCCTTTTTTTATGGAACCCCAACCTGAAAAGGTTGGGGTTCTTTTTTTATCGGAACGACGTGTTCGCCCTTCGGGCTCGGTTCGTCGCCCCTGCCTGACGGCAGGCAGGTTTGCTTCGCCCGTTCGGCTAACGCCTCGGGTTTTTGAAAAGTCTATCTGAAAAGATAGACTTTTTTGTTTTAAGAAAAGGTATAAATAAATACCTGAAGCCCACTGGGCTTACTCCTCTTAATCTCAAATGTCGCCTTTGCTTCGCCCGTTCGGCTAACGCCTCGGGTCTTTTGTTTTCCTCCCCCTAGCCTTGTCATTGCTAGGAACGAAGCAATCAAAAGGAGGGGTGACGAAATGGGAATGTCAATAGCAAATTCAATGGCAATTGCAAAAATCAATACCAAAATTTGTGGGGGTGCAAAAAATTTGTCAATCTGAATTTAGTTCAGATTCTGTTTTCATTAAGATGCTGAAACAAGTTCAGCATGACAGATAGATTTTTAATCAGATTATTTTTCATAATTCTAATCATAAAAAGCTTTATTAGTATTATGAAAAATGTGTTTTTTAATGTTTTAATATATAATAAGTATATTTAAAACTTTATGTATATAATTAATGATTTAATTTTTACAACAAAAAAAGCGATTATTTATTTGAATAATGGTAAAGTATGGTTTAAGTTTGTAAAAAATTATTTAATTTTTCAATAAAAGTATTAAATTATTTATAATGAAAATACAATAAAATAAATTTTAATACTTATCGTAACTTATAGCCCTCACTATGAAAAAAATCCCCTAATTTCTAATTGCATTCCTACTATTTTTACTATCCAGTAGTTCATTTGCTCAAAATTTCACCATTAGTAGTGGTACTAGTATTGTTACTAGTGGCGCTGTCACAATTAACTACGGTGGCGGCACTTTAACAAACAACGGAACCCTAACCAATACAGATGGGACGCTTAGTTTTTCAGATCCCGTTACGTTTGCCGGTTCAGGCACAACAAATTCCAAAAATTTAACTGTAGCACATTTAGGAACTAGTACATTAAATAATAGAATAAGTGTAACTGGTGCTTTAACGGTTTCTAATGGAACGCTGGATGCCAACAACAACCTTACCTTAGTTTCTAATGCAGAAGGCTCGGCAGTAATTGCTCCCGTATTAGGTAGTATAACAGGAAAAGTAACGGTGCAGCGTTATATTGCACAAGGCAAAAGAGCTTTTCGTTTTTTAACCCCTAGTGTAACTACCGATAATTTCATTAGTGGCAACTGGCAATTGGGCACACATATAACAGGTTCTACAACAGGAGCTAATGGTTTTGATACCACGGTTTCAGGGAGTCCTTCTATGTACACCTACAATAATCAACAAGCAACTGGTTCGGGTTGGGCGGCCATCGCCTCTACAGATGGCACCAACCTTAACGCCATGCAAGGCTATAGAGTTTTGATTCGTGGGGATAGAACTCCAGGACTATTAACGCAGGCATCACAGGCAAATATGAATGTTCCTGTAACGCTAACCGCTACTGGAACCGTGACAACCGGTACTGTAACTTTTAATAGTAGTTCCACACCTGTCCCAATAAACAATACTAGCAATAGCACTACTGATGGTTATAGTTTAATAGGAAACCCTTATGTAAATACGCTAAATTGGAATACACTAACCAAAACAGGTTTAACAAATACATATTATGTTTGGGATTCCAATATGGGTACCTCAGATCAACGAGGACGTTATGTAGCATACAATTCGACAACATTTTCAAATAATGCATCTTCTAGTGTAAATCAATACATACAACCTGGGCAAGCTTTTTTTGTAAAAAACACTACTTTAGGAACAGCAGGATCCATAACTTTTAACGAATCGAATAAACTAGGAACCAATATCAATAACTTTTACAGAACCACGAATACTAATTTTTCAAGGTTAGAATTGCAAGTCTATCAAACCAGCGAATTGGCTTTAGGTGGTTATCCTATTGATGCTGCCGTATCGGTTTTTGACAACCAATTTACTAACGCTATCGAAAACGGCGATGTTGCTAAGTTAAGTACTGGAATAGAAAATATTTCTTTTTTAAATAGCAACCTTACTTTAGCTATTGATGCCAGACCACAAGTAGTAGCTACCGATGAATTGCAATTACAATTACAGCAATTTCAAGCCAATAAAAGCTACACGTTCAGAACTCATTTCAATAATTTTGATCCGGCAACTACGCCGTTTTTAGTAGATACCTATCTCAATCAATATGCTGCTTTGGAAAATACTGCAACAACAGACTTTGCATTTACCACCACTACTGATGCACTTTCGTATGGCACCAACCGTTTTAAAATTGTGTTTCAAAATAATGCATTAAACAATCCAAATTTTAATGCAGAAAATATAGTAGTTTATCCTAACCCTGTAACCAACAACCAATTTAATATTGCTTTGCCAAGCTATCTCACAGGAGAAGTTGCGATAAAATTAATTAATACTATTGGACAAACAGTATATGAGACGAAAACCGAAGCTCAAAACACAATTACCATTACACCAAATAGTATCCTATCACAAGGACTTTATTTTGTGGAACTAACAAACCAAGGAAAAAGTAGTGTTAAAAAAATAACAATTCAATAATATGAAAACAAAAACAAGCACCTCAAACCTTCAAAAAGGGTATAGTATTCTTTTTTTAGCACTCCCTTTTTTCTCAATGGCACAAGATTTATTTGATGATAATATTGATGACGTAACTCAACCAGTACCAATTGACAATTATGTACTAGTAGCACTATTGCTAGGAATCTTTTTTGCCTATCGTTTTTTGCAAAACAAAATCAAACAATCAAACAATTAAACAATTAAACAATTAAACAATGAAGAAACTATTAATTTTACTAGCTATTTTCACCTCCATTGTTGCCACAGCACAATCGGTTGGAATTAATGCCGATGGCGCTGCGGCAAGTGCTTCTGCTATGCTGGATGTAAGTTCAACCACTAAGGGATTTCTACCTCCAAGAATGACGGGAGCTCAAAGAGCTACAATTACATCACCTGCACAAGGTCTAATGATTTATTGTACTGATTGTGGAAGTTCTGGAGAACCCCAATATTATGATGGGACTCAATGGAAAAAATTGATAGGAGGAACAGCAACAACGTCAACAGCAAGAGTTACGATTGGCACTCAAGTTTGGGCCACCGTTAATCTCGATGTGACAACCTATAGAGATGGAACCACAATACCCCAAGTAACCGACCCAACACAATGGTCTAACTTAACCACTGGTGCTTGGTGTTATTACAATAACAATTCCTCCTCAGGCACCACTTATGGCAAATTATACAATTGGTATGCTGTTGCAGGCATACACGACGCAGATCCAAATACTCCAAATAAGGTATTAGCCCCTACAGGATGGCATTTACCTACCGATGCAGAATGGACCACCTTAACCAATACATTAGGGGGAATTATAGTTGCTGGCGGAAAATTGAAAGCAACAGGCACATCGCTTTGGGACACGCCTAACACAGACGCTACCAACTCCAGTGGTTTTTCAGGTCTTCCGGGAGGGGGTCGCAGCTACAATGGAACGTTCACCTACGTTGGCACCTACGGATACTGGTGGAGTTCGTCACAGGGCAATATTTCGAGCGCCTGGTTACGCTACCTGGCTTGGAACTTCGGCGATGCCGTCAGTTTCAACGGCAATAATAGGCACGGTTTCTCGGTGCGCTGCCTCAGGGATTAATACTGCCTGCCGGCAGGCAGGTTTGTCACTTTGACCCTTTGATTGATTCGTTCCTCGCAATGACTAACTATGGGCGTGAGCCTCTTTTTTTAAAAATAAAAACCCAAACCTAATGAAAAAACTATTTATTTTACTCGCTATTTTCACAACATTTGCTACAACAGCACAGTCGGTAGGAATTAATGCCGATGGTAGTTCGGCAAACGCTTCTGCTATGTTGGATGTAAGTTCGACCACTAAGGGATTTTTGCCTCCAAGAATGACGGGAGCTCAAAGAGCTACAATTACATCACCTGCACAAGGTCTAATGATTTATTGTACTGATTGTGGAAGTTCTGGAGAACCCCAATATTATGATGGGACTCAATGGAAAAAATTGATAGATGGCACAGCAACATTGCCACCTCCCACAGAAGTTGTCATTGGCACCCAAACATGGGAGATAAAAAACCTTGATGTAACAACTTACAGTGATGGCACGGTTATACCCGAAGTAAGCGACCCAACACAATGGGCAGCATTAACCACTGGTGCTTGGTGTTATTATAACAATACAACAGCTAACGGCACGACTTATGGCAAATTATACAATTGGTATGCTGTAGCTGGCATATGGGACGAAGCCTCAAAAACAGATGCGACTCTCCGTAAAAAACTAGCCCCAACAGGTTGGCACGTTCCTACGGATGCCGAATGGACAACATTAACCACTACATTAGGGGGAACAAGCGTTGCAGGAGGTAAAATGAAAGCCACCACATTATGGAATAGCCCCAATACTGACGCTACCAACTCCAGTGGGTTTACAGGTCTTCCGGGAGGGTATCGCGGCAACAATGGTTCATTCGGCACCATTGGCAACGACGGTCTCTGGTGGAGTTCATCAGAGTACGATACAGCCTACGCCTGGCTCCGCAACCTGTCTTATAACTCCGGGTCTGCCGGCAGAGTCGGCATCATTAAGACATTCGGTTTCTCAGTGCGCTACCTCAGGGATTAATACCCCCTGCCTGCCGGCAGGCAGGTTTGACTCTTTTGCCCTTTGACCCTTTGAAAAGATATGGGGGCGTAAGCCCCTTTTTTTGAATAAAACAAACCCAACCCTCATGAAAAAAATAATTATTTTACTCGCTATTTTCACCACAGTTGCTGCAACGGCACAATCAGTAGGAATTAATGCCGATGGCAGTGCTGCTAATGCTACGGCAATATTGGATTTAAAATCAACTACAAAAGGGTTTTTGCCGCCGCGAATGACTTATGCGCAAAGAGAAACCATCACTTCTCCGGCAATCGGTCTAATGATTTATTGTACTGATTGTGGAAATGGCGAACCACAATATTACAGTGGAGCGGAATGGAAAAATATGATTGGGGGCACCAGCCTAGGTCGGGTTCCAGTGATTAGCCCAACAGCGGCTGCCACAAACATCGGTACAACATCTGCAACAAGTGGAGGAAATATTACCCATGATAATGGCAATGCCATAACAGCAAGAGGGGTTTGTTGGAGTACCTCACCGAACCCAACTATTGCAAACTCAAAAACAACGGAAAGTGGCACCACAGGGTCTTTTACAAGTAATATGACTGGCTTGACCCATAGCACCTTATATTATGTAAGAGCGTATGCAACCAATGCTTCAGGAACTAATTATGGAGGCCAAGTGTATTTTACAACTGCCACCTCCCCTGAAATAGGCGCTACCTACCAAGGTGGTAAAATAGCTTATATCCTCCAGTCTGGAGACCCTGGATATGATGCAAATGTTTTTCACGGTTTTATTATTGCACCTGACCAAAATTGGAATCCAAATCTTAATAATCAATACCCTCCAGGCTGGTGGAATGGCAGTTATGTAACTACAAATGCAACTGGAACCGCAATAGGAACAGGGTTATCAAATACTAATTTAATAGTATCTTTTCAAGGGACAGGTAATTATGCGGCTAAATTATGTGCCGATTTGGTACTGGGTGGTTATGATGATTGGTTTTTGCCTAGTAGAGATGAATTACAAAAAATTAGTGAGAATAGAGTTGCACTTGGCGAGTTTTCTGAATGTGGTCCAACATCAATGGAGCCCTGTAGTTATTGGAGTTCCAGCGAGATTGATAATGATGATGCCTATGCGTATTCCTTTAGTACAAATGGTGGCAGTGGCAGCTCATTTGTTAATGGGAAAGGCGGCTGGTTTAGAGTTAGGGCAATTCGATACTTTTAAAAATTGTTATTTAATAAGTTCAAAAACAAACAAAATAAAAGAGTTATTTAAATTATAATAATCATGAAAAAACTATTTATTTTAGTCGCTATTTTCACAGCAGTTGCCGGAATGGCTCAATCGGTAGGAATTAATGCCGATGGCAGTGCTGCTAATGCTACGGCAATGTTGGATGTAAGTTCAACCACTAAGGGGTTTTTGCCTCCAAGAATGACGGGAGCTCAAAGAGCTACAATTACATCACCCGCACAAGGTCTTATGATTTATTGTACTGATTGTGGGACTTATGGAGAAACACAAGTTTATGATGGTGAAACTTGGACGAACATGATAGGTAACCTAGCAACGACGCCAACGACAGCAACAAGTGTTACGATTGGCGCCCAAGTTTGGGCCACTAGTAATCTCAACGTGACCACCTATAGTGATGGTACTCCAATACCCCAAGTAACTGACCCAGCCGCATGGGCTGCTTTAACCACTGGTGCTTGGTGTTATTATAGCAATGTATTTGCAAACCGCAATACATATGGCAAGTTGTACAATTGGTATGCTGTTGCAGGAATACATGACACGGACACAGATACTCCAAATAAGGTATTAGCCCCAACAGGATGGCACGTTCCTACGGATGCCGAATGGACCACATTAACCACTACATTAGGGGGAACGACAGTAGCTGGAGGAGCAATGAAAGCCACTACATTATGGAATAGCCCCAACACAAACGCTACCAACAGCAGTGGCTTTATAGGTCTGCCGGGAGGTGTTCGCCAGGATAGTGGTACGTTCATTCACTTTGGCAACTATGGTTTCTGGTGGGGCTCGTCAGTGGGCAGTAGTAATATAAAAGGCTGGAACCGTTTCCTGAGTTACAACAATGGCACTGCCAACCGAGGCGAGGATAGTAAGAAGTTCGGTAAGTCGGTGCGCTGCCTCATGGATTAATACCCCTTGACTACCGGCAGGCAGGTTTGTCACTTTGACCCTTTGATTGCTTAGTTCCTCGCAATGACTAACTATGGGGCGTAAGCCCTTTTTTTGAAGTCCTAACATTTTTATTATTGTTAGGACTTTTTTATTGTAAGAAATTGTGAAGATTTTGGTTATTTGAAAAATCTAATTTGTGTGAAATTCGCGTGAGGGATGGCAGTGGAAATCCCACGCTTTTGGGCGTGGATTGTAGCGAACAGCCCGACCGAGTTTAGAAGAGATGAAGTAGTTACTCAAATCGTTCTAAACTCGGGCACGCCCAAAAGGAAAAGATATAATGGAGCAAATAGCAATTTCAATGGCAATTGCAATAGGAAAAGATTAAATATTTCGATTACTTAATCCTTAGTTAATAGCAATTTTTTTATTCCCAATATATTTGCTTACTTTTGGTGCTTAAAAAAAATAGCAAAAATGGCAGCAATTACATTAGGAGGAAATCCAATTAATACAAGTGGTGAATTACCAAAAGTAGGTTCAAAAGCAATCGATTTTAAATTGGTTAAAGGCGATTTATCAATAGCGACCTTGGCAGATTTTGCAGGAAGCAAATTGGTTTTGAACATATTCCCAAGCATTGATACCGGTACATGTGCTACTTCGGTTAGAAAATTCAACGAAAAAGCGAGTGCTTTGGCAAATACAAAAGTGTTGTGCATATCAAGAGATTTGACGTTTGCACAAAGTCGTTTTTGTGGTGCTGAAGGACTTGAGAATGTAATTAATCTTTCGGATTTTAATACAGGAGCGTTTGGAAAAGACTACGGTTTGGAAATTTCTGATAGCGTTTTAGCAGGTTTGCATTCAAGAGTTGTCATTGTAATTGATGAAAATGGAGTAATTTCACACACGGAACAAGTTGGTGAAATTGCCAACGAGCCTAATTATGATGCGGCTTTGGCGGTACTTTAATATCGAATATGGAATTTCAAAAAGACACTACTTTTTTTACCGGTAGATTCAAAAGCATGGGATTTGCATTAAAAGGCGCTATCAAATTGATAACTACCGAACACAGTATAATGGTGCAATCGTCATTAGCAGTTGGGTTGATTATTGCTGGTTTTTACTTTAATATTTCGCGCGAGGAATGGATGTTTCAAACCTTGGCCATCGGATTGGTTTTGAGTATTGAAGGATTGAATACGGCAGTTGAGAAAGTAGCTGATTTTATTCATCCTGAGTTTCACCATAGAATAGGTTTTATTAAGGATATTGCAGCTGGTGCAGTATTTTTTGCTGCAATGACAGCAATTGCAATTGGTTTGATGATTTATATTCCGAAATTTATATAAAATAATTCTTTGTTTTAATAGTAATTTGTACAATCAAGAATGGCAAAAAAGACACTTACAACGGATAAAAAAGAAGCTAATTCTGAGGGTAAAAAACCTTGGAAATTAGGAAGACAATATAAAATCTTATTTGGATTTGTATTGATATTGTTTTCTGTGGCTTTGCTATTGTCATTTATTTCTTTTTTCATTCACGGACAAGAAGACCAAAGTGCTGTTTCTGAATTGGCCAATCGTTCTGAAACGGTTAATAACTGGTTGGGTAAATTTGGTGCTTTTTTAGCAGATTTGTTCATTTACAGAGGTTTCGGCGTTGCTTCTTTTCTATTTGTAAAATTATTTTTCTTGACGGGCGCCTTCCTTGTAATGGATATTTCATTGAAAAGAATGAAAAATGTTTTGTTTTGGGATTTATTTGCCATAGTGATTATATCCATATTACTTGGTTTTTTAGCAACTTCATTACCAGAATTAGGCGGAACGATTGGTTATGAAATGAACTTGTTTGCGCAAGATTATATTGGAAAATCGGGAACACTATTGGTATTATTATTAGGAATAATTATTTATTTGATATTCAAAATTAAAATATCTCCAGATACTATAAAAGCATTTTTTGAGAGAACTAAAAATGAAATCGATACCGAACTGGCACCCGTGAACAAACCTGTTTCTGAAGGGTTGTATAATTTGGAAGAATTTGCAGTTGCAGAAGAAGAGGAAAATGAAGAACCTATTTTGAGACCCACTTCTCAATTCGAAATCAATAAAGAAGCGTTGAAACCTACCATTAATAATGCTTCGGAAATTAATATGGATCCTGTTTTGAAATCAACACCATTATCAGTTACTCCGTCTCCTGATCCTGAAGTGTTTTCTGAAGAATTGCCAGAAATTGAAAGTGAATTTGTTATTGAAAAAGCCCACGAAGAAGATATTGTAGAGGAAAATTTAGCGTCTCGTTTGGTTGCTGATTTTGGATTATTTGATCCAACATTGGAATTGTCTAATTATCAGTTTCCTACTTTAGATTTGATGAAGGAATATTCAACTGGCGGAATTACTATCAATCAGGAAGAATTAGAAGAAAATAAAAACCGAATTTTAGAAACACTTCGCAACTATAAAATTGAGATTGCACAAATAAAAGCAACTGTTGGCCCTTCGGTTACGTTGTATGAGATTGTACCGGAAGCTGGAATTCGTATTTCAAAAATCAAGAGTTTAGAAGACGATATTGCCTTGTCATTATCGGCTTTGGGAATTCGTATTATTGCACCAATTCCTGGAAAAGGAACTATTGGAATTGAGGTTCCAAACAAGAATCCGACGATGGTTTCTATGAAAAGTGTCATAGGTTCGGCCCGTTTTCAAGAAGCTGAAATGGAATTGCCAATTGCTTTGGGGAAAACAATTTCCAATGAAACATTTGTAGTTGATTTGGCTAAAATGCCCCATTTATTGATGGCGGGAGCTACGGGTCAAGGAAAATCTGTGGGGTTGAATGCGGTATTAACATCCTTGTTATATAAGAAACATCCAGCAGAAGTCAAATTTGTTTTGGTAGATCCAAAGAAGGTTGAATTAACGCTTTTCAATAAAATAGAGCGTCATTATTTGGCTAAATTACCCGATTCTGGAGATGCTATTATCACTGATAACGCTAAGGTTGTGAACACGTTGAATTCCCTTTGTGTGGAAATGGACAACCGGTATTCGTTATTGAAAGATGCGATGGTTCGAAATATCAAGGAATACAATGATAAATTCAAAGCACGTAAATTAAATCCTGAAAATGGGCATCGTTTTTTACCGTATATTGTATTGGTTGTCGATGAGTTTGCCGATTTGATTATGACCGCAGGAAAAGAAGTGGAAACCCCAATTGCGAGATTGGCACAGTTGGCGAGAGCTATCGGAATTCACTTGATTATTGCAACACAGCGCCCTTCCGTAAACGTAATTACAGGTTTGATAAAAGCGAATTTTCCAGCGAGAATTGCTTTTAGAGTAACTTCAAAAATTGATTCAAGAACCATTTTAGACACCCAAGGTGCCGATCAATTGATTGGTCGCGGTGATATGTTGTATTCAAATGGGAATGATGTTGTACGAGTGCAATGTGCCTTTATAGATACTCCAGAAGTAGAAAAAATTACAGAATTCATCGGTTCTCAAAAAGCTTATCCAGATGCCTACTTGCTTCCGGAGTTTGTTGGTGAAGAAAGTGGCATTAATCTTGATATGGATATTTCCGAACGAGATTCCTTATTTAGAGAAGCTGCCGAAATTATTGTTGCAGCACAACAAGGTTCAGCATCGCTATTGCAAAGAAAACTCAAATTGGGTTACAACCGTGCGGGACGATTGATAGATCAATTGGAAGCAGCCGGAATTGTCGGACCATTTGAAGGAAGTAAAGCACGAAATGTAAACATTTTAGATTTGGCCGCTCTCGATCAATTTTTCAGTAATGAACAAAATTAAATCCTAAAATGAAAATCAAGCGTACTACCTTACCAATAAACACCTTCCAATTTAAAACTTTTTTTATGTTTTTGGCAATGCTAATGAGTTTTGGCGTTCAAGCGCAAGACAAAAAAGCAAAAGCATTGTTGGACGAAGTGACGGCTAAGATTAAGAGCTATGATAATATTGTTATCGATTTTAAATATTCATTGAATAATTCAAAAGAAAACATCAATCAGGAAAGCAAGGGAAATGTTACGATGAAAGGCAATATGTATGTATTGAATTTAATGGGCGTAACGAAGATATTTGACGGTAAAAAAACCTTTACGATAAATCCTGAAGACGAAGAAGTTTCGATTTCAAAATTGAATGAGAAAGACGATAATGCTATTACACCTTCAAAAATGCTCACTTTTTTCAACAAAGGTTACAAATACAATTGGGATATCCCTCAAAATATTAAAGGGCGCAAAATCCAATATATTAAATTGACGCCTATTGGTGCTAAAGATTCCCGTAAAGAAATCCTTTTAGGCATTGATATTCAAACCAAAAACATCTATAATTTAATTGAGGTTGGAAAGAATGGTACCAAAACGACTTTGACTGTTAATTCTTTCAAAACCAACCAGCCGTTATCAAAGAATCAATTTATCTTTGAAGCGAGTAAGTACCCAAAATACTACATCAATAAATTAGATTAATTTGAAGATTCTTGATAAATACATTTTAAAAACGTTCACGATTACATTTACTACCGTATTTGTAATTTTGTTTTTTATATTCATTCTTCAAACGATATGGCTTTTCATCTATGATTTAGCGGGCCGTGATTTGGATTTGATGTTGATTGTCAAATTTTTACTTTTTGGAATGCCCCGAATTATCCCATTAGTATTGCCACTTTCAGTGCTGTTGGCTTCTATTATGACGTTTGGAAATTTGGCTGAAAACTATGAATTTGCAGCCATGAAATCGGCAGGAATATCATTGCAACGGACCATGAAAAGGTTGACGATATTCATAGTGTTCCTGAGTGTTTTGGCTTTTGTATTTGCCAATAATGTCATTCCGTATGCCGAATATAAATTCATTAATTTCAGGAAAAACATTGCCCAAAGAAAGCCTGCGATGGCTATAGCCGAAGGTCAGTTCAGTGAAATAGGCTATTATACTATCAAAGTCGATAAGAAATCGGGGGATAATGGAAACCATCTAACGGGAATTACAATTCACAAAAAATCATTGCGTGGTGATGGTGTTCGAACCGTAATTAAAGCGAAAGATGGCGATTTGATTAGTAATGAAAATTCAAATATTCTAAAATTAGTTTTGAATGACGGTTATTATTATGAGGATATCATTCCTAAAAGGTATGAGGACCGAAATAAAATTCCCTTTGCGAAAGCTTCCTTCAAAAAAGACGTAATCAATCTTGATTTGTCGGTTTTAAATGGAGATCCAAGCGATCAAAATATTACCAATACCACTACGATGTTAAATATCAGCGAATTGAATTATACGATTGATTCGTTGCATAAAAATTACAATCGTGATATCGTTTCATTTGCAGATAATATTCACCAGCGTGTAGGATTTATTAGTATTAATAAATCGATTTTACCACTTAAAAAAGAGAAGGTTAATGCTGATTTACTTTCCCTTTTGAATGAAAGCGACCAACTCCAAATACTTCAGTATGCATCAAGTACTGTTGCGAATACACTTTTTTCAATCGATAGTTCGAAGGATGAAATGATTAACAAACAAAAGATTATAAACAGTCACTTTATTGCGTTATATGATAAGTTTGTAGTCGCATTTGCTTGTTTGATGATGTTTTTTATTGGAGCGCCATTGGGTGCTATTATTAGAAAAGGAGGAATTGGGCTTCCAATTGTATTTGCGGTTTTGATATTTATAACTTTTCACTTTATAAATACCTTTGGTAAAAGATTGGCTGAGGAAAATGGAATTTCGCCATTTTTTGGTTCTTGGATGTCGTCATTTGTTTTGACACCTTTGGCAATTTTATTGACTTACAGAGCTACAAATGATATTGGACTTTTCAATATTGATAGTATTTTACAGCCTTTTCAAAAACTATTTCAAAAATTATTTCCATCACAAAATTAAATATAATGTCAATTCCTACATTCAAATTAAATACAATAGAAGAAGCCATTGAAGATATTCGTCAGGGCAAAATCATTATTGTGGTTGATGATGAAGATCGAGAAAACGAAGGAGATTTCTTGGCTGCAGCCGAAAAAGTAACTCCAGAAATGATAAATTTCATGGCTACACACGGACGAGGATTGATATGCGCTCCATTAACAGAAAGTCGTTGTAAGGAATTGGGATTGCATGTCATGGTAACCAATAATACCGATCCTATGGAAACGGCATTTACGGTTTCTGTAGATTTGCGTGGCAAAGGAGTTACCACTGGAATTTCAGCGTCTGATAGGGCAAAAACAATTTTAGCATTGGTAGACCCTGATACCAAACCCTATGAATTGGCACGACCAGGACATATTTTTCCATTGATAGCAAAGCAAGGAGGTGTTTTGAGACGTACCGGTCATACAGAAGCAGCGATTGATTTTGCGCGTTTGGCAGGATTCAAATCGGCGGGAGTGATTGTAGAAATCATGAACGAAAATGGGACCATGGCGCGTTTGCCACAATTGGTTGAAGTGGCTAAGAAATTTGATTTAAAATTAGTTTCTATTGAAGATTTAGTTGCCTACAGAATGCTTCACGACAGTTTGATTGTTAAGAAAGAAGATTTTGATGTTGAAACGCGTTTTGGTACGTTCCGACTTAGAGCTTATTTGCAAACAACGAACAAGCAAGTTCATATTGCATTGTCAAAAGGGACTTGGAATTTGGGAGAACCCATTTTGACTCGTGTCAATTCTACGCAGATAAACAATGATATTTTGGGTACTTTAACCCATAATTCCGATAAAAATTTAGACGATATTTTTAATTTGATAAATTCCAACGGCAAAGGTGCTATTTTGTTTATCAATCAGGAATTGCAATCGAACAATTTATTGAATCGCATTAGCGAATTGAAAGCATTACAAAGCCAGGGAGAAATGAGAGCGCCTTTAATAAAAATGGACGCAAAAGATTTTGGAATAGGGGCACAAATCTTGCATGATATTGACATTTCAAAGATTCGATTGATTTCCAATTCAGAGCAAACGAAGCGTGTTGGAATGATTGGATATGGTTTGGAAATCACGGAATACGTCAAATATTAAGGTAATGTTATTGCTATTTTGATTTTAAAATAGACTTTTAGTTCTATAAACCTAAGGAAATGAATTGGTTAAAAATAGGTTGGTTTAATTTTGTAAAGTTTTAAATAAAAATGTTTTAGAAGTCAAAAAAGGTTTACTATATTTGCAACCGCAATAAGAAATTATGTGCGATTTTATTGGAGAAATGGCAGAGCGGTCGAATGCGGCAGTCTTGAAAACTGTTGACTGTAACAGGTCCGGGGGTTCGAATCCCTCTTTCTCCGCCAGTAGAAATACAAACGGTACTAAAACCCACTAAATTCAACAATTTAGTGGGTTTTTTCTTTTAGGGCTGTATC
>JBIIFA010000138.1:0-5162 GCA_044237565.1 Flavobacterium sp.
TGTCTAAACCTTGTACGGTTTCACCTTCAGGAATAATTCCATTGTTGCTTGACGCCAATAAATCAGCGATATAGTGAATATAATCAGCCCTTCCTGGAATTGGGGCGCACAAATAATCTTTTGGAATATCCCAATTCTGAATTTCATATTCCGAAATCAATAAGGAATTATTTAATGCTTTTACCGCTTCAGGAATACTAAAATCTATTGTTTCGGTACCGTATTCATTGGTAAAAACAAACGCTTTAAGTTCTGGAAAACTTGCTATTAATTGTGTGAAATCGTAGCCAAAACGGTGCGGATTTCTTGGGTGTAAATTGGTTTTCTCGGTAATCGTTTTTGTTGTCATCTTTCAAATTTCAACACAAAGATAGGCAATAGAAATTTGGAATTACTGCTTTAATCCAAACACTCCATCAAAAGTAAATCACCTTCATTGTGTTCAATCGTAACCAAGCCGTCAGAAGTAACAAAATTGCTACTTCCCGTACGATAACCAATGGTTAAAGTGTCATTTTGCAACGGATAAAATAAGTTAGTAGAATGAATTCCTGTAACATTACCAATCGGAATTAATGAAATGGGCGTTTTTGCGGTGTACCATTTCTCATACTTCTTTTGCAAAAGAAACACTTTTGAATGATCGTCAAAAAGCACAATTTTCAGTTTTTCACGGTATCGAACAATGTTTGTTACGTTCGTAATAGTATGATCGGCGCGCCTTCCTGTTGCCCAAACCACGTTAACAGCTGGGATTTTCCTTTCGTGCAAATAATCAAATGCTTTCTCCAAATCGGTTTTATTTTGGTCTGGCGCATGGATAATCTCAATCGGATAGTGGCTTTCTTTGTAGTAATTGGCATCAAAACCGCGGTCGAAATCGCCCAATAAAACATCCACTTTTATTCCCAGTTCCACGACGCGCTCCATTGCCGAATCCAAAACGATTACCAATGGCGACCATTCCAGCAATTGACCCAACAATTCAGGGCTACAAGCAGCACCATTAGCAATAATCAAAGCAGGTTCTTGGTCGTCGCGAACGAAGTGGTGAGAAGACATTTTCTATTATTTTGAACCGTAAAAGTACTATAACTTTTCCAATTTTTATGAATGTGTTTTTTTGGGCATGCCCCTACGTAAAAACTTCGGGTCAGGTCGTTCGCTTCAATCTCTGTTCCACTGCGTTTCACAGAGGATTTTCGCTGCCATCCTTCATGCGGGATTTCGGGAATTAGGATGTTTAGAATTTTATTATACGCTTCTTTTAAGGTGAATTATCGCCTAACTCCGTCAGAATTTTAAACTCTGACGGAGTTTAAAAAAACAAAATTTTAAAAAACCAAAATGATTTTTCAATTAGCCCCGATTGAGCCGGTATCCTCGCAGCGAAGCGAAGAGATAAAGGCGAGAGCGGGAATTGCAATTCCAAATAATAAAGGACAATTCGCTCCTAATTCACAATATAATTTCTGCTATCTTGTTCAGATAAACTAAAATAACCCAAAGGATAATTGGCTTCGGTTGTGGTGTTAATTACGTTGCCACGAACGGTTGCAGACGGCGATTGAAACGGACTTCCGCTGCTGTTTCCAGCGATGCTAACCAAGATTCGCATATAATTGTAGTACTGTTTTGAGATTCCTGAAAGTGTAACTTCAAAGTTTTGTGCGGGTTTTAACTCCTCGCTGCGGTACAAACCAAATATTTGATTGCCCTGGAAATTGCGGTCTTCTTGTAAAAAATAAATTGGAATTGCGGTGAAACTTGGCTTGAATTTGAACAAATAATAGTCGTTGGTTGTTCCGTTATCAGTATAAAAAGTCTTGATTTCGGTGTCTTTTCCTGAAAATCCAGTATTGTCTAATTGTGCTATAGAATCTATTGGCGGCACTGGTTTTAAAGTTTCGGTTGCGGTGTAGGTTTCACCATTATAAACTACGGTAAGAACGTAATTTCTGTTTAAAACGGGAGTAAAATCCGTGCAATTGTAGTTTCCAGTTCCAGTAGTTTCCACAAAATTGAATACGTTATTTGCAGCGTCAGTTATGAAAACAGTTGCACCAGAAACAGTTGGAATTTGACTGCTATAGTACGAAGTTGTCGAAGATAATTTAATGGTTTGCTGATTTCCAAGCGTGCCTTTTTGCCATTTTATGGAAGCGTCAATAACTAATTTTGGTGCCATAGTATTCAAATCAACATCGATTACTTTTTCGCAACTTGCCAATAGCATTGGAAGGATTATTAGGAAATAGATTTTTATATTTTTCATCGTATTAAAATTTAAAATTATAACTCACCGCAGGAACGGCTCCAAAAATTGAAAATCGAACCGCTTCATTACTTCCATAAGTTTCATTTTGTCGGAAACTTATGGAAGCTGCATTTTGTCGGTTGTATAGGTTGTAAACACTGAAAACCCATTCCCCTAGCCATCCTTTTTTCTTTTGAGGTTTTGGCGTGTAAGTTGCAGAAATGTCTAAATGGTGGTAGGTTGGTAATTTATTTTCATTGCGCAAACCGTAACTCGGAACGGTAATTCCTTGGTATTGGTATTGCCCGTTTGGATAGGTTACGGGTTGACCAGTTTGCAAAGTAAAATTGGCACCAAACGACCATTTTTCACTCCAATTGTAGCTTCCTGTTACGGCAATATTGTGTAATTTATCATAGGTTGAACGGTACCAATTCCCATTATTTATACCAATTTCATTAGCTGTTCTTCCCGGTGTTTGTTGTTCGGAACGAGAAAGAGTGTAAGCAATCCAACCGTTTAATTTTCCTGTATTTTTTCGCAACAAAATCTCTAATCCGTAAGCTCTCAATTGCCCGTTTAAAATGATTTGCTCCAAGGCCTCGTTGGCAATTAAATTGGCTCCGTCAATATAATCAATTCTGTTTTTTACCTTTTTGTAGAACGTTTCAACTTCAAGAGAATACGCATCATCATTAAAATTTTTGAAATATCCTAACGCAACTTGGTCTGCAATTTGTGGTTTTATATAGGAATCACTTGGCGTCCAAACGTCTAAAGGAGTAGGCGAGGAAGTATTAGAAATTAATTGTAAATACTGAGTCATCCGGTTGTAACTCGCTTTTATGGATTGATTTTTATCCAAGGAGTAGGAAGCTGAAAACCGAGGTTCAAAATTATCGAATGAAGCAATTACTTTGTTATTATTGTAGTATTTCGTTCCAATTGGGATTCCTTTTTCATAAATTTTCAAATCATTATTGAACGTTACGGCTTCATTATTTTGATACAAATTCACTGTTGACGCACCCAATCTATAAAATTTACTGTACCTTAAACCGTACATTAATTCTAATTTATCGGTAATTTTATGTTCTGCTTCAAGATAAACGGAAGGTTCAAACGCATATTTTTTTTCTAATTGCTTGTAATTAATCCCAGATTCAACAGTTGTTGGGCTTATGGAACCAGGATTAAAATCGTAGTAAATTGAATTTAAACCATAATTCAATTTGATTTTATCAGAAACATAGTTTTTGAAATCATACTTCAGATTGTAGTTTTTAATTCCAGAATCGTATTTAAAACCTACAAAATCCAATTGTAAGCCGTAATAATAATCGCTATAAATTAAGGAAAGATTAGAGAATAATTTGTCGGAAAATAAGTGGTTCCATCTCAAATTTGAAGTTGCATTTCCATAGATATTGGTAAAACTCCCTGCTAAATTAAACACATCGCGACCAAAATATCCTGAAACATACAAACTATTATTTTTGTTGAGTTTGTAATTCAGTTTGGTATTCAAGTCATAAAAATAAGCAGAATTTTCGTTGTCTGTTAGCTTCAAAAATAAATGTGCATACGAACCCCGTCCCGCAATTATGAACGAACCTTTGTCTTTTACGATTGGTCCTTCAATCAAAAGGCGGCTTGATATTAATCCAATTCCACCGTTGATATGATAGTTTTTCGAGTTCCCATCTTTCTGATAAATATCTAAAACCGAACTTGCTCTTCCACCAAAACGAGAAGGAATTCCGCCTTTATATAACTTTAAATCTTTGATGGCGTCGGGATTAAAAACCGAGAAAAATCCAAATACGTGTGAGGAATTAAAAATTGTAGCTTCGTCCAAAAGTATTAAATTTTGATCTGCGCCACCACCACGAACATTAAATCCAGAGGCACCTTCACCAGCATTTGTAACTCCTGGAAGCAATAAAATTGATTTTAAAACATCGACTTCTCCCAAAACTACGGGCATTTTTTTTATAGTTGCAATCGAGAGTTTGTTTACACTCATCTCTGCTTTTTGGGTATTTGTAGTCTTTTTTTCGGTGATGATAACCTCTTCTAATTCTTCGCTACTTTCGGTTAAGGAAATATTGTAATTGGTATTTTTGCTTAAATCCAGTGTAACTTCTTTTGTTTGAAAACCAATAGAACTAATGGCGATTTTATAGTTCCCTTTTGGAATCGTAATCGAATAAAAACCGTATTCATTAGAAGTAGTATACGCCGGAATTGCCGGAATTGCAATTGTAACACCAATTATTGTTTCATTACTATTTGCAGCGGAAATCACACCGCTAAGCGTAACTTTTTCTTGTCCGAAACTGGTAAAAACTACCGAAATAAACAACAGCAACACAGAGATAATTTTCTTTGGAATCATAGAATAGAATTGATTTGCAAAATTGATAAAATTATCAGTAAATCCTCACTTATAATTTGTTAATCTATCGTTAAGATTTTTTTTTATTTGGGCATGCCCCTCCGTAAAAACTTCGGGTCAGGTCGTTCGCTGCAATCTCTGTTCCACTTAGTTCCACAGAGGATTTTCGCTACCACCCTTCATGCGGGATTTCAGGAATTAGTCCTTTTGATATTAGTATAGAATTTATTGCCGTAATATAAAGGCTTTATCGAATTAATGCAAAATGCCCTTTCAATTCTGTTCCGTCCTGAAGGATTACTTTGTACCAATAATCGTTTGCGGGTAAAGGTTTTCCAAGTAAAGTTCCATCCCAAGTTAGGTTTTTCTTATTCAGATAGGTAATTAATTTGCCATATCTGTCAAAAATTGCAATGGTGGTATTGTTGATAAATTGAAAGCCTTCCATGCTGAAAAAGTCATTGTAGGTGTCGCCGTTTGGAGTAAAAAACTTTGGAATGATAATTA
>JBIIFA010000139.1:0-5157 GCA_044237565.1 Flavobacterium sp.
AATGATATGTTGGAATTAATCGATATGGGATTTGAAGTTATTGCCGAAATCAATTCTTTGGTTGAAGATGCAAATCCAGCAGAAGTAGCCGAAATCAGTTATTCTTTTGACGAAATTACGATTCTCGCTCCTATCGAAAAACCAAGAAAAAATATCATTGGAATTGGTTTAAACTATACCGAACACATTGCCGAAAGTGCTAGAACATTAGACACAACAGGGAAATTACCTCAAAAACCAATTATTTTTTCAAAACCTCCAACTACGGTTACGGGGACAAATACTGAAATTATAAAAAACACCAAATTAACAGAACAATTGGATTGGGAAGTAGAATTAGCTGTCATCATTGGCAAAAAAGGAAAATATGTTCCAAAAGAAAATGCAATGGATTGTATTTTTGGATACACCGTAATTAATGATATTTCGGCTCGTGATTGCCGTCGTGAAGGACAATGGATTGTTTCGAAAGGTCAAGATACTTTTGCGCCAATGGGACCGTATTTAGTTACAAAAGACGAAATCGAAAATCCACACAATCTGAATTTATCTTTGACAGTTAATGGTGTTGAAAAACAAAACTCTAATACTCAATTTCTATTATTCAATATCAATGATTTGATTAATGATTTGAGTACGGTTTTCACTTTAGAGCCTGGAGATATTATAGCAACTGGAACCCCTTCGGGAGTTGGTGCTGGAAGAAATCCTCAAGAATGGTTGTATGATGGAGATGTTGTAGAATGCACTGTTGAGGGAATAGGAACGATTAGAAATACAGTTAAAGAGATATAAATTTATTACACAAAGTTCCACTAATAAGGATACAGAGCTACACAAAATTTTTGTGAATCTTTGTGAAAACTTTGCGAATCTCTGTGAAACAAAACAAATGATACTATGAAATACAGAATAGGACAAATCGTTCCGTCATCCAATGTGACGATGGAAACCGAAATACCAGCCATTTTTCGTTCTCGTGAAACGATTTTACCCGAGCGTTTTACGTTTCATAGCAGTAGAATGCGAATGAAAAAAGTAACCAAGGAAGAGCTCGAAGCTATGGATGCGATGAGTTTGAAATGTGCACAAGAACTTTCTGATGCACACGTTGACGTAATGGGTTATGCTTGTTTGGTAGCAATTATGAGTATGGGACGTGGCTACCACTGTGTTTCTGAAGTGAATTTGCACCAAGAAACTATCGCCAACGACTTCCCTACTCCAATTGTAACTTCTGCTGGTGCGCTAATTAATGGATTGAAAGTTTTAGGAGCAAAAAAAGTAGCCATAATTACACCTTATATGCGTCCGTTAACGGATATGGTGGTCGATTATATTGAACACCAAGGTTTTGAAGTTGTCGATTCAATTGCATTAGAAATCCCTGATAATTTAGAAGTTGCAGCTCAAGATCCTATGAATTTATTAGAAATCTACAAACGCTTGAACTTAGAAGGCGTTGATGTTTTAGTAGCTTCTGCTTGTGTGCAAATGCCCTCTTTAGAAGCAATTGACTTAATCCAAAAAGAAATCGGAATTCCAGTTACATCGGCAGCGGTTTGCACCACTTATGAAATGATGAAAAAACTCGGAATCGAAGCCAAATCAGGTATTGGTGGTGAGTTGTTGAGAGGGAAATATTGAAAATATGTCGAAAGCCGAAGGTCTTAAAGTCGAAAGGAGATTAGAGATAATAGACAAAGAGATAAAAGATTTAAAGTTCGAGATAATTCGTTTAATTCGTGGCAAAAAAAATCTTTGTGAACTTAGTGTAAAACTTTGCGTTCTTTGCGGTTAAAAATATTAGCCACAGATGCACTAATTAATAATAAATTAATTCGAGTCAATTCGTGTAATTCGTGGCAAAAAAACTTTGCGTAAAACTTTGCGCTCTTTGCGGTTAAATAGTAATCAAATTAATAATTTATCAATTCCAATAAAGCCGTTTCAAATCTTGCTTTTGGCAAATATTGGTCTTCTAATGCTTTTGTGAATGGAATTGGAGTTTCTAAACTCGCTACTCGTTTTACAGGCGCATCTAAAAACTCAAAACAATTTTCCATTATCAAAGAGGAAATGTCACTTGCAATTCCTCCAAATAAAGAATCTTCTTGGTATATAATTGCTTTTCCTGTTTTCTTTACGGAAACAAAAATAGCTTCTGTATCCAACGGTTGCAAGGTTCTTAAATCCAAAACATCCGCAGCAATTTCAGGATTTTTGTCCAATGTTTCCAAAGCCCAATGTACCGCTGATCCAAAAGCAATAATTGTAACTTGATTTCCTTCACGAAGTAAAGATGCTTTTCCTAAAGGCAATGTATAATAATCCTTCGGCACCTCTTGACTAATACTGCGATACAATTGTTTGTGTTCAAAAAACATAACCGGATTTGGCTCATTTATAGAAGCATTCAACAAACCTTTGGCATCATACGGAAATGCTGGATAAACCACTTTTAAACCTGGTGTTTTGGTGAACCAAGCCTCATTAGTTTGGGAGTGAAATGGTCCGGCTTGTGTTCCTCCACCACAAGGCATCCGAATAACTACGTCAGCTTTTTCCGACCATCTGTAGTGTGATTTGGCTAGTAAATTTACAATTGGATTGAATCCTGTGGAAACAAAATCGGCGAATTGCATTTCTACAATGGCTTTATATCCATTTATTGACAACCCCATTCCTGCAGAAACCACGGCGCTTTCACAAATTGGTGTATTGATAACTCGTTCTTTTCCGAATAATTCTACAAAACCATCTGTTATTTTGAATGCACCACCATATTCAGCAATATCCTGCCCCATTATTACTAAATTTTTATGACGTTCCATCGATTGACGCAAACTGCTTGAAATAGCGTCAATTAAACGAATGTATTCAGTTTCATTTGAATATGTAACTTCTTCTAAATCAAATGATTGATAAACATCATTTAACTCATCATTATAATTAACTTCAATTTCAGGTTCTGCATTAGCAAGCACCAAACTTTCATCGATATTTTTGATAATTTCGGTATGCAATTGTGTGTCGAAATCCGCAGTTAAAATTCCATTTTCAGATAAAAATTTTCGATAATTATCAACTGGATCTTTAATAGCCCAAAGGTCCATCAATTCTTGAGGAACGTATTTCGTTCCACTTGCCTCTTCGTGCCCACGCATTCGGAACGTTTTGAATTCTAATAAAATGGGTCTTGGATTATCTAACATGGATGCTTTTAAATCTGAAACTAAATTGTAAACTTCTAAAATATTATTTCCATCAACTATGTGGCTTTCCATTCCGTAACCAATTCCTTTATCGGCTAGATTCTCACAACGGTATTGTTCATTTGTTGGTGTTGAAAGTCCATATCCATTGTTTTCAACGATAAATAACACGGGTAATTCCCATACAGCTGCTATGTTTAAAGCTTCGTGAAAATCACCTTCAGAAGTAGCTCCTTCTCCAGTAAAAACAGCCGTAATTTTGCCGTTTTTCTTTAATTTATTGGCTAATGCGATTCCATCTGCAACTCCTAATTGCGGCCCCAAATGAGAAATCATTCCAATGATATGATATTCTTGTGTTCCAAAGTGAAAACTTCTGTCACGACCTTTTGTAAATCCATTTGCTTTTCCTTGCCACTGCGAAAATAAGCGATACAAGGGAATGTCTCTTCCAGTGAAAACACCCAAGTTTCGGTGCATAGGCAAAATGTATTCGTCTTTATCTAAAACAGCGGTAATTCCAACAGAAATAGCTTCTTGTCCAATTCCAGAAAACCATTTTGAAACTTTTCCTTGGCGAATAAGCTTCAACATTTTCTCCTCGATAAGCCTTGGTTTAAGAATTCTTTTATATAAATCAAGTAAAGTAACATCGGACAAATTCTTTCTATCGAAATTCATTTTTATAGTTTTTAAGCCTCCTCAAAAGTATAAAAAAATAACAGAATAGCCTTGAATTGTTATATTTTTTTAAATTGTTTGTTTTTTAAAAATTTACATCAAAAAAAAATCTTTATATTTGTGTTTGCAAGGCTTAAAGCCACAAACGCTAAAAATTTATACTATGCAAAACATTCCTAGTGTTGACTTGCGTGATTTCCTTTCGGGCGAACCGGAACGTAAACAAAAATTTGTAAATGAAATCGGAAAAGCATTTGAAGATATTGGCTTCGTTGCTTTAAAAGGTCATTTTTTAGATGATCAATTGGTTGGTGAATTGTATGGCGAAATTAGAAATTTTTTCGCATTGCCATTGGAAACAAAATACAGCTATGAAAATCCTGCAATTGGGGGACAACGTGGTTATGTATCTTTTGGAAAAGAACATGCAAAAGGTCGAAAAGAAGGCGATTTAAAAGAGTTTTGGCATTTTGGTCAATACGTTGATTCCGATTCTAAATATGCCGCAGAATATCCAAATAATGTTGAAGTTGCTGAATTACCTCGATTTAATGTTGTTGGTAAAGAAGCTTATAAAATGCTTGAAAAAACAGGCATTTCTGTATTGCGAGCTTTGGCATTGCATCTTGGTTTAGATGAGTTTTATTTTGATCAATATGGTTATAATGGAAATTCGATTTTAAGACCAATTCACTATCCGCCAATTACTTCAGAACCTGAAAATGCTATTCGTGCTGCGGCTCACGGAGACATCAATTTGATTACCCTTTTGATGGGTGCACAAGGCAAAGGATTGCAAGTTCAACGGCATGATGGTCAATGGATTGATGCCATGGCGCAGCCTGATGAATTGGTAATAAATGTTGGAGATATGTTGTCTCGTCATACTAACAATAAATTGAAATCTACTATTCACCAAGTGGTAAATCCGCCGAGAGAATTGTGGGGAACTTCGAGATATTCGATTCCATTTTTTATGCATCCTGTTAGCGATATGCGATTGGATTGTTTAGAAAGCTGCATTGATGGGGATAATCCTAAACTATACGACGACATTTCTGCTGGAGAATTCTTGATTGAAAGATTGGTAGATTTGGGATTAATCAAAAAATAATTATTTTAAAATTCAATAGCAAAGTACGGATTATATAATTCGTACTTTATTTTTTAAATGAAGTTTATTATGGACTTACAAGACCAATTAAAAAACCTTTTTCCAGACCACGAACCTTCTCCTGAAGAAGAAAAAATCATAGAAGAT
>JBIIFA010000140.1:0-5117 GCA_044237565.1 Flavobacterium sp.
CAATTTGAAAAGTGTTTTAAGTCCTGTAAAAATTATAAAACTCAAAAAAGCCGAAGAGGAATTTAATAAAAAATTATTACAACAATATAGAAATAAAGGGACTAAAAGATAATTTGACTTCTTTATTAATTTTTCAAAATATTACTCTTCTTCAATTTCAAATAAAAACGGTTCCAATAGCATTTTTTCAGCCAATATTTCGATTCTTTCTGTAAGTTGTTCCGAAAAAATCAAGCGTTGAGTTCTCGTAATGCTATTCGAAATTCGCATAATTTTAGTTTCGTGGCGCAATTTTAAAATAGCATCGGCATCATCAAGAATAAACATTTTTAGGCGGTTTACATTATAACCAGCAGTTGTAAACATGTCTCCAAGTCGATTGGGTGTTCCAATTAAAACATCAATTCCTGTAGAAATATAATTTTTATCGTATTCCATGTCTCCCTTATCGTGAACACCGTAAACGCGTAAATCGGTTTTACAACCTAATTGTTCAAAAAGATCTTCCAATGCCAAAACTTTCGCTTTGTCTTCAACAATTATCAATGCTCTTGGCGATTCTTCCCCTTCACAAACCAATTGCTGAATCACATTTAATACAATTGTTGTTGATTTCCCGCTTCCTTTAGGTGAAATTACAATGCAATCGGCACCGCTCTTCAAAGTAGAAAATGTTTCCTGTTGCAATTCATTTGCTTCCGTCAATCCAATTTCAATTAAGGCTTCTTGTAATTTTTCGTTTATTTTTTTTAATTTCATTTTTATTGTTTTTTACACGAAGATTCTCAAAATAAAAAGAAGATACACTATTGTTAAATTATATTTCTTTGTTCCAACTTTGTGAATCTTTGTGAAATAATTTATTTAATTGCAAATAATTGTACATCAGTTTCGGAAATTTCGTTGCTACCAAGGATGATTAAGCGTTCTACAACATTTCTCAATTCCCGAATATTTCCTGTCCAATCGTATTCTTGTAACAATTTGATTGCCTTTTTAGAAAAAGTCTTTGGGGCAATTCCTTGTTCAGCTGCTATTTTTTCTGTGAAATGTTCGATAAGCAAGGGTATATCCTCTCTTCTTTCGTTCAATCCTGGAACTTTTATCAAGATTACCGCCAAACGATGGTACAAATCTTCTCTAAAACGCCCTTCTTCTATTTCCTTTTTTAAATCTTTATTGGTCGCAGCAATTACGCGTACATCAACTTTGATGTCTTTATCGGCACCAACACGTGTAATCATATTTTCTTGTAAAGCTCTTAAAACTTTGGCTTGAGCTGACAAACTCATGTCCCCAATTTCATCTAAAAACAAAGTTCCTTTATCCGCAGCTTCAAATTTTCCGGCACGGTCTTTTATTGCCGATGTAAAAGCACCTTTTACATGACCAAATAATTCGCTTTCTATTAATTCTGAAGGAATTGCAGCACAATTTACTTCTATCAATGGAAAATTAGCACGTTCGCTTTTTTCGTGCAATTGATGTGCAACCAATTCTTTTCCAGTTCCATTTGGACCCGTAATTAATACGCGAGCTTCGGTTTTCGCGACTTTTTCAATCATTACTTTTATATGATTAATCGCTTCGCTTTCACCGATCATTTCGTAGTTTTTACTCACAATTTTCTTAAGAATTTTGTTTTCAACTACGAGTTGTTTTTTATCCAAGGCATTCCGAACCGTATTCAATAATCGATTCAAATCGGGTGGTTTTGATATGTAGTCAAAAGCGCCCAAACGCATTGTTTGTATGGCTGTTTCCATATCACCATGGCCCGAAATCATAACTATTGGAATTTCAGGTTTTATTTTCTTTACGGCTTGAAGTACCTCTACCCCATCCATTTTAGGCATTTTGATGTCGCACAAAACCAAATCGTAATCGTTGTTTTTGATTTTCTCAAAACCAATTAAACCATCTTCAGCATCCTCTACTTGGTATGCGTCATTTTCTTCGGAAAGTATTTTGGTTAATACTCTTCGAATGGATGCTTCATCTTCTATGATTAATATTCTTGACATATATTTTTGTGTTTAATTGGTAAATTGTTTAATCGATTAAACAAATAATCGATTAAACAATTTAACTGAATCAATTAATATTTTAACCATTTATACAATTCTCTCCAAGTTGGTTTTTTTCCATACATTAAAATTCCAACTCTATAAATTTTTGCGGCAAACCAAACTACAAAAAAGAAGGTTCCAAAAAGAATTGTGATAGAAATTGCAATTTGCCACCAAGGTACGCCAAACGGAATTCGCATAAGCATTACGATGGGCGAAGTGAGCGGAATCATTGAGAAAATTGTTGCAATTGTTCCATGTGGATCATTCATTACAGTGAAAAATCCGATGTAAACTCCCAAAACCAAAGGCATAATTATTGGCAATAAAAATTGTTGCGAATCGGTTTCATTGTCAACAGCAGCACCAATTGACGCATAAAAAGAACTGTATAAAAAATAGCCTCCGATGAAATAAATCACGAAACTTATTAAGATGGTTGCTATGGGCAAATTCCATATTTCCTTGATATACATTTGTGCCATTCCTGCAAATTCTTGTTGCGCAGAATGTAACATTTCGGGTGGAATTTTAGCTGTTGGGCTTGCGTTTATTCCCAAAAATATCGAGGCTGAGAACATTAAAATGAGTCCAATTAATGCCCAAATAAAGAACTGCAAAATACCTGCTAATGACGTTCCGATAATTTTACCCATCATTAATTGAAAAGGTTTTACCGATGAAATAATGATTTCAACAATTCGATTTGTTTTTTCTTCGATGACACTTCGCATCACCATATTTCCATAAATGATAATGAACATCATAATTAAGTATCCGAAAGCACCGCCAATTGCAATTTTGATTTCGTTGAGTCCTTTTAGACTGTCTTCTCCAGTTGCTTTTTTTAATTCAATATTGACATTTGCTTCTGCATTTCTAATTGCCAAAGTATCTAATTTGGCAGTTTCAAAATTTTCTTTTGTGATTTTTTTCGCAATAATATCTTGTACATTTTCAACGAAAGTTATGCTTGGACTGTCATTTGAAATGTATTGTACTTTGTTTTCCAATGTTTTATAATTCGCTATTTTTGGAATATAAATTAGACCTTCATAGCTTTCATTGATTAAACTGTCCTTGATTATTTTTAAATCAATGGGCGATAAATCGATATATCTGTATTCCTCAGAATTTTTAAATTCAGAAACAAAAAGCCCCGTTTCATCGTGAATGGCAACTACTTTTACGTCAGCTTTCATTGAACCTAAATAACCTACAAAAGCAGCAATTCCAACAAATAGTAACGGACTTAAAAAGGTCATTACGATGAAAGATTTATTTCGCACTTTTGCGATAAATTCTCTTTTTATAATTAATGTTAATATGCTCATATTGGATTTCTGATTTATTGACTTACAGTTTGAATAAAAATATCATTTACGCTTGGAATTTTTTCGACAAAATGGGTTACTTGTCCTCTTTGGGTTAAAATATTCAAAAGTGCGTTTGGCGTTGCGTTTCCGAGATTAATTTCGAGCTTTAATTCGTTGTTTAAGGACTTAAAATTACTTTGTGAAACGGTATGTTTTTGAGTAATATCATACATCAAACCTTCAACATTATCGGTCAAAATTCCTACTTCAAAACTATTGGTTCTGAATTGTTTTTTGACATCATCTAATTTTCCTTCGATTAATTTATTGGATTTATGAATGAGTGCAATATGATCACACAATTCTTCCACGCTTTCCATTCGATGCGTTGAGAAAATAATTGTTGAACCTTGTTCTCTTAAAGCTAATATTTCGTCTTTTATAAGATTGGCATTTACAGGGTCGAAACCAGAAAAAGGCTCGTCAAAAATCAATAGTTTAGGCTTATGCAAAACACAAACTACAAATTGAATTTTTTGCGCCATTCCCTTAGAAAGTTCTTGTATTTTTTTGTTCCACCAACCTTGAATTTCCAATCTATCAAACCAATAATCGAGTTGGATTTTAGCTTCTGCTTTTGACAATCCTTTCATTTGAGCCAAATACAAACATTGTTCACCAACTTTCATCGTTTTATACAAACCGCGTTCTTCTGGAAGATATCCGATGTGTTGTATGTGTTTGGGTTGTAATTTTTCGCCATCAAGAATTATTTCGCCACTATCGGGCATTGTAATTTGATTTATAATACGAATTAATGATGTTTTACCAGCGCCATTTGGACCAAGAAGCCCGTAAATGCTGCCTTTAGGAACAGTTAGTGAGACTTCGTTTAGGGCAGTATAATCACCGTATTTTTTTACAACTTTATTAACTTCGAGAATAGTACTCATTCTTATTTAGATTTGTGTAAAAGTATTGAATTTGGAACAAAAAAATTAAAATTTTCAAAAAAAACCCACCCTTATTTACACAAGGATGGGAAAATGCTGTAATTAATTACAACAAAAAAATTATGAGAACATATCTTTCACTTTTTCGAAGAATGACTTGTCGCCTTTTTCAGGATTTGGGATGAAATTTTCATCTGTCAAAGCATTTTCAAAAAACTGTTTTTGTTCTTTATTTAGTGTTTTTGGAGTCCAAACATTAACGTGAACTAACAAATCTCCGTTGGCATATCCATTGATATTGGGAATTCCCTTTCCTTTCAAACGTAAAATTTTTCCAGATTGAATTCCCTCTTCTAGTTTTATTCTGACTTTTCCTCTTACGGCATCGATTTCTTTAGAAACACCAAGAACAGCTTCAGCAAAACTTATGTATAAATCTAAATGTAAATTTTCGCCTTCGCGTTTCAAAAATTCGTGCTCAATTTCTTCAATTGCAACAATTAAATCACCGGGAACACTATTTCCTGGGGCGTCATTCCCTTTATTTGCAACTTTCAATTGCATTCCGTCAACTACTCCTGCAGGTATTTTTATTGCAACTGTTTCGTCGTCAATAATCATTCCTTGGGAGTCAGCATTTGTAGGTTTATGGTCTAATAATTGACCTGAACCACCGCAAGTTGGGCATGTGGAAGCCGATTGCATTCTTCCTAAAATTGTATTTGTAACACGCATAACTTGCCCTTGACCATTACAAGTAGAACACGTTTTATAACTTA
>JBIIFA010000141.1:0-5113 GCA_044237565.1 Flavobacterium sp.
AATTTCAGTTGTTCCACCACCGATGTCAACAATCATATTTCCTTTAGGTTGCATAATATCAATTCCAATTCCGATAGCGGCTGCCATTGGTTCGTGAATTAAATATACTTCTTTTCCGTTTACTCTCTCACAAGATTCTTTTACGGCGCGCATTTCCACTTCTGTAATTCCAGAAGGAATACAAACTACCATACGAAGGGCAGGAGTAAACATTCTTTTTTTCAAGGCAGGAATACTTTTGATAAACATACTTATCATTTTTTCCGATGCATCAAAATCTGCAATAACTCCATCCTTTAGCGGACGAATGGTTTTTATATTTTCATGAGTTTTACCTTGCATCAAATTCGCTTCTTTTCCAACAGCAATAATTTTGCCTGAAATTCTATCACGAGCAACAATAGAAGGTGAATCAATGACAACTTTACCGTTGTGAATGATTAATGTGTTTGCGGTACCAAGATCTATCGCGATATCCTCGGTCATGAAATCAAAAAATCCCATAAGTCTTTTAAGGGTTTAGTTATGTTTAAAAAAAATTACGTACAAAGTTAAACAAATTAATGTTTAAAATGACGTGTTCCTGTAAATACCATTGCAACTTTATTTTCATTGCAATAATTTATGCTTAATTCGTCTTTTATAGAACCTCCAGGTTGAATAACGGCGGTAATTCCAGCGTGTTTTGCAATTTCCACACAATCAGGAAAAGGAAAAAAAGCATCGCTTGCCATTACGGCGCCATTCAAATCAAAACCAAAAGTATTTGCTTTCTCAATTGCTTGTTTCAATGCGTCAACTCTTGAGGTTTGACCTGTTCCCGAAGCTATTAATGTTTTGTTTTTTGCAAAAACAATCGTGTTTGATTTCGTGTTTTTACAAATTTTAGAAGCAAATATCAGATCCTCAATTTCTTGAGAAGTTGGTGCTGTAATTGTAACGGTTTTTAAATCAGATTTAGTATCTGTAATATTATTTTTATCTTGTACCAAAAGTCCATTCAAGCAAGTTCTAACTTGTTTTTTCGGCAATTCAATTTCATTTTGCACCAAGATAATTCTATTTTTCTTTAGTTCTAAAATTGCAATTGCTTCCTCATCATAACTTGGTGCAATTACCACTTCGCAAAATAAGGAATTAATTTCATTTGCAGTAGCAACATCAATTTTTCCGTTTGCAATTAATACTCCCCCAAAAGCAGAAGTCGGATCACAAGCCAAAGCTGCTAAATAAGCTTCTTTCATGGTGTTTTTTGTAGCCAATCCACAAGCATTATTGTGTTTTAATATTGCAAATGTTGGCGTTTCGTCTTTAAATTCTAATATCAAATTTACAGCGGCATCAACATCTAATAAATTATTATAAGACAATTCTTTTCCGTGTAATTTGGTAAATATTGCATCAAAATCTCCAAAGAAATACCCTTTTTGATGTGGATTTTCTCCATATCTCAAAACTTGACCGTTGGCAATACTTTCTTTATAATAGGTTTCGTCTGTATTGAAATAATTAAAAATAGCGGTATCATAATGAGAAGAAACGTGGAATGCTTTTGTAGCAAATAATTTTCTATCTGCTAATGAAGTTGTGCCATTTTGATTGGTAATTAAATCTAAAAGTTGGCTGTATTCATTTACAGATGCAACAATTACGGTGTCTTTGAAATTTTTTGCGGCAGCACGAATTAACGAAATACCACCAATATCAATTTTTTCAATACTATCTGCTTCAGAAGCTCCCGAGGCAACCGTTTTTTCAAACGGATATAAGTCAACAATTACTAAATCAATCTGAGGAATATTGAATTCTTCCATTTGTTGCACATCACTTTCATTGTCTTGACGGTTTAAAATTCCACCGAAAATTTTTGGGTGCAATGTTTTTACACGACCACCAAGAATGGATGGGTAAGAAGTTACATCTTCAACAGGAACTACTGGAATTCCTAAGTTTTTTATGAAATCTTCGGTTCCTCCAGTGGAATAAAGCGTTACATTTTGTTCGTGTAATTTTCTTACGATTGGTTCTAATCCGTCTTTTGAAAAAACTGAAATTAAAGCAGATTGAATTGTTTTTGTAGTGTTCATTGTGTAGTTAGATTTAAAAGTGCAAAAATAGTTTTTTTATTAGATTTATCGTCAATTTAACCTTTAGAAAACAATACTTTAATTAGAAAAATATAGTTTCTTGTGTTGCAAATCGTAAAGCATTCACAATTTATTATTTCCATTAGGTTATTGAGAATTTTTTTTGGAATTTTACAGTGTATAAATACACACAATATGATTATTTATCTGCGATTATTAAGGGAGAGTTTTAGTTTTGCAATCAATGCATTACGAAACAATAAATTAAGAACGTTGCTTTCCTTATTAGGCGTTACAATTGGAATTTTTTCAATTATTGCGGTACTTGCTGCAGTAGATTCTTTAGACAGAAAAATCAAAAAAGATTTAAGTAGTTTAGATAAAAATACAATTTATTTAATGCGATTTACCTTTGGTCCTTCTGAAATTCCGCAATGGAAAAGAGAGCAATTTCCGAATGTGAAGTATGATGAATACGAATATTTGAAAGGTGCTGTTAATAATACCAAAACGATGTGCTATCAGTTTTTTACAGGAAGTCAATCTGTAAAATTTGATGCAAATATTGTCAGTGATGCAAATGTGGTTCCCGTTTCTTATGAATTTATTGACATCCAAGGATTAGAATTTAATGAAGGTCGTTTTTTTAACGAAGCTGAATCTAATTCTGGTGCTGCACTTGTCGTTTTAGGATATGAAGTTGCCCAAGGACTTTTTGATGGCAGTGAACCAATTGGTAAAAAAGTTCGTTTATACGGCCAAAAGTTCACGGTTGTTGGGGTTTTGAAAAAACAAGGTGCTGGAATGTTTGGTGATAATAATGACACTTCTATTTATTTGCCCGTCAATTTTATCCGAAGATTATATGGCGATAATAATGATGCTATGACTCCTGTAATTCTTATCAAGCCGGAAAAAGGGGTTGATATGGACGCCTATAAAGCGGAACTTACGCAAAAACTTAGGAATTACCGAGGGATGAAAACGGGCGAAATTGATAATTTTTTCATCAATGTATTATCAGGATTTACAGATTTGATCGACGGTATTATAGGTAAATTGAATTTAGTGGGTTGGATTATAAGCGGATTCTCCCTGTTGGTTGGTGGTTTTGGAATTGCCAATATTATGTTTGTTTCTGTTAAAGAGCGCACGAATTTAATCGGAATTCAAAAATCATTGGGAGCCAAAAACCGATTTATATTATTCCAATTTCTATTTGAAGCCGTTATTTTATCTGTAATTGGAGGCTTAATTGGGTTGTTTCTGGTTTGGATAATCTCAATTATATTAACAAATGCCTTGGATTTCGAATTCGTTTTAGGAGTTGGAAATGTAATTTTAGGAACTGGATTAGCTGCATTAATAGGATTGATTTCGGGAATTTTGCCCGCTATTTCAGCATCCAAATTAGATCCTGTGGAAGCCATTAGAACTGGGATGTAGGATTCTGAATATTATTTTAATCATAAAAAAAACACAAAGCATAACTTTGTGTTTTTTGTGTGTCTTTGTGATAAAAACTTATCTCACATTTATATTCTGAATCAAATCGATATATAAATTAATTTTATCTTTCAATTCTTTTCTTGGTGTAATAAAATCTAAAAAACCGTGTTCTAAAACAAATTCGGCAGTTTGAAATCCTTCTGGCAAATCTTTTCCAGTGGTATCTCGCACCACTCTTGGTCCTGCAAATCCAATTAAAGCGCCTGGTTCAGAAATATTAATATCACCTAGCATTGCATAAGAAGCAGTAGTTCCTCCCGTAGTTGGATCGGTACATAAAGAAATATAAGGAATTCCAGCATCGGCCAATTGCGCTAATTTTGCTGATGTTTTTGCCAATTGCATTAATGAATAAGCAGCTTCCATCATCCTTGCACCACCTGATTTTGAAATCATTACAAATGGCGTTTTGTTTTTTATAGCGTAATCAATTCCACGAGCAATTTTTTCTCCTACAACAGCTCCCATAGAACCTCCGATAAATGCAAAATCCATACAGCAAACCACCAAGTCTTTTCCTTTAGATTTTCCAACACCAGTACGAACCGCATCTTTCAATTTGGTTTTTTCCATAGCGTCTTTCAATCGGTCAGCATATTTTTTGGTATCTACAAAACGCAATGGATCTTTAGAGGTCATTTTAGCATCCAATTCCTTGAATTCGTTGTTGTCGAATAAAATTTCGAAGTATTCTTTACTTCCAATTCTAACGTGAAAACCATCTTCAGGACTTACCCAAAGGTTTCTCGCTAATTCGTCAGCATCGATAATTTTCCCTGTTGGGGATTTATACCACAATCCTTTAGGAACATCTTTTTTGTCCTCTGTTGCTGTAGTAATTCCTTTTTCTGTTCTTTTAAACCAAGGCATAATTTATTGTTTTTGTTAATGGTTGATGGTTGTTGGTTGATGGCAATCGGATTGAACCGACAACTAACAACCGACAAATAACAACTATAAAGTGTTCACGTTATTCAAATCTGCGAAAGCTTGTTCTAATCTCGCATTGAATGTCATTTCTCCTTCACGAACCCATCTTCTTGGGTCATAATATTTTTTATTAGGTTGTTCTGATCCTTCTGGATTTCCGATTTGAGTTTTCAAATAATCTATATTTTTAACCATATAATCACGAATTCCTTCAGTGTATGCAAATTGCAAATCGGTATCGATGTTCATTTTTATTACACCGTAACCAATTGCCTCTCTAATTTCTTCAACCGTAGATCCTGAACCTCCGTGAAATACAAAATCAACTGGGTTTTTTCCTGTGTTGAATTTCTCTTGTACATAATCTTGTGAATTTTTCAAGATTTTTGGTGTCAATTTCACATTTCCTGGTTTGTAAACTCCGTGTACATTTCCAAAAGACGCTGCAATTGTAAAACGAGGACTTACTTTCAATAATTCTTCATAAGCATAAGAAACTTCTGAAGGTTGTGTGTATAATTTTGAACTATCAACATCTGAATTGTCAACGCCATCTTCTTCGCCACCTGTAATTCCAAGTTCGATTT
>JBIIFA010000142.1:0-5099 GCA_044237565.1 Flavobacterium sp.
GACGACAAAATGAAACACGATTTAGAATTGTTTCCCTTTGTAAAAGTAAAACCGAGAAAAACATTAATTACACCTTTAATTGAAAGACGATTGGCAGAAAAAATGGAGCAAGAAAGATTAGGAGCAGAATAACACATGATTTAAATAGTGAAAATTGTCACTTAAAATGAAAAGAAAAAACGTACAACATATTACATTAGTAGAAAGTCAAGAAACGAAAGTTGAGAATAAATCAGTGCAAACCTCTGAAAATTTTCTTACTGCTGAAGGAATTGAAATTCAGCCAACTTATTCTAAATCTAATATTAAAAATTTAGAACATTTGGATTTTGCGGCGGGATTCTCACCCTATCTTCGTGGTCCTTATGCCACAATGTTTGTTCGAAAACCATGGACAATTCGACAATATGCGGGATTTTCAACTGCTGAAGAAAGCAATGCGTTCTATAGAAGGAATTTAGCCGCTGGTCAAAAAGGACTTTCCATTGCTTTTGATTTACCAACGCACCGCGGATACGATTCAGATCATGAACGCGTTGTTGGAGATGTAGGAAAAGCAGGAGTTGCCATTGATTCTGTTGAAGATATGAAAGTATTATTCGACCAAATTCCTTTGGATGAAATGTCGGTTTCAATGACAATGAATGGAGCTGTTTTACCAATTATGGCTTTTTATATCGTTGCCGCAGAAGAACAAGGCGTGAAACCCGAAAAACTTTCTGGAACAATTCAAAATGACATTTTAAAGGAATTTATGGTTCGTAATACCTACATATATCCTCCTACGCCATCAATGAAAATTATTGCTGATATATTTGAATTTACGAGTAAGAAAATGCCGAAATTCAACTCAATTTCAATTTCCGGTTACCACATGCAAGAAGCGGGAGCTACCGCCGATATTGAATTAGCATACACTTTAGCAGACGGTTTGGAATACATCAGAACGGGTCTTTCTACTGGAATGAAAATTGATGAATTTGCCCCTCGCCTCTCCTTTTTCTGGGCAATTGGAATGAACCATTTTATGGAAATTGCAAAAATGCGTGCGGGACGAATGATTTGGGCAAAACTAGTTAAGCAGTTCAATCCAAAAGATGAAAAATCATTGGCTTTAAGAACTCATTGCCAAACATCCGGTTGGAGTTTAACGGAACAAGATCCTTTTAATAACGTGGCACGAACTTGCATTGAAGCAACGGCCGCAGCTTTTGGAGGAACACAATCTTTGCATACCAACGCTTTAGATGAAGCCATTGCGTTACCAACAGATTTCTCAGCAAGAATTGCTAGAAACACACAAATTTATTTACAAGAAGAAACCAAAATCACCAAAACGGTTGATCCATGGGCTGGAAGTTATTATGTGGAAAGTTTGACCAATGAAATTGCACAAAATGCATGGAAACTAATCGAAGAAGTAGAAGAATTGGGTGGAATGACCAAAGCAATTGAAGCTGGAATTCCAAAATTACGAATCGAGGAAGCTGCTGCAAGAAAGCAAGCACGAATTGATAGTAGCCAAGATGTGATTGTTGGAATTAACAAATACCGATTAGAAAAAGAAGATCCTTTGCATATTTTAGATGTTGACAATCAGATGGTTCGCAAGCAACAATTGGAACTATTAGATACAATAAAAGCATCCCGAGATACAAAAAAAGTAAAAGAAAAATTAGAAAAATTGATTGCAACTGCAAAAACTGGTGAAGGAAATTTATTGGAAATTGCAGTTGAAGCAGCACGTTACAGAGCCACCTTAGGCGAAATTAGCGATGCCTTAGAAACAGTATTTGGAAGATATAAAGCTCAAATTAAATCCTTTAGTGGCGTGTATAGTAAAGAAATTAAAGACGACAATAGTTTTGAAAAAGCAAAACAAATGGCTGACGAATTTGCAAAGCAAGAAGGTCGTCGTCCACGAATAATGATTGCTAAAATGGGGCAAGACGGTCACGATCGTGGTGCAAAAGTAGTCGCAACTGGCTATGCCGATGTTGGATTTGATGTGGACATAGGTCCGTTATTTCAAACTCCAGCAGAAGCTGCGAAACAAGCCATTGAAAATGACGTGCACATTCTTGGCGTTTCTTCATTAGCTGCAGGACACAAAACGTTGGTTCCTCAAGTAATAGAAGAACTAAAAAAATACGGTCGCGAAGATATTATGGTAGTTGTTGGCGGAGTAATTCCTGCACAAGATTATCAATTTTTATTCGATGCTGGAGCCGTTGCTGTTTTTGGTCCTGGAACTAAGATTAGTGAAGCTGCTATAAAGATTTTAGAGATTTTGATTTAATCTAATAAATACTATGCGTGCATACTAATTATTTCCTATATTTACAATTCTAAAAATACAAACTATGAATTTTTCAGCAAAAATGCTTCGTGATGATGCCTTATTAGGCAAAGTAATTGTAGTTACCGGTGGCGGAAGTGGTTTAGGAAAGGCAATGACCAAATATTTTATGGAATTGGGTGCCAAAGTAGCAATAACTTCCCGTGATTTAGAAAAACTAAAAACTACAGCAACCGAGTTAGAAGCTGAAACTGGAGGGACTTGCCTTCCTGTTCAATGCGATGTCCGGCATTATGAGCAAGTGGAAGCGATGTTGCAAGAAGTTTTAAAAGCGTATGGAAAAGTAGATGTTTTATTGAATAATGCTGCTGGAAATTTTATTTCACCAACGGAACGCCTTTCGGCAAATGCGTTTGATACTGTAATTGATATTGTTTTGAAAGGTTCAAAAAACTGTACACTTGCTTTTGGAAAACATTGGATTGATAGCAAACAAGAAACGTCAACTGTCTTGAATATTGTTACTACTTATGCCTTTACTGGTTCTGCATATGTGGTTCCAAGTGCGACTGCAAAAGCTGGAGTTCTTGCAATGACGAGAAGTTTGGCTGTAGAATGGGCAAAATACGGTATTCGAACCAATGCCATAGCACCTGGTCCGTTTCCTACAAAAGGAGCTTGGGACAGATTGTTACCCGGAGATTTAAAAGAAAAATTTGATTTGTCAAAAAAAGTACCTTTGAAACGTGTTGGTGATCATCAAGAATTGGCCAATTTAGCTGCCTATTTGGTTTCTGATTTTTCGGCGTATATAAATGGTGAAGTTGTAGTTATTGATGGTGGTGAATGGCTGAAAGGTGCGGGTCAATTTAATTTATTGGAGGCTGTTCCAGAAGAAATGTGGGACATGCTTGAAATGATGATTAAGGCTAAAAAGAATATTTAATAATACAAATTAATAGAAATAAAAAAGAGAACATAATAGTTCTCTTTTTTTTATAAATATATGCAAAAATTAAAACATTGCTTCTTGCATTTCAAAGCATTACTTTTGTAAAAAAATTGACTTGTGAATTATTTATCTGTTGAAAATATCTCTAAATCTTTTGGAGAAAAAACGCTTTTTGAAAACATCTCATTTGGGATTAATAAAGACCAAAAAATTGCCTTTATAGCCAAGAATGGCTCGGGGAAAACCACTATTATGAATATCATAAATGGTTTTGATGAGCCTGATACTGGGCAAGTGGTACTTAGAAAAAGCATTAGAATGGCGTTTTTATCGCAAGACAATAAATTGCAAGAGGAATTGACGATTGAGGAAAGCATTTTTGCATCGGATAATGAGAGTTTGAAAGTAATTGCCGCTTATGAAAAAGCGTTGGAAAATCCTGAAGACGAAGAAGCCTATCAAAAAGCATTTGACGGAATGGACCAACATAATGCTTGGGATTTTGAAACGCAATACAAGCAAATTTTGTTCAAATTGAAGTTGGAAGATTTTAAATTGAAAGTCAAAAATCTTTCAGGTGGACAGAAAAAAAGATTGTCATTGGCAATTATATTAATCAATCGTCCTGATTTATTAATTCTGGACGAACCCACAAATCACTTGGATTTAGAGATGATCGAGTGGTTGGAAAGTTATTTTTCCAAAGAAAATATTACGTTGTTTATGGTTACGCACGACCGTTTCTTTTTAGAGCGCGTTTGCAATGAAATCATTGAACTAGACAACGGAAAAATATACCAATATAAAGGAAATTACTCTTATTATTTAGAGAAAAAAGAAGAGCGAATTGCATCGGAAAATTCGAGTGTGGACAAGGCGCAAAACTTATTTGTGAAAGAATTGGAATGGATGCGTCGCCAGCCAAAAGCGAGAACGTGCAAGAGTAAATCGCGTCAGGATGATTTTTATGAAATTAAGGAAAAAGCACAAAGTCGCCGTCGCGAAAATGTGGTAGAATTAGAGATTAATATGGAACGCATGGGAAGCAAAATTATTGAGCTTCACAAAATTTCTAAGAAATTCAAGGATCATGTGATTTTAGATAATTTCAATTTTGATTTTCAACGTGGCGAACGCATTGGGATTATTGGTAAAAATGGAACTGGAAAATCTACTTTTTTGAACTTGCTTACAGGAACTCTTCCGCTGGATGGTGGGAAAGTGGTTGTGGGTGAAACGATAAAAATTGGGTATTACACGCAAAGTGGTATCAATCCAAAACCGGGGCAGCGTGTGATTGATGTGATTAAGGAGTACGGGGAATATATTCCGTTGACGAAAGGGAAAATTATTTCGGCTTCGCAATTATTGGAACGGTTTTTATTTGACAGCAAAAAGCAATATGATTATGTAGAAAAATTGAGTGGTGGCGAGTTGAAACGTTTGTATTTATGTACAGTTTTGATTCAGAATCCTAACTTTTTAATTCTTGATGAGCCAACAAATGATCTAGATATTGTGACATTGAATGTTCTAGAAAGTTTCCTATTGGATTATCCTGGATGTTTGCTCGTGGTGTCGCACGATCGTTATTTTATGGATAAAATTGTGGACAATTTATTTGTTTTTAGAGGTCAAGGTGTGATAGAAAATTTCCCTGGGAATTATTCTGATTTTAGAGCGTATGAAGACAGCGCTGATGTGGCTCAAAAAGAAGAAAATAAGTCGGAGAAAAAAGATTGGAAGCAAAACAATCCAACTGGGAATTTGACTTTCAACGAGCAGAAAGAATTTCAGAAAATTGAAAGAGAAATCAAGGATTTAGAAATTGATAAAGCCAAAATTGAG
>JBIIFA010000034.1:0-13779 GCA_044237565.1 Flavobacterium sp.
TTCCACGTCGTTCTTCAAAATCTGGAGATATCACAGGAGGTTTACCAAGAATTACAGAGTTGTTAGAAGCTCGTAATCCATCGAATCCAGCAGTAGTTTCAGAAATTGACGGAGTTGTTACTTTCGGAAAAGTGAAAAGAGGAAACCGTGAAATTGTTATCGAATCTAAATTCGGAGAGGTTAAGAAGTATTTAGTTAAACTTTCAAGCCAAATCTTAGTTCAAGAAAATGACTTTGTACGCGCAGGTGTGCCATTGTCTGACGGAGCAATTACTCCAGACGATATCTTGAGAATTAAAGGGCCAGCAGCTGTTCAACAGTATTTGGTTAATGAAATTCAAGAGGTATACCGTTTGCAAGGGGTTAAAATTAACGACAAACACTTTGAAGTAGTAATACGTCAAATGATGCGTAAAGTCAGAGTTCAAGATCCAGGAGACACCTTATTCTTAGAAGACCAATTAATTCATACAAAAGACTTTATCGTTGAAAATGATAAATTATACGGTATGAAAGTGGTTGAAGATGCAGGAGATTCTCAAAACTTAAAAGCAGGACAAATTGTTTCTCCTCGTGAATTGCGTGATGAAAACTCGCTGTTGAAACGTAATGATAAGAATTTGGTTGTAGCACGTGATATAATCACAGCAACTGCAACGCCAGTTTTACAAGGTATCACAAGAGCTTCACTTCAAACGAAATCATTCATTTCTGCAGCTTCTTTCCAAGAAACTACGAAAGTATTAAACGAAGCAGCAGTAGCTGGTAAAATTGATTACTTAGAAGGATTGAAAGAAAATGTAATTGTAGGTCATAGAATCCCAGCCGGTACAGGTATGAGAGAATACGATCACACAATTGTAGGTTCAAAAGAAGACTTTCACGAAATGATGGCTAGTAAAGAAGAATACAATTATTAATCTATAAAGCGAAAGATTTAATTATTGATTGAATGCGGAGGTGTTTTTTTAATTTTTAAATCTTTCAATTTTTTCTACTATTTTAATTATGAGCGAACAACAAGGACAAATCAACATTGAATTAGATGAAACTATAGCGGAAGGAATTTATTCCAACTTAGCAATAATAAATCATTCGGCATCAGAATTTGTATTGGATTTTGTGTGTATAATGCCTGGAACTCCAAAAGCCAAAGTGAAGTCAAGAATTGTTTTGACGCCACAACACGCTAAAAGATTAGTCAAAGCATTGGCAGAAAATGTCCACCGTTTTGAAGTTGCTCACGGTGAAATAAAGGATACCGAGCAACCCGCAATTCCTCTGAATTTTGGCCCTGCTGGTCAAGCATAAATTTTACAAAATCCCTTCAGTAATGTAGGGATTTTTTTATGTATTTAATTGATTGTATTTTAGGGATTTCTAAAGTATTGATTTCTGACACAATACTTTAAGGAAATTTTTTTACGGCTTCTTATTTTAAATTAGTCTTGTAAAAATTGAACTAAATGAAATATACTGCTGCATTATATGAAAACAATCTTACTAATCAATTATTATAATTGGCACAACCTCTTTTTATGTGTATTTAAATCTATTCGAATTCTGAAGTAAAGAAAAGCTTCACATTTGGAAATTTATTTTGTGTCATTTGAATTGTAAAATCGGAATCAGCTAAAAACACCAATTGGTTATATTTATCGTGTGCCAAAAATTTCTGTTTGATTCTTCTAAATTCTTTAAATTCTTCACTTTTAGGATCTGTAGGTTTTACCCAACACGCTTTGTGAACTGGAAAATTTTCATAAGAACATTTTGCTCCATATTCGTGCTCCAAACGGTACTGAATTACTTCATATTGTAAAGCGCCAACGGTTCCAATGATTTTTCTGTTATTCAATTCCAATGTAAATAATTGCGCCACACCTTCGTCCATTAATTGGTCAATTCCTTTGTCCAATTGTTTTGCTTTCATTGGATCGGCATTATTGATATACCTAAAATGCTCTGGTGAGAAACTCGGAATTCCTTTGAAACTCATAATTTCGCCTTCAGTTAGGGTATCACCAATTTTAAAATTCCCAGTATCGTGCAATCCTACAATATCTCCAGGATAGGAAATATCAACGATTTCTTTTTTCTCAGCGAAAAAGGCATTTGGACTTGAAAACTTTAAATTTTTCTTTTGACGAACATGGTAATAAGGTTTGTTTCTTTCAAATGTCCCAGAAACAATTTTAATAAATGCCAGTCTATCCCTGTGTTTTGGATCCATATTCGCATGGATTTTAAAAACAAAACCCGTCATTTTTTCTTCTTTCGGATCAACCAACCTTGTTTCGGAATCTTTTGGTCGTGGCGATGGGGCAATTTCTACAAAGCAATCCAACAATTCTCGAACACCAAAATTATTCAATGCAGAACCAAAAAACACTGGCTGCAATTTTCCGTCTAAATAATCTTGTCGGTTAAATTTCGGATACACTTCGTCTATTAATTCTAATTCTTCTCGTAGTCGATCAGCTGGTTTTTGACCGATAATTTTTTCTAAATCAGGATTTTTGACATCTGAAAATGCAATCGTCTCTTCGATATTCTTCCGACTATCTCCACTAAATAAATTAATATTTTGTTCCCAAAGATTATAAATTCCTTGAAAATCATAACCCATTCCAATCGGAAAACTCAAAGGGGTTACGGTCAATCCTAATTTTTGTTCTACTTCATCCATTAAATCAAAGGCATCTTTTCCTTCTCTATCTAATTTATTGATGAAAACAATTATCGGAATGTTTCGCATTCTACAAACAGAAACTAATTTTTCGGTTTGTTCTTCAACTCCTTTTGCAACGTCAATAACCACAATAACACTATCAACAGCGGTTAAAGTTCGAAAAGTATCTTCAGCAAAATCCTTGTGCCCAGGCGTATCAAGAATGTTTATTTTTTTGTCTTTATAATTAAATGCCAAAACCGAAGTAGAAACCGAAATCCCCCTTTGACGTTCAATTTCCATAAAATCGGAAGTCGCTCCTTTTTTAATTTTATTGTTTTTTACGGCACCCGCTTCCTGAATTGCACCTCCAAAGAGCAATAGTTTTTCTGTAAGTGTTGTTTTTCCAGCATCGGGATGCGATATAATTCCGAAAGTTCTTCGTCTTTCAATTTCTTTTAAAAAGCTCATAAGTTTTGTAAATGGATTGCAAAAATACTATTTATTCGACAAATAATTGATAATAATAGAATCGGTGTGTGATTTATAGTTTTATGTTAATAAATTTTTGTTAATAGTAACTGCTATAGTTGTATAATGTAATTGAATTGTTATTTTTGTGAGTTGCAATTTATGCATAGTGAAAGCTATTCAATTATTAAATAAATTATATTATAAAATGAAAATGAAACAATTATTTTTTGGATTTTTACTTTCTTTAAATTTAGTAGGATTTGCTCAAAGTAGCACGAAAGAAGTTTTATTTACAATAGACAATAAACCCTATTATACAGACGAATTTGCGAGAGTTTACAATAAAAATCTTGATTTAGTAAAAGATGAATCCCAAAAAGATTTGAACCAATATTTAGAATTGTTTGTTGGATACAAACTTAAAATCAATAAAGCATATAAATTAGGATTGCAAGACGGAACTTCATACCAAAACGAGTTAAAGTCATACAGAACGCAACTTTCTAAAAATTATACGTCAGATTCAAAAGTAACAAAAGAACTTATTGACGAAGGATATAAACGTTCTTTAAAAGAAATTAAAGCCGCTCATATATTATTAATGGTTGACGAAAATGCAACTCCAGAAGATACTTTGAAAGTGTATAATCAAATTTTTGACCTACGAAAAAGAGCTTATGCTGGGGAAGATTTTGGAAAATTAGCTACGGAATATTCTCAAGATCCATCTGCAAAAGAAAACAAAGGAGATTTAGGATATTTCTCTGCTTTTAGAATGGTTTATCCCTTTGAAACGGCAGCTTATAAAACTACAAAAGGAAGTATTTCGAATCCAGTGCGAACTCGTTTTGGATACCATTTGATAAAAGTTGAAGACATTCGTGACAATAGGGGCGAGGTTGCAGTTGCTCATATCATGATTTTAAATCCAGAAGCTGCCGCTGATGGTAAAGTTGATGTTGATAAGCCAAAAAATACGATCCAAGATATTTATAAAAAATTGCTACAGGGAGAAAAATTCGAAGATTTAGCCAAGCAATTTTCTGAAGATAAATCATCGTCTTCTAAAGGTGGTGTTTTAAATAGATTTGGTTCTGGCCAATTGAGTTCTGAAGAATTTGAAACAGTTGCCTTTTCATTGACAAAAGAAAATCCAATTTCCGAACCTTTCAAAAGTCAGTTTGGATGGCATATTGTAAAATTTCTTGATAAATATCCAGTAAAAACAATAGAAGAAATGCAACCAGATTTAGAGTCTAAAGTTAGCAAAGACGACCGTTCAAGATTGATTGTGGCTTCAATGACTGAAAAATTAAGAAAAAAATATACCATTAAAAGAGATGATAAATATTTTGCCGTAGTTTCTAAATTAATTACAAAAGATTTCTACGAAGGTAAATGGGAAGTTCCTGCAAATGTAAAAGATTTTAATGCAAATTTATTTACAATTAATAAGGTAAAATCTATTTCGGGTAATTCTTTTTTAACGTATGTAAAAGCGCAACAAAAATCACCAAACACGCTAAAACCAATTGCGAAACTGATTGATAAATTATATCAAAGTTATGTAGATCAAGAGTTGGCTCAATATTATGATGATAATTTGGAAAATGAATTCCCAGAATTTTCAGCTGTAATGGACGAATATCGTGATGGATTATTACTTTTTGATTTAATGGAAAAAGAAATTTGGACAAAATCGAAAACAGATACTTTAGGTTTGAAAAGCTTTTATGATAAAAACCTTAAAAATTACAATTGGAAAAACAGATTGGACGTAACTATTCTTTCATCTACAAAATTGGATGTAATTAAAAAAGCTGAAAAATTATTGAAACAAGATAAAACGGCTGATTTCATCAAAGAAAAATTAAATCTTAAAGATGGCGTTGTAAATGTAATGTCAAAAGTAGGCATCTTTGAAGAAGGAAGTGAAGTGTTGCCTAAAAACCTTAAATTTGAAACGGGCATTTCTGAAATAATAAAAGATGGCGAATATTATTTTGTCACTAAAGTAAATAAAACGATACCTGCAGGTTCAAAAACATTAGAAGAATGCAAGGGAAAAATAATCAATGACTACCAACAATATTTAGAAGAAAACTGGGTTAAAGATTTGAAAAACGAATTTAAAGTCGAAGTAAATCAATCGGTTTTTGAAAAAGTAAAAAAACAATTGAAACCATAAAAATAATTTCAATTGCAGTGTTTTTTAAGTATTTAGAATAAATAACAATACAAATTACAAGAAATAAAATCCAATAAGATTTAGCGGATGATGACATTAAACAAAAAAAATATGAAATTTTTAAATACCAAAACAGCTCTAATTGCCCTTTTTTCTGTGTTCTCCTTTGCTATAAATGCACAAGAAGTAATTAAGGAAAAAGCGTCCGATTCAACCAAAGTAAAACTTCCAACTTCAAAACAAAAAGTTGATGGGATTATTGCAACAGTTGGCGATTATATCATTTTGGATTCAGACATTGATAAAGGATATTTAGAAATTTCAAGCCAAGGAAACTCTATAAAAGACATTTCAAGATGTCAGATGTTAGGGAAATTATTGGAGGATAAATTGTATGCGCACCAAGCTATTCAAGACAGTATCGTTGTGAAAGATGATGAAGTTAAGAAAATGATGGACGACAGATTGAACTACATGATTGAACAAGTGGGAACTTTGGATAAAGTAATTCAGTACTACAAAAAGAATTCTGAGGAAGAATTCAGAACTTATTTCTTTGATATTCTTAAAGAAAATAAGTTGACAGAAGAAATGCAAAAAAAAATTGTTGATGCTGTAGAAGTTACACCTGAAGAAGTTCGTACGTTTTTCAAGAAAATCCCAACTGCTGAATTACCTGTTTTTGGATCAGAAATGGAAGTCGCACAGATTGTTGTAACACCAAAAATTACTGACGAAGAAAAGCAAAAAGTTATTGATAAATTGAAAGGTTTCAAAAATGATATTCAAGGCGGAGCAAGTTTTTTCAGTAAAGCAGTTTTGTATTCTGAAGATCCAGGTTCAAGATCCTCGGGTGGTTTTTATAAAATGACTCGTAAAACACCATTCGTAAAAGAGTTTAAAGATGTGGCTTTTAGTCTCGCAGAAGGCGAAATTTCGGAGCCTTTCGAAACAGATTTTGGTTTTCATATCATCTATGTTGAAAAAATTAGAGGGCAAGAAATTGATTTGCGCCACATACTTTTAATTCCTAAAGTTTCAGATGAATCATTAAAAGAGGCAAAAGAAAAAATTGCATTGATAAAAAAAAGAATTGAGGATAAGGAAATTACATTTGCAGATGCAGCAAGAACTTTGTCTGATGAAAAAGAAACAAGAGCAAATGGTGGCGTTTTAATTAATCCTAAAACTCAAGACACTCGATTTGAATTGACAAAAATGGATCCTAGTTTGTATGGAAACGTTTCTAGTTTGAAAGAAGGTGAAGTTTCAAATCCATTGGCAGAAGAAGACCAATCAGGAAAAAAGAAATTCAAACTTTTAACGGTTACAAATCGTATCAATGAGCATAATGCTGATTATGCTAAAGATTATTTAAAAATCAAAAGTATTGCTTTAAAAGAAAAACAAATCAAAGGAATTGGTAAGTGGTTTGATGAAAAAATCAAAGAGACGTATATCAAAATCAATGGCGAATATAGAGATTGTGTTTTTACAAACAATTGGTTAAAGAAATAATATTCAATCTCAATTATCGGTTTCTAGCTTTAAGATTTTATAATCGAAAGGCTAAATCTAAAATAATATTTTAATGTCTGACGTAGCTGAAATAAATAAATTAGTCCAAAAAAGACTTGAACTTAAACTTGAAATTGCAAAAATAATTGTTGGGCAAGAAGAAGTTGTAGATCAAATTTTACTGAGTATTTTCTCTGGCGGACACGCCCTTTTAGTTGGTGTTCCGGGATTGGCAAAAACATTGATGGTTAATACCATTGCGCAAGCTTTGGGATTGGACTTCAAAAGAATTCAATTTACACCCGATTTAATGCCTTCGGATATTTTGGGAAGTGAAATCTTAGATGAAAACAGACAATTCAAATTCTTGAAAGGACCAATTTTTTCTAATATTATTTTGGCTGATGAAATTAATAGAACACCGCCAAAAACGCAAGCAGCATTATTGGAAGCAATGCAAGAGCGTGCCGTTACAATTGCAGGTCATAATTATAAATTATCGTTGCCTTATTTTGTTTTGGCAACACAAAATCCAATTGAGCAAGAAGGAACGTATCCTTTGCCAGAAGCACAATTAGACCGTTTTATGTTCTCTATAAAATTAGATTATCCGTCTTTTGCCGAGGAAGTTCAGGTTGTAAAAAGCACGACTACCGATGCGAATATTACCGTAAATCCATTGTTCAATTCACAAGAAATTATCGATTTCCAGCAGTTAATTCGTAGAATACCTGTTGCCGACAATGTAATTGAATATGCAGTAACTTTGGTAAGCAAAACCCGACCTGACAATGCGCTTTCAAATGAATTTGTAAAAAACTATATCGATTGGGGTGCAGGACCAAGAGCGTCACAAAATCTAATTTTAGCGGCTAAAGCCAATGCAGCTTTCAACGGAAAATTCTCACCAGATATTGAAGATGTAAAAGCCGTTGCGACAGGAATTTTAAGACATCGTGTGGTGAAAAATTACAAAGCTGATGCAGAAGGAATTTCAATTGAAAAAATAATCGATTCCTTGTTATAATAAAATAATTGAAAAGCCTCAAAATTTAGAAATAAGTTTTGAGGCTTTTTTATGTTTTAAAAACTCCATCTGCTTCGGATGTAAAACTGTGTAATTAGATTTTTATAGGAATTATCTTGTTTTGCAAAGAACGACTGGGCCGTAAAATCCAAATCAAAATCAGTGGCAACATTCCAAGTATAGTTGGGAATTAGAATTAAGGTGTTTTTTTCGGGGGAATAAATTGTTGAGAAATTCAGATTCATTATTGGTGAAATGGTTTTGATAACAGTAGCATAAAAAGTATATCTAAAAGGAAATAACAATTTTGCAGAAAGATTTATTTTTGGGTTACTTTCGATAAAAGTAATCTCATTACTGGGATTGGTATTGTACAAACTAGCAATTGAAACATACCAATTATTTTGAAATGTTTGGTCAGCCATTAATGAAATACTAAAACTTTCATAGCTATTCAATTTACTCATTTTAGGAATAAAATAACTCATTTCCCCTTTGAATCCAGCCTCTTTGATGTTTCCCGCCCAACCGCCACCAAAAACATAATCGGTTTTGTCGATTCCGCCCAAGAACTGAAAATCATATTTCCATTTATTGAATTTATAAAGAAAAGCAGCCGTATGCTCATTTTCCTTTTTTCCAGGTTTATAAGCAAATTCTAATTCGGTATTGTGTTGTAAATTTCGTTGTATTCGAAAAGCATCATTTCCTGAGCGTTCCTCATAATCAAAATCCAAAAAATTGTATGCGTTAAAAATATCATTGGGATTCCAAATATTCGTGATTCCCCAATTGATTCGTTGCCGTCCAAGCGTGATTTTCCAATTTTTATCAGAATAATTTACAAGTATTCTATCGATTACAGAGTGAAAAATAAATGATTTTTCGTTTATCCATAAGTGTGAAAGTTCAAAAAGTCCGTCATATTGATTGATGGTATTTCCGAAATTAGTAGTTTCTTTTACTTGTTCGCCATAAATAATTCGGTTTCTAATTTCCAATCTTCCAGACCATTTTGGTGCTATTATAAACTTAAAATTCAATCGATTGTGAAAGTAATTTGCGGAAGCATTTGAATCTATTTTCTGAATAAATGAATTGATTTGAATATTTTTCACATATCCATTCAAAGAAACCCAAGAAGGTTTTATTTCATTCGATTGCGCATTTACAGTAGTGCTAAAGCAAAATATAAAGAGGTAAACTATGAAATTGGCAGTTTTCAAAATATTTCATTTTCGTCTTTTGGATGTTCGATAACCGTTGGTGAAGTGTCGGCAACTATTTTTCCATCTTCGAGCGTAATCACTCTCCTTGCCCGATTGATTACCCTTTGATCGTGTGTGGAAAATACAAAGGTCATATTTTCTTCTTGGTTGAGTTTTAACATAATATCCAACAAATTTTCTGCAGATACGGAGTCCAAATTTGCAGTAGGTTCGTCGGCTAAAATGAATTGTGGCTTTGGCGCCAATGCCCTTGCGACAGCCACTCTTTGTTGCTGACCACCCGATAATTCACTTGGTCTTTTGTTGATTTTGTCTTCCAAGCCAATTTGTTTTAACAATTCAAAAACCCGCTGTTCTGTTTCTTTTTTGGAACGTTTTTGTAACAACATTATAAATTCTATGTTTTCTTTTGCGGTTAACACAGGAATTAAATTATACGATTGAAACACAAATCCGATATTATTGAGCCGAAAATCGATTAATTCGTTGCCTTTTAATTCGGTTACATTTGTCCCGTTTATTGCTACAAATCCATCTGAAGGAACATCCAAACCTCCGAGCATATTCAGTAAAGTGGTTTTTCCAGAACCCGATGGTCCTTTAATTGCGGTGAATTCCCCTCGAGTAATATGAAGATGTACCTTGTTCAATGCATAAACTGGAATGGTTTTTTCATCGTATATTTTTGATAAATTGTGTACATCAATGACGGTATCTTTCATAAGTTTATTTTTTTAGAGATTCAGCAGGATTTAATTTCAAGGCGCGTCTGGCTGGAAATAGCGCCGATATAAAAGCCGCAAAAATCACAAGTATCAGAACGGTTTCCAATTGAGTAAGAGTTAAATTTGGATAGATAATATGGCTGTAACCAAAATTTGAATACACATCGACATATTGTGTCAAATCAATTCCTGTTTTTTGGGTAATTCCAATCGTAACTAATGCAAGGGCAATTCCAATTGGGCATCCCGACAATATTAGAAAAAAAGTTTCCAAGAGAATCATCATAAATATTTTGAATTTATTCATTCCCAAAGCGAGTAACATTCCAATTTCTCGGGTTCGTTCTAAAACTGCCATCATCATCGTGTTTACAATTCCAAACGCTAAAGCCAATAAAATAATCCCCATAAATATATAAACCATCTGATTGCCCACTGAAATTGTCAAACCCAATTCGGGTGCAATTTCCTTCCAACTTTTGATTTCTACTTTTGGGAAAATCCGAATTAGTTTATTTGAACTCTCTTGTAATGTTTGGTTCGATTTTAGCAAAATGGCAATTTCGTTAAATTCATTTGGAATTCCCGCCAGTGAATCAATTGCAGTGTTTTTCACAAATACATTGTTGTCATCGTAAGGTGCATTTATGGTTTTGTAGATGGCGATGATTCTAAATGCCGATGAAGCCAAATTCCCTTCTTTATCTTGAAAAGTTAGAATTGTTTTTTTGCCTTTATTCAATTTTAGCTTTTTCGATACCCTCTCGCTAATCATAATTTCATTCGTTTTTGACGGACTAAAATAACTTCCAATACTTATTTTTTGACGAAGTTTTGTTGTCAGATTTTCATCAATTGGCAAAATACCATTGATAGTTATTCCGCTACTTCCCGATGCAGATGCAATCATTCCTTTGATAATTATTCGTCCTGTTGCAGCTTGAACCATGTTGTCTTCAGTTATTTTCCGTAGCATTTTTGAACTTTTAGGCAAATGATATTGAATGTCATATTCCTTCCTGAATTCGGGATGATGCAACTGAATGTGCGATAATTCACTTGTAATCGCCATATTGATTCGTTGCTCAATCATTCCATTATAAAAACCCATCAAAAAAATTCCCGCCCACAAACCAATACTGACAGCAGTAATGATTATCAAGCTTCTTTTTTTACTTCTCCAGATATTTCTACTTGCAATTTTTAGTAACATTTTACCGATATTAAATTATCGTTCAAACTATTTTTTAATTTCCTTCACAGGATTCAAATGGGAAACCTGCCAAAGCGGATACAAACCAATAAGCAATGCCATAACTAATACAATAAACGATTGTCTGATAAAAATGGAAGGATCGGTTTCTGTGGGAAATAGCGCTTCAAACCCAAATTGTTCATACACATTTGCAACTTCACCACGCAATCGAATTGGGTTTTCACTCCAATACAATACAATCGGGAAACTCAACAAAATCCCAAATAAAACACCTAAAATAGTAATGAGAAAAGTTTCTCCCAACAACATCAATTTCAATTTAGATTTCTTCATTCCAATAGCAATCAGCATTCCAAATTCAAATTTCCGTTCAACGGTCATCATTAAAACGGTTCCGAAAAGTCCAAATCCTATAATGAGATACAAAATTCCAGAAAATACATAAAACGAAAAACCATCCGCTTTTATATGATTGGCAATTTCAGGCATCATTTCCTGCCAAGACATAACTTCGTATTTTTGACCAATTTTTTTGTAAATATCAGATGCTATCAAACTCAAATTTTCGGGAGCATCAATTCCCAAAGAAATGGAAGTCACTCTATTATTGGCACTCAAAAAAGATTGTGTTGCAATTAACGGTAAATAGACAAAAGCATTGTTCATTTCTGGTGAAGCCAAGTGAAGTATTCCCTTTACTTTATATTTTCCTGCCGCCATAACACTATGAAATCCTTGCCCAAATAGCACCAAAGTATCGTTTACTTTAATATTGAGGCGTTTTGCTAAACCTTCGGCAATCAAAACAGTTTCTTCATTATTTTCAAAATAAGTACCCGATAGTATTTTGCCCTTTAATTTTGTTAAATTATTTTCCTTTTCCGCATCTGTTCCTACGAGCAAACAGCCCTTAGTATTGTTTTTATAGGAAGCCAAAACAAAAGATTCTAATCTCGGAACCACTTCCACTATTGAGGAATTATAATTAATTTTGGCAATTAGTGCTTCGTTTGTTTCAAAACTATTGTCCAGTATTTGTTCGTCCCAATATCCTTTTTGATGAATTTGAATATATCCAGAATAATAATTTACGACATTCTTTATCAGGTTATTAAACACCCCATTTTGAAAGGATTGCATCAAAATCGAAAATAAAACCGCAAAGGCAATGGAAGCAATCGTAATTAGCGTTCGTCGGCTGTTGCGCCAAAGATTCCTCCAGATTAATTTTGCAATCATTTTATTTTATATATATTTTGAGTAGTAAAAAAAGCATCTTCCATTGGCGAATCAAAGAGCAATGAGTTGTAAATCAATACCGTTTTGTATCCTTTTTTATCAGACGGAATCATTTCCATTCTTGCGGGTAATAATCGTCCACCCAACATTTTTATATTGCTACAATACATCGAATTTATTAAGGTATTGTCCTCATCAAAATAGTTTACCTGAAGCATAATGAAATCTCGTTTGTCGATAAATAGAATCAGTTTTCCCCAAACTACTGCCGATTTTGGCTTGGGAATTAACTGAATCTTATAGCAACTTTTGCCATCAATCGTGGTATCTTCCAAAAAGGAGTGATTGTAATCGTCTAAAACAGAAGCCTCTTTAACCAAATCATCATTGGTAAAATCCGTTCCCATCCAACTTTGACTCATCATCGATGGGGGCATTTTTATGTTTCTTTCAATCGAAGGAACCCAATTCCAAACTTCTTTTTTCCTTTTCAAAAAAATAACTCCTTTCTCTTTGGCAGGCGACAAAAATAGGAGCAAGGCATAGTCGTTTCCCTTCATCCAAGCCTTCATTGTCATTTCTCTATTCCAGTTGGGTCTAATAGTTTGGATTGTAATATTCGCAATCGATGTTTTTCCTTTTGCTTTTTCGTCTGCTTTTTTCACAATATCACTTGCTTCTTGGGGACGAGCAACGGGAATTGATAAGAAAATCAGAAAAATTAATAATTGCAGTAACTTTTTCATCAAGAATCGATTTATAATTTGAAATTCAATTCGATTAATGGGGAGCTATTAAAGTTAAGATAATTTTTATGAAATTGGCATTAAATAAAACTTAAACTTTGATATTCAGGTGTTTAATATTTATTTGATATTTACGTTTTCTATTTCTGAAATCGCTAAAATAATCGGCAAAATTTGTGTTCCTAATCAAATGGGTCTTATTTTCCATTCCTTTTAATAATGTGTCTAATTAAAATAGCCGTATTTAGAATGATTCTTGCAATTATTTAGACTGACGATATTTCGAATTTGACAATAATACTAGTTTTATTTAGCAATACTATAATATTTTAATTTTATTTTAATTTTATCGCAATAAAAATACCGTAAATCGATATTATACAAATAATAATCACTTCAAATACTACTTTTATTAAAATATCTTTAATATTAATTGGAATTGTTTAAATTTGTGACCTAATAAACTAATACAGATTACTATGGCTTTTGATATTGATATGATTAAAAAGGTTTACGACACTATGTCTTCTCGCGTTGATAAAGCAAGAGAAATCGTTGGAAGACCATTAACATTAACAGAGAAAATTTTATATTCACACCTTTGGGAAGGAACGCCTTCACAAGCATTTAAAAAAGGAGTTGATTATGTTGACTTCGCGCCAGACCGTGTAGCTTGTCAAGATGCGACTGCGCAAATGGCTTTGTTACAATTCATGCATGCTGGGAAACCTAAAGTTGCGGTTCCA
>JBIIFA010000144.1:0-4935 GCA_044237565.1 Flavobacterium sp.
TTGGTTTATTCTAAATGTTTTGATATCAATCCAGAATGGTTGTTGACAGGAACTGGCAATATGATTAAGAACTCCTTTGGAGGTAAACAAAGAGGCATTAAAGGGAGGACAAATTCTCCTATTTCGTCTAATTATTCGGAAGGTTTTGTTTCTATTGATCATAAAATAATGGAATTCGAAAACGAACAGTTTGTGATACCTATATTTCAAGATGCTGATGTTTTAGTTCAAGTAAAGGGAGATGCAATGTATCCAAAATATAATAATGGAGATATTGTGGCTTGCAAATCGCTAAAGTTAGATGATTTATTTTTTCAGTGGGATAAAGTATATGTAATAGAAACAGCTCAGGGCTCTTTAGTCAAAAGAATCAAAAAAGGTAAAGATTCAGATCATATTTTATTGGTAAATGAAAATGAAAGTTTCGAAGCTTTTGAACTTAGTGTGTCAAAAATATTTGCTGTAGCTTTAGTTATAGGAGTAATAAGATTGGTATAAGTATAATTTACTTATGGTACTTTTAATTAATTGTTCTCACACAAGTATTAATAATTTAGGAATCAATAAGGTTAATTCATTAAGTATAAAAGAGAGGATGTATTAACATTCTCTCTTTTTACATTTCAAATGACAATGTCATTGTTATATTATTGTTCTTTGTATTTATATTTGCTTTATCGGTCATCCCTACGTTGAAAAATTGTTTTTGAGAATCACGTTCCGAGTGGGAGTAAGTTAAATCTAATTTTGTCCCACCAAAATTGTATCCAAAACCTGTAGAAAAACCTATTAAACCAATTGTATTTCCATTTTTATAAGGGCTTTGTTCTGTTCTGTATCCGGCTCTTAGGCTTAATTCTTTGATTCTATATTCCCCTCCAATACGTAATTCACTTGATAATCCTAACAAATCACTGATGTCTCTGTTGGCATTTCTGAAATCATTTCTAGGGTTAAATTGAGTACTTCCGTAATCTTTCAAAGAATAATCAATACTCAATAGGCCTTGTTTTCCATAAATGTAAGCAAAACTTCCCGTCCATTTTCCAGGGGTTTGTAATTGATAAGGATCATAAATATTAATTATTCTAGGATTAACATAATCTGTTGGTAATTCACCCAAAGCGTCTGCGCTAACTGCTGTCAATCCTTGAGTTAATTCATCATTCATTTCATACCATGTAGGTGATTCGTAAGCCAGACCCAATCGAACTTCTTTTGAAACTTTAGCAATTGCTCCCAACTGAATTGACACCCCATTTCCACGAGTTGTCAGTTCGTTTTCAAATCGAAAACGTTGCACTCCCGAAAGTAGATTGTTTGAATTTTCTTCATAGAAAGTTGAAGTTTGTGTGTAATCTACAAAATGAGCATTAACGTTAACTCCGAAGAAAAATGTATCTTTATATTGTCCAGAAGCATTAAAACTAAGTTTTCCATTATATCCATTTGACTCAATGTAATTCTCTTGGTAATAATTTCCTCCTGTGGGAATTAATGAAACATAGTTTCTATTTGAACTTTCGTTATAATTATTTGCTGGCTCAATAATATACCCCTGGTAGCCTAAAAATGCTTGTTGCGCACCAAACCCATAAGTTGAACCTAAATAATCGTACAAATCGGTTATGTTTTCTCCAGTTTTTAATTGCAGATTTGTCAAAGATACCCCGCCGTTTAGGTTTGCATAATATCTAAAATATTCTCCGGCAGAATGTAAGGTATTTGTTCCAGCAGAAAAAATAGAATTATTAAAATTATTTGCATTTTCGTAGTTCAAAGCAAAGCCAAATTTTTTCCAATCGCTCGATTTGTCAACATTTTTAACCACATAAACACCTCCAAATTGATTCAAATCAAATGAAGAACTATTTTCATTAGTAGAAGTACCAAAATAGCTAGAATTATTTTTTATTCCAAAACTATTCAAAGACAAAGCGATTTGATTGTTTGAGAAAATTACTGATCCTGCAGGATTTACATTCAAGGATGAAAAATCGCCACCAAGTGCTCCAAATGCGCCACTCATGGCTCTAAAACGAGCCGTTCCATTAAGATTATCTTGAGATAATCGCAACGCATCAGTTATATCTTGTGATTGTATTGTTGTAGATGCTAGACCTATAATGATTAACGTTAAATATTTTTTCATTATTTCAATTAATTAAAGGTTATAATAACTTCAAATGGTTAATCTGTTTTATCTTCTTCCACCTGAGCTAGATGATCTTCCACCACCAGAACTTCCAGCAGAATTTGAACTTGGAGTATAACTTCTAGTGCTTCCACTATCACTTCTTGGGCTTGGAGATTCTGATCTTGTTGGAGTATAATTTCTAGGTGTTACATTCTCGCTTCTAGGCGTAGGTGTTTCGGATCTTATTGGCGTTTCAGGTTGGGACGGGGTGTAGTTTCTAGGGGAGTTATTCTCGGTTCTTGTAGGAGAATAATTTCTTGGATTTGCACTTTCTCCTCTTGGGGTGTAATTTCTAGGAGATATTGATTCGTTTCTTCGAGGTGCTACCGAATTTGAATTACGAATAGTATTGTTCGCAGAATTCACTCTTGTATTATTATTTCTAACGTCATTATTACTTCTTTCGATAGAATACCTGCCATTGTCATTTCGGTAACGGCCCCTAATTCCGTTACTATAAGAATAATTATCATTATAATAACCACCATAATAATTGCCATAATATCCATTGTAAAAATTATTATATCCCCAACCATAGTAACCATAATTTGGTCCATACCAATTATTCCAACCCCAACCATAACCAATAGAAGGGCCGTACCAAGAATTCCAACCTAAATTCCAATTCCAGCCATAATTCCAATTGGTACCATAGCCGTTATTATTCCAGCCCCAATTGTTCCAGCCCCAATTGTTCCATCCCCAATTGTTGTCATATATAGTAACATTAATTGGCTGTTGGTTACTACCCCAACCGCCATATCCTGAAGAATAGCTTTCTGTAAAATTATTTTTGTTATTTATGGTGTCTTGATAAGTTGTATAATTTTCCACATCTGTGAAAACTTCTTCTTGTTGATCGTTTTCTCTTAAAGAACTGAAGTAATCCCTGTATTTATCAGCATCATTACTGGCAGCATTATTGTCTTTGCTTGTTTCATCTGAACCATAAATACCATCTCTATCATAATACGAACTGTTTTTGTAGGATCCACAGGAAGCCATTACCAAACTTATCAGTCCAATTATTGTAAAAATTGAGATTGATTTTGCTGAAGAAAAATAATTAGTTTTCATATAAACGCATTTTTATTGTTGGTCATTACAAAAATAGTTAGTTTTGTCGAACTATTTAGTTAAAATAAGTTAAACAATTTTAGTGCCAAACTATTTCATCATGAGCAAGAACTTAACAACAAGATCCGAGGATTATTCAAAGTGGTATAATGAGTTAGTAGTCAAAGCTGACCTTGCCGAAAATTCGGGTGTACGTGGCTGTATGGTAATAAAACCTTATGGGTATGCAATTTGGGAAAAAATGCAAGCCGAATTAGATCGAATGTTCAAGGAAACAGGACATCAAAATGCCTATTTTCCATTATTTGTTCCCAAAAGTATGTTTGAGGCAGAAGAGAAAAATGCAGAAGGTTTCGCCAAAGAATGTGCAATTGTTACCCATTACCGGTTAAAAAATGACCCTGACAAACCAGGAAAATTAATGGTTGATCCCAATGCAAAATTGGAAGAAGAGCTAATTGTTCGTCCTACAAGTGAAGCTATTATTTGGTCTACGTATAAAGGTTGGGTTCAATCGTATAGAGATTTACCTTTATTAATAAACCAATGGGCTAATGTGGTTCGTTGGGAAATGAGAACGAGATTGTTCCTTAGAACTGCCGAATTTTTATGGCAAGAAGGACATACGGCACATGCAACAAAAGCGGAAGCATTAGAAGAATCAGAAAAAATGATGCACGTTTATGCTGAATTTGCTGAGAATTTTATGGCAATTCCAGTTATAAAAGGATTGAAAACTGAAACAGAACGTTTTGCTGGTGCGGATGAAACCTATTGTATTGAAGCATTAATGCAAGATGGAAAAGCATTGCAAGCGGGAACTTCTCACTTTTTAGGTCAAAATTTTGCCAAAGCATTCGATGTTAAATTTGCAACTGCTGAAGGGAAGCAAGAATATGTTTGGGGAACTTCTTGGGGGGTTTCAACCCGATTGATGGGAGCGCTTGTAATGACGCATTCTGATGATCAAGGATTGGTATTGCCTCCAAATTTAGCACCAATTCAAGTGGTTATTGTTCCGATTTATAAGTCAGACGAGCAACTTGAAGAAATTTCCACTGCTGTAAATGTCGTAATTATGGCATTAAAAAAATTGAATGTTTCTGTAAAGTATGACAATAGAACCACTCAAAAGCCAGGTTTCAAATTTGCTGAATGGGAATTGAAAGGGGTGCCAATCCGAATTGCTGTAGGTCCAAAAGATTTAGAAAACGGAACTTTTGAGGTAGCACGAAGAGATACTTTGACAAAAGAAATTGTTTCGAAAGACGGAATTGAAATCTATGTTAGCGATTTATTGGCGCAAATTCAGCAAGATTTGTTCGATAGAGCTTTGAATTATCGGGACACCCACATTACAGAAGTTAATAGTTTTGAAGAGTTTAAATCGATTTTAGACAACAAAGGTGGCTTTGTATCAGCGCATTGGGATGGTACAGCCGAGTCTGAAGATAAAATTAAAGATTTGACCAAAGCAACCATAAGATGCATTCCTTTAGGCAGGGTAAAAGAGGTGGGAAGCTGTGTATTTACTGGTAAACCATCGGTTGGGAGAGTGTTATTTGCGAAGGCGTATTAAAAAAAGAAAAAAAAATATACATCAGCTATTGCTCGAATAAAAAATAGTTGTATTTTTGCATCCGCATTATAAAAGCTCGGTC